>NHGT02000010.1 GCA_002170005.2 bacterium TMED144 | reverse complement strand
ATGCAGCATTAGCATTGTCACCATATCCAATTCCATTGCATATGCCAGATGCAATGGCTATTACATTCTTTAGAGATCCACCAATTTCTACTCCTCTAATATCTTTGCTTGTGTAAATTCTTAAATCTTCGGTCGAAAACAAACTTTGGATTATTTTTGAATTGCTTTCGTTGGTACAAGCAGATACCATAGCTGTAGGNAGATTTTTTATAACNTCTTCTGAATGGCTGGGACCATAAAGAGTTATGATTTGATCTTGATNAATATTTAAAATCTCCAAAATAATTTCACTCATTGACATTAATGTGTTTAATTCAAAACCTTTAGAAGTATTTACAATTTTTATTTCCGGGTGAATGTTTTTAGAGATTTTCTCTAAAGTTTCTCGCATAGCGCTCGATGGAACAGACAATATTAAAATTTCAGAGCCACAGATAACATCATTTATATTATGATGGAAAGATATCTTTTCATCTAGATCAATAGTGGGTAGGAGTGGATTTACCCTTGAAAGGCTAATGGAATCAATAAAATCTTTACGATAATGCCACGCAAAAACGTTTTCACCTTTTTTGGCTAAGATTTGAGCTAAAGTTGTGCCCCAACTTCCACAACCAAGCAAGCCAATCTTTTTCATCTTTTTTTATTTTTCATACATAGAATTTATTTCAGATGACCAATTTTCTAAAATCTGTTTTCTTCTTATTTTTAGTGTGGGCGTAAGTTCTCCATCATCAATAGTAAAGTCTCTAGGTAGNATTTTAAATTTCTTTACTTGTTCAGGATTAGAAAACTCATTGTTGAGTTTNNTGATTTTGATTTCAATTTCATTGAATATATCCTTACTGCTAGTAAAATCATCTAATTTTTTGCCTTTNGAAATTAANACTTTTAGCTGTTCANCTGGATCTTTTGGTACTTTATTGGAATCCATNGAAAATTTATCCCTTAAAATAACCCCAACATCCAATGTAATTAAAGCTGTGCAGTAATTTTTATTATCACCAACAAGAAAGCACTGAGAAACTAAAGGTATAGATTTCATAGTTTCTTCGATGACTAAAGGGGCGATATTCTTTCCAGCAGAACTTACATAGATTTCTTTTTTTCTCCCTGTAATTGAAACAAATCCATTGTTATCTATTACACCCACATCGCCTGTGTGGAACCAATTGTCTATTATCTCCTTGGAAGTCGCTTCTGGATTATTGTAATAACCTTTCATTATNTGGTCACCTTTAACAAGAAGCTCTCCATCTTTTGCAACCTTAACTTCAGTGCTGGGAAGAGGTTTGCCAACAGTACCAATTTTATTATTACCAGCAAAATTTAAAGTAGCGCCTGCGGTAGTTTCAGTTAGACCCCAACCTTCGAAAAGAGGAATATCTAATTTTTGAAAAAGATCTAAAATATTTGGATTGATAGGAGCAGCTCCANNAATAGCAAATCTTACATTACCAAATCCTGCTGCCTCTCTCAATTTCTTTTTAAAAATTGATGAAAGAATAGGTAATTTAAGTCCAATTTTTAAAATAGNTTTTGATTCTATNGCATTAATTAAATTTGAATAAACCTTTTCATATATTCTTGGCACAGATATAAACAAATGTGGCTGGATCTCTTTAGCATAATCAACTGTATTTAATGGACTGTCAACAATGTGCATATGTAGCGCTCTTTTAATCCAAAAATGGCAATCAACTAATTGTCCAAATACATGGGCGCCTGGCAACCAACTCACGTATAATTCGCCTTGATTGAAAGGGAGTATTTCCTGTGTTGATGACAAAGCAAATGACCAATTTTTGAAACTTAGTTCAACTCCTTTTGGATTACCTGTAGTGCCAGATGTATAAATTAAAGAACAAGTATCATTTTCATTGATAGCTTCAGTCCTTTTTAATATTTTTTTACTATCTACATCTTTCCCCTTGGCTAAAAATTCTTTCCATGTGATGCATTTTTTATGTTTTAATTTTTCTATACCATCCATAAAAACAACCAACTCAACATTTTTTAGATTATCCAGTATTGCCAACAATCGATGATTTGGCATTTTATCTTTTTCNCCNGAATCATTAGGATTGTTNCCTACAAAAACAATTTTAGAATCTGAATTGCCAACAATCCACTCAACCTCACTAGATGAGCAAGTATGATAAACACCTACTGATACAGCATTAATTTGCTGAATTGCAGCATAGCATGCTGACCACTCAACTCTGTTGTAACTGTAAATACTAACTTTATCGTTCTTATTTATATTACAAGCCAATAAAGATTTTGAAATTGATTCAGTTAGCTCATAAAAATCTTTCCAAGATTGCCTATTCCAATTACCGCTGCTATCCTTTATCGATAAAGCATTTTCATTGGGGTATTTTTTGATATTTTCTAATAAATATTGAGGAGTAATCATATTGTTACCTTAATTTAGCTATAGAGAATATATATTTAAAAATCATAGCTGTCAATTCTCAGTAATATTGATGAAATATTTTATTATATGCCGGAGTGGCGGAATTGGTAGACGCGCGCGACTCAAACTCGCGTATCGAAAGATGTAGGGGTTCGAGTCCCCTCTCCGGCACAAACCACTAATTTTATTTATGAAACATTTCTATGCACTTCTTCTAATTTCATTTACTTACTCTCAAACCTGTGAAATTAAAAATTTATTTATCAAACTACCCAATAAGACAAAGAACGTTTTTAAAAAAAACTTAAAAATCGCATACGAAAATTTCAATCAAAACCCTAATTCGGATAATTTAATTTGGATTGGGAGAAGACATGCATATTTAGGTAATTATGAATCTGCAATAAAATACTTTAGTCAAGGTATCAGCACCTATCCTCTGGACGCAAGATTTTATAGACATCGTGGACACAGACTAATTACAAATAGGTGTTTTGGAAGAGCAATAAATGATTTAAAAAAAGCGGTCAACCTATCAAGTAGCAA
Organism: bacterium TMED144; assembly: GCA_002170005.2. Lineage (GTDB taxonomy): Bacteria > Fidelibacterota > Marinisomatia > Marinisomatales > TCS55 > TMED144. Next base: position 42,234 of record NHGT02000010.1, on the reverse strand, counting down.
ATCAAATGAAATTGAACTGGATGGATTGCCAAATGCTCTGAACATCCCCACTTCGACAATTAAAGGTAATATTTACTATCATTTGGGGTTAGCATATTATTTTGAATCACAATTGAAAGATGCAATGCTGGCCTTTGAAAAGTGCATTGAATTGTCAAAAAATAATGACAGTTATATTGCCGCAGCTAATTGGCTTTACATTATCTATTATCAGTTAAATATGATAAATAAAGCGGATAAGTTGTTAATTACAATTAATAATGAAATGAATTTGATCGAGAATCATTCTTATCTTAGTATTTTAAATTTATATAAAAACTCTAATGACCTAATTAAGATTGAAAAGAAAATATTTAAAGAAGAAAGCTTGAATAACATAACAGTAGCATTTGGATTGGGTAATTTTTATTTATTAAAAGGAGAAACTGAAAAGGCATATAAAATTTATAACTTAATTACAAATTCAGATCAATGGTCATCCTTTGCATATATTGGAGCAGAAGTAATGTTAAAAAAATTATCAAACATAAAATAAGTAGATATTCACAAGCATTACAAGCCTATCTTTTATTCCTAATTCAAAGCTAAAAAAAACTTGCATAATATCATTTAAACTTTTACTTTAAATGATAAAGGTGCTGGCTTGGTACCTTTGGTATGTGGAAGGGGTAGGCGTTCACCTGTTCCGAGGTCTTGGTGAACACTACCCCCTTTTTATTTTTATCAAGTTTTAAATACTTATACCAAAATCTTTTAAATCTAATTATTATTGAATATAAAAGTATTTAAATAATTACTTTAATATTAAAAATAGTCAATTAAAGTATTAATATATTTAAAAAAATAATATGTTTTATTGAGTTATATATCCAAGAAAGGATATTAAAATAGGCCTATTTGAATAAAAGAGTCTTTTAGAGCAAAATACTACTTATTTATCTGTTTCTTCTGCGACTATTTCTGTTATTACTTTCAGCGCCCTCTTCTTCTTCTTCGTCTGGCTTCAACTCATTTATTTCATTTTGAAGTTGAGTTAAAGTTTGTTCAATGTCAGCGAACTTTCTTCTATTCTGCCTATTTTGACCATCGAATGAATCCTGAAGATCAACCAAATCGTTGTTTGTTCTATCAATCTTCCTATCAGTAATTCTAGAATATTCATCTAAGTTGAATTGAACTTCATCAATAAGATCTTTGAGCTCTTGAGATTTTTCATTAATCAAGTTTAGATTAGAAATAATATCATCTTGAGCTTTCTTAATATGCTTTCCACGCCCTTCAAATTTGATATTATATTTTCTCAAGGATTCACGAAATTCTTTATCAATGATGTCAACATGCTCAATATCTGCAGTATTTAATTCAGCCATCTTAACTTTTAAATCACTTGCTAGCCATTGAAAATAACCTGCACCAATAATTAATAATAACAATATACCAAAAACAACTTTATCTTTAACAGACATTATAACCCCTAAGTTATGTTAATTTATTCCTTCTAATCTCTTTTCCCATTCACTTAGCTCTTCTGGAGATTCAGAGGTTTGACTAAGAGAGTCTTGAGTCGAAGACATGTCGATTGTAGGTAGCTCACCATTTTTAATTTGCTGCATAAGTTTTTCTTTTTCCTCCGAGCTCTTTTTCAAAGAACCCATCAAGTCATCAACTTCTTTATTAAAATCTTCAATTGTGATTTCAAGTCTGGACATTAGTTCGTCAAGAAGAGATTGGCCATATGATGAATTTATACCATCAAGTAGATCGTCAAGTTTTTCTTGAAGGTATCCTTCACGGTTTTCTTTTTTACTAAAATCGATATCCATAAAATTATTTTCTAATTTATAACATTAAAATAAAAATACAGAGAAGATATTAATACAATTTTTTTATTTTTTTTTAATATTTATGAAAATGCTTTGAAACGACTAGTTTGTAACCATTTTTTTTAAATTCAATCTCTAATGGTTTGAAGATTTTATTTTGAGATGTTTTGGGCATATAGGATTCAACTTGTTTTATAATCATGCCACTATCACCAATATTGGATTCTGATCCTCTGTTAAATATGTTTCTTTCTACAGCTAAATGCAATTCTATATGATCATTAACTTTAATAAATATGATATAGTCGTACCTTCTGAGAGATTTTTTTATTTGTGTTTTTTTAGTACTTAAAGCAAAGCTTTCAGGTGAAAAAATATCAATTTCATAACCTAATTTCTTTAATATATCTCTGGATTGGTAAAAAACTTCAATTTTATCTTTGCTATAGTATAATTTTTTCTTTTCTATTGGAGGATAAGAACAAGATAAAGCGAATAGTAAAAGAAGTGTCTGAAGTAAAATTTTATTAAAAAATAATGAATGATTAATAAATATCAAATATTGAAGGTAGTGGTTTTTGGTCTGGCAGTGGTAATGAAGAGTGCATAAAATCAGGATTAAAATAAACTAGTTTTAAAAAACTAAAATCGCCACTAAAAACTGGCAAATCTGTTACAGGATTCAAGACTAGTGAATTTAAATATAATTCAACAATAGCAGGGGTTATGTCCCAGGAAGACCTATATGTCGCAAAAGAGAATTTTTGATTTAAGATGTTTGAATAAGATGATGAAACACCTGATTCTTTTTGATTGATATTTTTTGGGGGCCCATAAATAGAGGAAAGATTTTTTTCGATTCGTCTAAAGTTTTCAATTTGAGATTCAAAATTATTTTGATCTAAGATAAAATCTATCTCAACCTTCCAAAAACCACTATCAGCAAAACTATAAACAATTGCAACAGAATCCTCACCAAGCATACCTCTATAAAGTTTTTCGTNAGNNAAAGAATCAGCGTCAATGAAATTTAGACTAGTTGAGATATTTGAAGTGAATGGANTTCCCCACAAGAATCCTTTNTANCCTGCATCAAGNGTTANAGGGCCTAAAACTACATTTTCATNAGGATTGCTTAATGCAANAATGGGTGAGACATCAATATCNAGCGACTGCGANGAAGTATCAGANCTGATAATAGATAAACTATCAGAATTANTTANNNCTGNAGAATCANCTNNANTNTCTTCAGTTTGGGATTTTAATAATGCCAAACTGAGAATATAAATATAAAATATATGCTTCATAAATTATCTTAATATNGAAAACAAAATACGTATGTCAAAAAGGGTCAGTCAAGTCCTATTGAATAATAGTTCCAATTCTATCAAGCCTTGGAATATAAGGAAAGGAAGATATGTCTAGTGAAAAGTATGCAAATAATGCTTCTCCAATAATATGATTTCTGGGTACAAACCCCCAAAATCTTGAATCCAAACTGTCATCTCTATTATCCCCAACAGCAAAATAATAATCTTGTTCAACATAGTATTCTTTTATTTCATTAATTGGAATGCCGTTAACTTTTAAGGTTCCGCTTGGTAGGTTGTCTGTTGACCATGGAACTAATAAATTACCTTGTGGATAGTAAGGTTTATAAACCTTAGGCTTCCCTATTCTTCTCCAAAGCTCATCAGGGCTGGTCATTGTAAATTTGTAATTTTGCATAGAATTTTCTAAAGTAATTTCATGACCATCAAGCAACATTATATGCAAAAGCAATTGGGCATTTTCTGAGCTAACTTTTATTGTATCTCCTTTTTTTGGGATATTTATTTTTGAAAAATGATCTTTATTTCCCTTGTCTCCTAAAAAAATATCTTGCTGGAGAAAATCATTTGAGTATGGATTCATTAGAAATTTACCATTTTCAGGTAGTGGATATTCTTCATTGTTGATGTAAATNACTTTGTCTCTAATCTCNAAAATATCTCCAGGTTCGGCAACACATCTTTTTACATATTTTTGCCTTACATCTCTTGGAAATTGAAATATTATAACATCTCCACGCTCAGGTGTCTTAAAGGAAGGAAATCTAATGGATGGAATGAAAAAGCCTATACTAGTATAAGGAATACCGATCCAAGATGGAGTTTTCATTCCATAAACAAAACGATTTCCAACAAGCATATCGCCAGTCATGATCGTATTTTCCATACTTCCTGTAGGAACAATATATAACTCAAAAATGGTCTCTTTAACAGAAAGTACAATTAGAACTAAAAAGAATAATGACCTCAATTCATGAATATTTATAAATTTTTTCATATTATTAATCTGAAATTAATTCAATAATCCTATCATTCTTAACCAATTATTTATTTCGATATTGATTTCTTCTAAGTTTGAATTTGATGAATCCATAAAACTATCTTTGTAATTTCTAGATTTTATAAGATTTTTTACAGGAGTAAATGTTTTTCTGTGAATTTCTGTCAAGCTATTTTTTTTTAGTGAGTCAAAATGCTCTTTCGTGCCATAGCCTTTGTGTTTTGAAAAGTTAAAATTTGGAAATACACGATCAAGCATACTCATAAACCTATCTCTAACCACCTTAGCAACAATTGAAGCTGCTCCAATACAATCTACTTTTCCATCGCCCCCAATGATATGTCTCGTATCATATTCAAATAATGGTGAATTTATACCATCGACTAAAATTTGATCTGGTTTTGTTTTTATATTGCTAAAAGCTTTTGACATTGCGAGATGTGTAGCATTTAAAATATTGATTTTATCTATGACCCTGTGAGATGAAAAGCCTATTCCTACCTCGCCAAGTTCAACTATTTCTAAAAAAAGTTTATCTCTATTTTTTTTTGTTATTTTTTTTGAATCATCTAAACCCTGTATTATTTCATTTGATGGAAGAATAACTGCGGCTGCAACTACAGGGCCAGCTAAAGCTCCTCTTCCCGCTTCATCTATTCCACAATTTATTTTCATTAAAAAAATTACTCATATTTTTNTAATAATTAATATTTAAATTATACACTTCTCATTCAATTAATAACNTAGATAATATCTTTATGATAAATAAAAAATCTGGAGCACTTGTTTTTTTCGCATTTGTCTTTGGACTATTAGCATTATTTGGAGTTGACCTTTTTGAAAGCGTGTGGTCTTTTCCTATTTTTAGCCCTGTACCATTGATGATAATAGCACTTTTAGGTACGGGTATTTATACCACAATAAATCTTAATTTCCCTCAAATAAGATACTTAAAGCATGGAATTAAAGTCACAAAAGGTGATTATGACGATCCAAATGAAGAAGGCGATTTAAACCATTTTCAAGCCTTAACCACCGCTTTATCAGCTACTGTTGGCATAGGAAATATAGCTGGGGTAGCTACAGCAATTTACTATGGTGGGCCGGGTGCCTTGTTCTGGATGTGGATAACAGCATTTTTTGGTTCCGCATTAAAATATGCTGAATGTACACTGGCTGTAGAATATCGTGATTTTGACAGTAAAGGTATGACTGCTGGTGGACCGATGTACACCATAGAAAAAGGATTGGGCCAACAATATAGATGGTTAGCTATCATTTTTGCTGGGTTCGCTNTAATTTGTTCATTTGCTACTGGAAACGCAATTCAATCTTTTACTTTATCAGATCAAATTTATTCAGAAGTTTCTCAAATTGTTGGAACTGATCACTTTTTAACCACGAAGCATGATATTTTTACTTGGTGGACAGTTTCAGTNCAACAAATAATCAATGGTATTTTCATTGCTTTTGTTGCGGGTTTAGTGATTGTTGGAGGTATAAAAAGAATAGGTAATGTTACCTCATTTTTAGCACCATTTATGGCTGCAATATACGTTATTTCAGCGCTTTTGATATTACTTTACAATTTTGCTGAGGTTCCTGCTAGCTTTGGAAAAATTATTTCAATGGCTTTCAATCCACCTGCAGCAATTGGTGGCGCAGCTGGTGGTACATTCCTATTATTTATGAATACAATGCTTTGGGGTGTGAAAAGAGGTCTTTATTCTAATGAAGCTGGTCAAGGAAGTGCNCCTATTGCCCATTCTACAGCAAAAACTGATTATCCNGTAAGAGAAGGTGTNGTAGCATTGTTAGAGCCATTTATTGATACCATAATCATATGCACACTTACTGGTTTAACAATTATCTCTACTGGCGCATGGCAACATACCGAATTCTATTTAACTAGGATAGACCCTAATTTCACAGGTGAGCTATTAAATGGCAGCCTGTTAACATCTGAAGCCTTTAGGCTTGGGTTGTCATGGATCTTACCGTTTGGTGACAAAATAATCACACTTGGTGTTTTGCTTTTTGCTATTTCGACAGTAATAAGTTGGTCTTTTTATGGTGACAGAGCGACAGACTATCTTTTTGGAGAAAAAGCAATTCCCTTTTACAAAGGATTCTATATCGCATTTGTCTTCATCGGGGCTGTTGCGACGCTTGAAGCAATNTGGGCTTTTGGGGATGCCGCTTTGGGTTTTATGACTTTTCCAAACTTGATATCTATAATATTGCTATCTGGAACATTGAAAAAAATGACCAATGATTACTTTTCAAATCAAAAATCTAAATAAACTTTTTTTCAGCTAAGACTCTATTGATATCCTCATAAGAAAATCCTTTTCGATACAGCATAGAAACAATTTTCTGCTTGTTTTCATNAAAGTATTTCTTGGTACTTAATTTATTTTTTTTAATTAAATGAAACTCTATTAACTCTGCTATACTATCATCGGTGTAATATTTAAAAATCGTATTGTGAATAGTTTCATCACTAATGTTATGTTTTTTTAATCCATCTATAACTGTTAACGGACCATGCTTTTTTACTTTGAATTTATCCCTCGTAAAAATGTTAGCAAATTCATTATCATTAAGATAATTCATATTAATTAGTTTTTTTAAAACCTCTAAAATCTCAAACTTATTATAACCTTTTTGAGATAGTTTTTGATAAACTTCGTGATTACTTCTTACTCTAAAGCTCAAGAATTTATAAGCAGTATCTAAGGCTTGTCGAATTCTTATATCGTTTTGTAAAGAATCAATGACCTCTTGGTCGATAAAGTCATTAGCTTTGAGAGAGCTTTTTACAAAAAACTCTTCCGATGTCTTGATTAATTCTCCATCGTAAAGTTTTATTAGAATGCGATCTTTGTATCGGGAAGATCTTTTAACAGATTTAATCTGACGTTTCATCATCCTTATTATTTTTCAAATCACCATCCAGTCCAATGAATGCTCTGACTTTTGAAACCACCTCATTTCTTACATCTTCATTTTCAGATAAAAATGATTTCGCATTTTCTCGACCCTGACCAATCTTAGTTTCACCGTAGGAATACCAAGATCCCATTTTTTCAATAATATCTGCTTTTTCTGCTAAATCCAAAATATCGCCAAGGTAGGATATTCCTTCATTGTACATAATGTCAAATTCAGCCTGCTTAAATGGAGGTGCTACTTTATTTTTTACAACTTTAACTCTGGTTCTATTTCCTAAACTGTTCTGGCCATCCTTAATAGTTGTCACTCTCCTTATTTCCATTCGAACAGATGAATAAAATTTTAAAGCGCGTCCACCCGGCGTGGTTTCTGGATTACCATAAACAATACCTATTTTTTCTCTAATTTGGTTTATAAAAACCACAGCTGTACCAGCTCTAGCGACAGTACCTGTAAGTTTTCTCATGGCTTGAGACATCAATCTGGCTTGTAATCCAACATGTGTATCTCCCATTTCGCCTTCTATTTCGGCTCTCGGAACTAAAGCTGCAACTGAATCAACAACAATGACGTCCAATGCTCCACTTCTTAGCATGTTATCCATTATTTCTAAAGCCTGTTCACCATGATCGGGTTGTGAAAAATGAAGTCTATTTAAATCAACCCCGATCTTTTCAGCATAAGAGGGATCTACAGCATGTTCTGCATCAATATATAAAGCATTTCCTCCCTTTTTCTGAGATTCTGCAATGATATGAAGAGCTAGAGTGGTTTTTCCAGACGACTCAGGTCCATATATTTCCATTACCCTACCCTTTGGAATTCCACCGGCTCCAAGGGCCTGATCTAAAGATAAGCAACCTGTTGATATAGCTCCATTCTCAAGATCAACAGCATCTGCTGTAAGGGTAGTAATGGATCCTTTGCCAAATTGCTTTTCAACCTGTGAGATTGCCATCTCTAATGCGCTATTTTTTTTATTTGCAGTAGCCATTGATGCTCCAATTATTTTTAATAAATTAAAATGCTCGATATTAAGTTAATAAATAGTCTAGTTATCTGGGTAAACAAATCAAAATTTTATTACTTTATTTTTTAAATATTTTTATTGAACCAACAATTAAAACTGGTATGACAAAAACCAACCAATATCCCCATGTAATCATTCCATACCCATTTGAAATAAGTTTTATAAGACCAATTTTTTCAGATAGGAAGATTGAAATAACAAGCGCAATCAGACTAAAAGAGATTCTATGAATATTTAAAACATTTGTAAAAGAATCAAAAACTCTTTGGTTTAATCCGTGAATTAAGCTTGCACCAGTTTCGATAAATGTGCCGAATAATATTATTTGAAAAAAAACTTTTAAGTAATCATATCCCAATGCATCTAAAACGATATTAATTGGAACTGTTGATAATGAAACATTTGAACTAAAAGCCAACATAGATATATACATGAAAAAAGCTGGTAAAATTCCTATAACACCAGCAAGTATCCCGGAAAAAATAGCCTCATTTTTGGATTTTAAATGTTTGGTGCAAAAAAAAATTGCAGGTGCTAGACCTATATTATAAGCTGCATACTTTACCCCACCTTTCCATAGACTGGCACTTCTATCTTGGCTTTGAAATGCATCAATAATTTCTATCGAGAAATTATTGATAGTTAGTAGGAATAGAATACCAAAACCGCTATAAAGAACTATAGACCAATAAGAAAAAATCATTTCTATAAATACAGAACCTTTAAAAACCATAAACGAAACCAAAAACATCATTATGCAAACTCCGAAAAAATGGTCCAATCCTATCATATGATTGATAATATCTCCTGATGCAGAGCCCATTACTGATAAAACTAGAATCATGCCAAATATGAAAAGGACTTCATACGCAATCCAAAATTTTCCCAACAAATCTTTTATGAATAGTTGATAATTATAATTTTTTCCGATTCNGCATAATTCAAAACATAATGCTAAAACCACACTCCAAATAATAGTGGTGATTAACATATTCCAAAGACCATGAACGGATCCAAATTTTAAGAAAAACTCTACAATTTCTCTTCCGGTTCCATAACCACCTCCAATAATTAAACTTTGAAAAATCAAACCAGGAAGACAATATTTTCGCAATGATTGCAAAATTTTATAATAAAGTTTTTTGAATTTTATCAACGAATAAGCTTACGCCATCTTGGACTGGATTTAAAACTGGAAGGGATAAATTATCAGATAATTGATTTTTAATTTTTTCGAATTCATTTGTGCTTTTTCCATCATAATTAATTCCTAAACCTAAAACATTGGCGCCGTAAGCTTCTATTAATTTGATTTCATCTTGTATATTGGGAAGACGGCACTCTTTTTCTTCTAGATCAATAAAAAATTCTCTTTCTATAGGATGGACAAGAAATATATTCTTCGCGTTTCCTGATAATATGAACTCTGAACCGCAAGGTCCAGATGGATTTCTTAGAGATGATTGACCCTCTAAGAAGATTAAATCTGGATTTGAATCTTTATTGCAATTAATAATGGCTCTTTCTATTTCACCGCTTACAAAGTCATTCGGAGTTGCATCAAAAATGAAACCATGGGGGTAGCCCTGCAACCAACCTGTCTGGCCTGTAAAAATCAATTCTGAATGGATTTCTTTTTTTTTGCACTCTTTCCATAAGTATCTCGCTAAGGTTCTTTTGCCAACAGCACAATCTGTACCAAGAACAGCTATTATTGGAGTTTTAACATCAAAGATTTCGCCAGACCAAAAATGAAGCTCAGATGTAGGTCTGGGCTTTCTAATATCAATCAAGTCAATACTATATTTTTTGGAAATTTTTATAAAATCTTTATCTTCTGACAGTAGTTGATGTAAACCTGAGACAATAGATATTTTATTTCTCATAGCTGAAAATAGCTCATCCCTGCACTCATCTGGTAACTGTCCACCAGGAAATGCAACACCCACTATGCAAAAATCGATTGTTTGGGTATTGTCATTTAAAAAACTTTCAACAGTTTCATAAACTGGTATGTTAAGTTTTTTATTATGAAAAACATTTCCTGCATCTTTACCGAAATGAATTTTATCTATAACAGCAACTATATTATATCTTTCTGTTCCTCTCAACAAACCGTGTGCTGTTTTGGCAAAATTTTCTGCGAGCAAACTATGAGTATATATTATAGCGTTTTTTTTATCTATCATTTCTTTCAGGTATTTCAAAAACTCCCAAGCCTGGTAAGTCATTTAAAANCAAAGCTCCATCTNTCAATGAAAAGCCTCCTTCAAANCTATCCTTCGCGAGATCAAAACTTCCATCTAAGTCTAAATATTTTGTCATTGGTGACGCCATAGCTAAATGCAAAGCAGCATTAATACTAACGATACTTTCATCCATGCAACCCCACATTAAGTCCACACCGCAAGAAAAGGCTGTTTTAGCAATAGCTTGAGCCTCTTTTAAGCCACCACACTTCATGAGTTTAATGTTAAAAATACCAAAAGAAAGTGGGTGGACAGATAGATTTTTTGCATCTTCATTATTGTGCAAACTTTCATCTGCAACACATATCTCTTTTATTTTATTTGGTAGCTTTTTCATCAATGAGTTGTCAAAAGTTCTAAATGGTTGTTCGATGATTTCTATATTAAACTTTTCTGCCCTATTAACAAAATTGATCAGATCTTGATAATCGTACCCTTGATTAGCATCTATCCTNATTGAAATATCCTCTCCAATTGCATTTCTTACATTTGAAATCATTTCAATATCATGATTGATATTAATGCCGGTTTTTAACTTTANTGATTTAAAACCGTTCTCAACATGTGAAAGGCATTCACTGACGGTTTTATCTATCGATTGTATGCCAATTGTAATTGATGTAATTAATTCATTTTGACACCTTCCAAAATAATCCACTAAGGGAATTTTTTTATATTTTGTAAATGCGTCATATAAAGCAATATCTATTGCTGATTTGGCTGCTGGAGCTTTTTTGAAATCATTATTCAAAGAATCTATTATTGACTCAAATAAATTAATGTCCTTATTTAATAACAATTCTTTCGAAGTTTTCTTCAAAAGAGAAATAGAGTTTTTAATGTTTTCACCTGTGACAAATTCTGCAGGCGAACCAGCTCCGATACCCCAAGTTCCATCTTCAAGTTCAATTTTAAAAAAAATATTTTCAACAAAATCTATAGTCTCATATGATATTGTATAAGGTTTTTTAAGATTTAGGTCTTCGCACCAAAAATCAATTTTTATGATTTTCATTAATTAATCCTATAGAGGTAATAAATATTCTCTTAAAATATTGAGAGCGCCTTGACTGAACATTAGTTTATTTTTTTTTCTGCTGATAGAAAAATTAAATTTAAAACTCTCTTCCCGATCTACAGTAGATAGTCCAATATAAACTAAACCTACGGGCTTATCTATACTTCCGCCATCTGGGCCAGCTATGCCAGTAGTTGATAGGCCAATATTTGTATTATATTTTTGTCGAATCCCTTTTGCCATCTCGATAGCTGCATCGCTACTAACTGCTCCTTTTTTATTCAGGATTTTTTCAGAAACTCCTAAGCCTGAAATTTTAACATCATTACTGTATGCAANAATTCCACCTAGAAAGAATGCTGAAGAACCTGGAATGTTTGTTAGTCTGTCCGCAATTAAACCACCAGTGCATGATTCTGCAGTAGAGAGTGTTAGTTTTTTTTCTTTCAGTAAATCTCCAATAATACTTTCAATTTCTTTGTTAGAATCAGCATANATGTATTTACTTAACATTGAAATTATCTCTNAATAGAAGTTATCTAAATCTATTTTACTATTACTAGATATTCTAATATCTACCCCAGTAAACCTTGGCAAGAAAGCAAGTTCAATTTTTTTATTTGAATTTATCTTGTCCTTTAACATCTCAAAAAGAGAAGACTCAGTAATGCCTGTAGTGCGAAATAACATATAATGAATTTTGGTTTTTGATCTTTTGTAAATAAAAGGCAATATGTAACTATTCATCATTCCTTTCATTTCAGATGGAACTCCAGGCAAAGCAAAAAGGTTAAATTTCTTATTTTTGAAATGAACGCCTCTGGCTGTTCCAATCGAATTATCTATTGTTAGTGCATCAACAGGTCTCATAGCTTGCGATCTGTTTGATTTGGTATTTTTTTTATGCAATGATCTATAACGTTTTTTAAGAATTTCCCAATAGTGGCTATCAAACTCAAGTTCGGTTTTAAAATATTCACTTAATACTTTTAACGTAATGTCGTCATGTGTGGGGCCAAGACCACCAGTCATAATAATTACATCAATATTATCTGAAATTGAATTCAAGACATNAATTATTTGATTCATATCGTCAATAACTGAGGCTTTCCAAACTACTTTTCCTCCAGCAGGCTGAACAGATTCTCCAATCCAGCTCGAATTGGTATCAATTCGCATTCCATTTAATAATTCATTACCTATTGTAATAATACCAATTTTCATACTAGATAAATTGATTGAAAATGATTACCAAAACCAAAGCGTAAATCCCAGCAAGAACATCATCAAGCATAACTCCCCAACCACCTGAAAAAGATTCAAACTTGTTTATAAATAAAATTTTAGATATGTCAAATATTCTAAAAAAAATAAATGAAAGAACTAAATTTTGAATATTTAGGGGGAGAAAAACAAAAGGGATCCACTGTCCTACCCATTCATCGATAACAATGCTGGATGGATCTTTATCATTGATTTCTTTGGTAACTATTGAAGAAGTGAATACTCCGACAAAAAAAAGAAGTGGCACTAAAAAAGCCATTAATAATCTTAAGTCAATACTTGCTTGATTTTGATATAAAAGAACAAAATAGAGAAATAAGTTAGCCATTAGGCTAGCAAAAGTGCCAGGAGCTACAGGAAATTTTCCAATGAAAATTACAGATGCAAAAAATTTAGCAAACTGTAATTTCATCTAAAGGTAATAATTTTTTTAAGTTGGGTTTTGTTTTCTAAAAAATATGCAATTCCTGTGATTGCAGTAAATATTGTAACAACTAGGGTTAAAAAATACACAATATCAAAGATGCTTAATCCAGCGATTATAAAGATAGATGAAAACCACTGTGATCCGCTAAATGGAATGACAGATAAAGTAAAGATAATAATAAAAACTTGCGAGGCGGTTTTATATTTAGCAATATTGCTGGTGATCATAGTATAACCATTTCTTATCATTAATAATCTTAAAGCAGTGATTGCGAAATCTCTCAATATTATTATGATAAACATCCAATAATCTATGTATCCTAAAATAGCAAATGAAATAAATGCTGACGATACTAAAATTTTATCCGCTAAAGGATCTAAAAATATTCCCAAATCACTAACAATATTATGCTTTCTAGCATAATAACCATCAAAGGCATCAGTGAAAGAAGCAAAAATAAACAAAAATAGGGCATAATACTTTGAACCATAAAAATCACTGAATAAACAAAATAAAAATAATGGTGTAATTAAAATTCGTAATATGGTAAGAATATTAGGAAGATGTTTCATATTGAGGTCCTACCTTCAATTGCTTGCAATAGTGTTGCCTCATCAAGATAATCAATATCCCCTCCTACGGGTAAGCCGCGCGCTAATTTTGTTACAGTTACTGAATTTTTAGTTAAGATATTGTTTAAGTAAATAGAGGTTGCTTCACCTTCGATAGAGCTATTTGTAGCAATTATAACTTCGTCTCCCTCATTCGTTCTTTCAATTAATGTATTTATGTTTAAATCGTTCGGTCCAATTCCGTCTAAGGGCGATAGTAGACCACCCAAGACATGATAAAGACCTTTATGAATTCCAGTTTTTTCAAACGTGTAAATATCTGCAGGAGATTCTACGACGCACAGTGAATGCATATTCCGCCTTTCATCATTGCAAATGTGACAAACTTCTGATTCGCTTATGCCGTGACATTTTGAGCAAAAAATCAGCTTTTCTTTCATATTAATTAATGAATTAGCCAATCTGGTAGCGTGATCTGCAGGAGAATTAAGTAGATAAAAAGCCATTCTTTGAGCTGTTTTGCGCCCTATGCCAGGAAAATGAGCTAAGTCATCTATAAGACTATTTAAAGATTCAGGATAATTTTCCAATTACAATCCAGGTATTTTCATATCGCCCAACATCCCACCTGTTACAGCATTCATTTGTTTTTGACTTTCCTTTTGGGCAATATTTATCGCATTATTGATAGTTGATAAAAGTAATTGTTGTTGAGCTGATTCATTGGCATTTGAGAAGGATTCAGATAATTTTAAAGAAATTATCTTCATTTTACCATTAATTTTTATTTGAACTTCATTGTTTTTGGAATTGCAATCAAAATAAGATTTTTCTAGCTGTTTATTAACTTTCTTTAATTGTTTTTTCATGTTTTGAGCTTGCCTTAAGGCATTGAACATATTTCCTTTATCAAACATTTTTTTTCCTTATCTAAGTATTTCTCCATCAAAAATTTCGATTACTTTTGACTGAATATCTTCTTGATGTTTTATAGCATTTTCATTCGAAGGTTCATTTCTTTGCACAAATGCCGGTTCTGATTGAGAATCACTTTCTTCCCAATCGATTTTAATATTCAATTTTTCATTAAAAATTAATTCTAAACAATCCTCGATTAGACGAGAATTATTTTTCAAATTTTCGGCTTGAAACTTAGGCAGACCCCTCATCTTCAGATTGATTATATTATCATTTAAATTTATAGGCTTGCAATATTCTAATACTGTAGAAATCGATGGCCTTTCATTTGATATTTTTTCAATGAGTATGGGCCACTTATCAATAATGCCATGTAATGTAATTTGAATGTTGGTTTTATCTACAGCTTTGATATTATCATTTTTTACATCGCTAGCCATATCTGCTGGCTTTACTGAGTTTGAAGAACTATGTTCAATTGAATTAGCAGGTGCCTCTATATAATCAATATTTTTTTTTACTTCTATTGGTGCGATCTGAGCTTCATTTTTCTCTTCGACAGAGTTATCTTCAATCTTTGATGTTTCTGGTTTGTCAAAGTTATTTTCCTTAATAATTAAATTTTTAGTGCCCTGATTATCATTATCAGGACTGTTTGAACTATTTGAAATAGTAGGTTCACTTTTTTTTATTGAGCCAGATGTATTCATTTCAATGAACTTGAGTGAATTCATCTCAAAAAATATTGACGGTTGTGAGATTTTCTTTAGTGTCATTTCCATTTCATTTATAATTATAGAGATTTTTAATAGGAAATTTGAGTTCCATTTTTTTGATGATTGCAAATATTTATCTACATTATTTATATTAATATTACTATTACTATCTTCACTTATTACGCAACTTATAAGTAAATTTCTAAAGTGATTATTTAATCCAGAGATTATATCATCTAAAGGATATCCAGATTTTTTTAGCTTTGCAAGAATATCTATCATGCTTTTATTGTCTTTATATAAAATAGCATCACTATAACTAAAGTATAATTCAATTGGAATTACCCCTAGTATAATGGAAACACTTTCAATTGATATATTTTCCCCAGAATAAGCAATTACTTGATCAAGCAGACTCAGAGCATCTCTCATACTGCCGTCTGCTTTCATACTTATGGCATTCAACGTTTCAGAATCTGAGACAATTTTTTCATCATCAAGTATCATCGATAATCTGTCTTTAATATCGTTATTTGAAATTCGTCTAAAGTCAAAACGTTGACATCTAGAGATTATTGTTGAGGGTATCTTGTGAGCATCTGTAGTGGCTAAAATAAATTTTCCATGACTTGGTGGTTCTTCTAATGTTCTTAATAATGCATTAAATGCTTGTGTAGTAAGCATATGAACTTCATCTATGATATATACCTTATAGGAAGATGACATGGGAGGGTATTTTATTTGCTCTCTTAATGATCTGATTTCTTCAATCCCTCTATTTGACGCACCATCTATTTCTATTACATCAATGTTTCTGCCATCAATAATTTCTTTACAATTTGAGCAACTATTACAAGGATCAAAATTTTGTAAACTTTTGCAATTAAGTGCTTTCGCGATTATGCGAGCGGTAGTTGTTTTGCCAACTCCACGAGGACCNGTCAAGGCATAAGCTTGAGCAACCCGATCTTTTTTAAAGGCATTAATAAGTGTTTGGGATACATGCTTTTGACCAACTAAATCTGCGAAAGTCTGAGGTCTCCACTTTAGAGATAATACTTGATAAGACATATTTATGATTATTAAATGATTTTAGTTCAAAGAGTTATTTTTTCTTACGCTTGAAAAAGGAAAGTAAACCTTTTTTGCTCTCTTTTTCATTAGTGGAATCACTTTCGCTGTCTTTTTTTTCAGATTTGTTATCACCTTTGACTTCTAATGATGAGGACTCAAGTTTCTTCTCAAAATCAGAAACGGTCTCATTGATCACTTCTCCTCTTATATTGTTTAACGTGCTTTTTCGCTCATTTGTTCTTTTTGTAACTTTCTTTAGCATCGTTTCAACCTCAAAATCAAAATGAGCGACGGTTCTTTCCATTCTAATTATTAATTCTTCCATTAGTGGACCCCCATAGGCGTCACCTAATTTTTCTTTTACGGCTAATAATTTTTCTGATAAATATTCTTTATTAAATGATGGCTCTTTTTTTGGCATAGAACATCCTTTTATTTATCTAAAATCTTTTCTTGCTCAATAGAAGTTAAGCTAAAGTTTGTTTTAGGAGTAATCAAAATCATTGCTGTGTCGTAAAGTTCTGCTCCTCCTATTAATCCTAAAATTAACCCTGAAAATCTATTATTCCACTTATATTGCCAATCTGGTCTTGTTTGCCTATTCCAGGATTCCATTAAAATAAATCCCAAAAAAGCAGCTGCACCGTATACATATCCTTTTAACTCTGGTTTTTGTGCTATGGTTTGCCTGTAGCTAATTTTAACCATCCTAGTGATTGGTATCTGTTTCACTGATACCGGAGTTTGAATAAACAACCTATCCCTACTAAAGCCCAATAGTGTGCCCTTTATTTTTTTTAAGTTTTTCTCTTCAATGACCACATATTGCCCCTTAGGAATATCCCTTAAAATATCTCGTGTGCGAAGATAGGTAAGATTCTTTCTAAAAGACTCTCTTATGCTTTCGGTTATTGGAGGAATTTGCATTGTCTTAAATTGTATATCTGAAAATTCTTTTAACGAATAAGCTCTTAGACTAATTTTTTTTTGAGAAAATTCAACAAAAGATATTCTAGCTTCAATACGATCTTTTGATACCATAAAGAACTTCGCGCTTTCAAATGATGGTATATCTGTGAAAATTTGATAATACAAATTTTCTTCAGCATCAAGATCATACCCAATATGATTGGAAAGAGGAATTACTTGCTCAGATTGAGCATCAAGACAAATTGNAAGAAATAACCAAGGAAAGATATATTTATTAAAAACCAATAAGCTTGAAAACTTCATTTTCATCAGGAAACCGACCTAGTTCTTTTTTAGAGTATATAATTGAGTTGTCTTTTGATATTTCGAAAACTCCTCCACCAGAAGGTATTAATGTAAGAGAATGAATATCTTCTCCATATTTATCTAGAATCTTGGTTGCCAAACTGGCAGCTCGGGGTAAGTAATTTCACTGATTACAATATTCTATCGATAAATTCATTTTATTTCCTATTTAAAAAGAGTACTAATCCAAAATATACCAAATACAGCTAAAATAAAAGCTAAAGCTATTAAAAAGAGTGCAACTCTTTTAAATGACCTACCTCTGGCATCGTAACGAAATACAGTTTTGTTATCATCCATTAAAAATTAAAAGCAGTTTCAATCGAAGTTTGCTTTACAGGCTCTAGCCCGGAACCCGTATCTCGGTAAAACTGCCTAAAATCCCAGATCATGCTAACACCTTTACTTACCTCATAGCCAACTTTATAGCCAAAAACAGTGTTAATTGAGGGGTTTTCAAAATCAAAAGGGTTAGCATCATTATTTCGTTGATAATATGCTTCTGCAACACTCAATTTCGGAATGTTTTCAGCGTTTATAACAAAGTTTGCTGAAAAACTATTAAACTCGATACCGTTGTCAGCTTTCATATTTGCATAAGAAGCATTAAAGTTTGCTAGACCAAAAAGACTTGCTGAGGCCGATCCATACATCCCCGATGTATTTACATTTGCAGAGCTATCTGCAAATATTATCTGTTCCTTTGTTCTAATAATGCTACCACTATCTGTGAATTCTGCAACGACCCTGGAAAGATCATAGCTTCCATCAAAAAATTGAGGCACAAAGAAACCATCTTTAGTGCGATATTCAAAACTTATATTAAGAAAGTTAAATAGACTAGCTCGGGCTCCAAAAGGGGTAAACCCTGTTCCAGTCATTTCTTTCCTACTGTAGAAGCTATCTCCTTCAACTGCAGGAAAAATTAGTCTATTATATTCCATGTATGTTTCAAGTTTTAGNAGTTTAGAATTCAACAATGGGTAACCAACATCCAATGAAAAACCTTGAGCAGATGCGGAGTTATCTTTTAAACTGAATGGTGTTGGTTTTAATGTAAGGTCATTATCTTGGGTGTCAAGAATATTGTCACCATCACCATCAATATCCCATCCACCTGATGGTGCTTTACTTCCACCATCTTTGTCTGGAATGCCATCACCATCCGTGTCGTTCCAATAGTCCTTGTCCTCTGGATAATCATCAAACATATCGGGGTATGAATCGCCATCTAAATCCTTTAAACCAGAGAATTGATTCATATCGGTAACAAGATTAATACCAAACTTTAAAGGAATAGCCTCAGATAGAGTGTATGTTCCTCTTAGGCCAAATAAAGTACCGCCCCTAGAAAAATCCTTCATGTTTGACATAAAAAGCTCTGTACCAAAATTACCAAATGAAAAACCTGTATTGATTCCTACTTTTCGAACGGAAGGGAATTCCATCATATTGGAATAACCTCCAATAAGACCGCCATAACCCAATGTTACATTATTCAAAGCACCCCATTTCAGCCAAAATGGATCTGATTTAGTGCCCCATCTAACAAACAGAATCTTATCAATAAAATCAGATGGTTCATCCCATTCACTTTTTCTAATATTGCCTTGGCTGTCAATATAAACTACCAAGTCTAATCCAAGACCTAATTTTCCTAAAGAAATTTCAGGTCTAAGAGCGACCTGGTTGTAAATATTTCCATCTATGGTTGCAGATCCTACTCCCAATCCCATGTTAAACGGTTTCTTAGGTTGTGGTTTTGCGCTTTCGCTGCCAGCATTTTGATCTAATGAAGAATCATTTATCTGTTCATTTTGTACCGGTTCAGTATTTGGTTGAGCTGGTTGATTCTGGTTTCTTGAAGGTTGGGGTTGTCGCTGACTTTGATTTTGCTGCGGTCTTTGCTCTCTAGGTTGTTGCTCTTGACTGTCCAAATCTGAAGAATCATCATTGGAATCATTGCCTTGCTCATCATTGTTAGGCGAGTCTCCATCAGGATCCTCAGGAAAGTCCCCTGGCTCAGCAGGAGCGGGGATTAATTGACCTAATGCATTTGATACAGCTTTTTGTCCAGCGCCAACATTAACTGTAGTACCACTTATCGTATTAAAAACATCAAAATTCCCGGATTTACCAACAAATTTATCTATCCCAGCTGCAGCATCATGGAAGGCAGAAAATTCTGTTCCTTTAACAGATGCAACAGAAACAGGTGTCTCAACTCTATAAGTTTTCTTTCTGTTATCTTTGTTGACATTGTGCAAAGTAGTGCCTTGATCAATGATCAAACTCCTCGTGTTCGATGTTTCAACGAATTGAAAATCTGTATTCTCTTTGATTTTAACAACAGACTTATCATCAAGAAAAATGACCACCGCAAAGCTAGACTCTCCTACTCTTATGGCGTCACCATTGGATATAGCTTGCCCTGGCCTCGCAGAAACAGAATATGTTGAACCCCCCATGGGTTTTAAAAGAACTGTTCCATTTGATTTCATAACTCTTCCTATGGTCTCGGAATGAATAAAAGAAAGCAATGAAATACTTAATATGATAAATTTTTTCATGATGATTTTTCTAATTAATTAATAAAAATAATGTAGAAATTTAACATTAATTCATTTGATACCAAGTGAGTTAGTTCACAAGATTTATTTGGAGATTTCCCAATTTTTAAGCTTAGAAGTGCCCCCTATGCCAGGATTTAGTGAATTTGTTGGATCAAGTTCATTATAAAAATGAACTAGTGAAGGTTCAGCAATATATTCATGCCCA
The DNA here is from genome assembly GCA_002170005.2 of bacterium TMED144. Lineage (GTDB taxonomy): Bacteria > Fidelibacterota > Marinisomatia > Marinisomatales > TCS55 > TMED144. The sequence continues at coordinate 21,784 of NHGT02000010.1, read as the reverse complement.
ACATTATGTTCAGCTGGATATTTCGCGCCCTTAGACTTATATATCTCAAGAAGTTTATTTTTAACCTCTTCAGCATTGGCATTCTTTTTGGTTATGTAATTATGATGCATCACATGGCAAAATAAATGACCATAATATAATTTCATATCCAATTGATTATCAATATCTTGTGGTAAAGATTCAAACCAATTTTTTTCATTGCGTTTGAAAGCAATATCCATGGACAATTCAGTTCCTAATTTGTTTCGATTTAAATTATGATAACGACCGATTGCGCTGGCAGAAACAAAACGGTGTAACAACGCTTTTTTAGCTTCTTTCGGATTGCATTCAAAAAAATTTCCATCAATAGTTGAAAANAGTTGCTGAAAGTAAATTCTTGCTTCATCAATTCCCTCATCAGACATTTCGATGATCCAATAATGTTCATATTTNTTTCTAAAATTTTCCATTCTTCTTGGAAGATGATTTGGCCAAAATATGCTCAAAAATTGCATNANTCGGTCAGANAATTTTTNAGGTAAAAACCAAAATTTATCTGCAATTAGATCAATAGACCGTTTCAGTTCAAAAAGCTTTGGTATGAAATTTGGACCCAAACGTTCAATAACTAAAAAAGTATCTTTACTATATTTTTTTGCAGCATCATAACAATCTCTATGGACATATTCTCCAGATATCGGAAGGTTCTTAAAGTTTGATAAAATCTCTTTACGAATAAGGTTAAAGGATGNTGGATCATTTGAACCGAGATAAAATACCTGAGTTTTTTTAGGCTTAGGATANGTGTCTAGCCTCACTGCAAAAACAATGATCTTTCCTGCGCAGCCGGAAGCACCATACAAACGCCTTGAGTCTGCATTAAAGCGAGCAGGTGAGCTTGCATGAACATCCCTAATTCGCGTTTTGTACTCATTATCTGATGCTCTTTTATTGCCACTATCTATATTTAATGAATTGAAATTTTTATTTTCTAAGTTTGAAAATATTACTTCAGGTGATTTTCCTAAATCAATCCCCAGATCATTAACTAATTCTAATTTTTGGTTTGAGTTTATTTTTGCATAAAGGGATAATTCCGTATAAGCCGGTCCTCTTTGAACCAAGGCTCCTCCAGAATTATTGCATACACCGCCAACTATGGAAGCTCCTATGCAAGATGATCCTATTACGGAGTGTGGGTCCCTATTATATTTGTCTAATTTTTTTTCTAGATCAAATAAAGTACTTCCTGCCAAGCCAATAATTTGTTTTCCATTATTAATAATATGTATTCCATTGATTCGTAAAGTATTGATAATGAGTATCTTTCGGTCATAGTCAATACCCTTCGGAGTTGATCCTCCTGTAAGGCCTGTATTTGCTGCTTGCATTATTACAACGATATCGTTTTTGATGCATAACTGCATAATTTTCCAAATATCGATTAACTTACCCGGCCTGACAACAGCTAAAGCTTTACCTTCCCCATATCTCCATCCTTTTGTGAATGGTTTTTTTTTCCATTCAGATGAAAGAACATGTTTTGATCCAATTATATTTTGTAATTCGAAAATGATTTGATTATCGTTCATTTAAAGATTTTATCGTTTAATTTTTTATTGGATAATTATTATCTACACAATTAAATACCAACAATTAAAAGAACCTATAGCCTGATCGTATAATTTATTTTAAAGGAACTTATCTTCGAAAAGGTCTTTAAATTAAAATCATAAATGCTATCACTCAAACTCGTCCAATTGTGAGTATAAACTAAGAACAAATCGCTTCCAGGGGTGATTGTATGTTGAAGCTTGGCAAATAAACCTAAGGCTTTTGATACATCATCATATTGAAAATTACTAAAAAATGCAGTTCTCGGTGTTGGATAAACACCTAATTCAATATTATACAATTCTGTACTAAAATTATTATCACTAAGCTTTACTTGATTCTTTTCATACTCTGATACAATATTAACACCAGAAAATGGCTTTAATGAAATTTCAGCTGATAAAGTTTGTTTTTTACCAGTCCAAAANTCACCAGTTTGATATTCAAATTCTGTAGATAGCTTTCGTTTTTCAGAGGATTGAAAAGAAAATTGCACCTCTTGACTGTTATATTCATCGATTGGTATTGATATATTATCATATATGATAAATGGTTTATCAAGATATTCTTTCAAATTTACAATTTTAATACCTATTTCATCTTGACTTTCAAATCGAATATTAAAGGGTGTCAACGTAGTTTGTTTTTTTAACATGTTGTCATTCAAGTCGGTCATATTTTCATACGATATACCAATTTCAATTTGACGAATAAAATCCAATTTTTGTGGGCGAGGGTTGTAGCTAAAACTTGGCTGTATTCTTTTAAATCCATTTCTTCTACTAAATCCCAATGATGGACTATACATATCTCCGAATTCTCTATAGGAAACATGGGTCCGAATAATATCATTTGGATAAGTTATTCTTAGTCCACGCGTTGAAAGATCTGAAATACTCAGATCGTTATTGAAGATTGGGGCAGAATGAAAAACAAAAAATGATTGAAACTGAAGGTTTTTGTCGCCTAAAAATTCTGAAGTTTTAAGTTCTAAATCTCCCCCATAAAGAGTTTGATCTAGAGAAAGTGAATCTATGTCACCATCTCTAGTTGATCGATCGGTAAATACTAAACCTAGATAAGACTGTTTAAAAAATGGCCTTTTTACCCTAGCTATAGAAAAGTTCTCTCCTTTGATATTATCAATAGATCTTGTCTGTGTTTGAATGAATCCAATTTCATAATTACCAATTTGTCCTGACAACTTAGCACCTGCATTAATAGGAATTTGCTTACCATCAGAAATTCCTATTCTTCTACTAAAAAAAGGTGTTACATCATTTCGAGGGGAAAAAGAGTAAACACCAGCCCCTTCAAGAAAAAAACCTCTTTTTTCAGCATATCTCAAAGGAAAGCGTGTTAAATTGACTCTTCTTTGATCTACTTCAGCTTCGGCAAAATCTGTATTGTATGTAAAAGAGAGTTTTAATGCTGAAGTGATATTCATTGATACATCAAAACCAATGTCACGTAGATTATCTGTAATGATTTTTTCATCTATAATTGAATTATTATTGTTTAGACTAACATAAGGTTTTAATTCAAATCCTCTTCCTTGTGTCAAGCCATTTAATCCTGACAACCGTCCTCCATGAATAGGTTCAGTTAATTTTTTATTACGTTCGTAACCCGTCCACTTCGAGTCCTCATTCTTTCTTCTGACAGTTCGCTGAAAATTTATTCCCCACGTGTCTAGGTTTGGATCAAAATTCAGTGTCCTAAATGGTATTGCGACCTCAATGGACCAACCATTAGGAACAACGACTACTTTGGTATCCCAAATACCATTCCAATCCTTGTTTATACCCCAATAAGAACCACTACCAATGATGAGACCATCACCCATGAGTCCGGCAGGGTTGACTTCAAAAAAATACCCTGTTCGACCATCGGAAAATGTATCTAATATCCACATGAACCTGTCATCAGTTCTGAGGCTTTGGTCTCTCCGCTTTTGATAAGCTAAAATGCCTTTTGGATCACTATCGTATAGCATGGCGCCAATGTATAAGTTCTCTTCATCATATAATATATAAACTTCAGTTGCTTCGGTGCTTGGGGCACCTTCCAAAGGATCTCTTTGGGTAAAGTTGTTTGCTGGTGATACTAGATTCCATTCATTTTCATCTAAATACCCATCAAGCTTTATTATATCTTTGGGAATTTTTTTAGTAAAAATAGTGGGCTTTTTATTATCTCTTTGTACATCATTTGATTGTACTGCATACAATAGATTTGATACTAGAATGAGATATAAAAAAAAATTTAACAACATAAAATTAAATTTGATCAACTATTGGATTATATTGATTCCTGATTATGTCAGGGACAATGATGGTTTTTTGCTCAACATAATCAAAGCAAACAATTGTAAATTCACCTGAAACTAATGTCTTATCTTTGTCCTTTTGGAAAATAGATGATAGTAAATCGAAGCTTTTGGTTCCAATTCTTATGATTCTACAGCCCACATCAAAAATATCAGGATAATTAACTTGATGATAATAATCGATCTTCATGCTGGCTAATATGACGCTATTGCTTTCATTTTGACTATTAATATCGATACTCAAAGAAGAAAGATATCTTACCCTAACATCTTCAAAATATGATAAAATGGTTTCATTGTTAATATGACCTATTGCATCCATATCTCTCCACCTAGATGCAACAGTAAATGTAAAATCATAATCTTTGAGTTGTAAATTCTTAAAATTCATAATTACCTCGGTTGAACATGTAGCCATGGAATATCATTTGCCGCCCCTTTGTAAAATAAAATGGCAGGGTCATCTTGATTGGCATTAATCGATTTTTTATAAATATTTTCTTTTTCAGTATTGATCTTTCTAAAATAGATTTCATCATCATTTAACCAAAAAGCATATTCAGCAGATATTTGCACTAATTTTACTTCTGTGCTTTCACTATCGTAAGTATATACATTTTGATTAGCAACAAAGACTGCCTTTTTACCATTGGGAGACCATACAAAATTTCGATAAAAGTCTACTCTTTCTGGAACAACAGAAGATAGTTTTAACATAGTTTTATTATTGGGATAATTTGATATTTCATAAAGTCCATAATCATTTGATGATAGATTTTCATTCACAAAGATAATTTTNGTTTTATCGGGTACCTTGCTGGGCATTACAAATTTTTGTCTTTTGGTAGCATTGGTTATTTTAACTTTTGTATCGATATTTCCATCAAGATTCATTATCCAAATATCTGATATACCCTGATTGTCTTTTGTTAATTTTTTTTGAGAAAATAGCATCTGACCATCATCAAGAAAGGTTGGATCCTGAAACCACTCATTGGCGACAAATGAGGTATACGAAACAGGGACAATATCGTTTAAAAAATCTATTTTCCAAATATTATGATCCTGGCCAGTAAAAAGACCCGTGGTACCATTGTTATTAAAATCGATATCATTTGGAAAATTATCTCCGAGTATTGAACCACCGCTTGTTATGCTATTTATAATTTCTCCTTCCTTGCTGAAAATGATAGCAATCTTTCCTTTTTGAAATCCAAATATTTTATTTCCATTATCTATCCATTGAGGATAACGTATGTATTCATTTACAACAGAATCTTTGAATGAATACTCATCAGTGCTTTTTAAACTTTGGTCAATATCAGGACAGCATTCATCACATCCACAGTAGTATTTTTCAATTTTTAAGAGATCTCCAAAGTCTTGTATCTTGTCAAGTTTTATGATCCTGGGGAAAGTTGAGAACATTTGTTCGTTGCTATAAGACGTATTACCCCAAACATCTCTAGATGCAATTCTAAAATTAGATTCGATATTGTCTTCTATGCTTAATTCCTGAAATACAGCATTTTGTGAAAGCTTTAGGGTGTCTTGATTATTATCCTTTATTGCTTCGAATTGTAAATTTTTACCTTTTTCAAAAAAATAAAAATTTAACGCATCTGATTCTTCGTTGGACCAATTTAACATTAATTTATTAGTTGTTTTGTTGAATGTTATTGTATCTAATGATGCTGCAATAAGTGGTGCTATTTTATTAAGCAAAAATTCTTTACCAATAGTTGATTGATTGGTTGTGTCAAAAGTCTCAATAAAAAAAATATTATCATTTTTAATAAAGACTGAATTTTCACTTAACAAAGTATCAAAATACGTATCATTTATGTCAAAAATTTGTTTTATCATATTAATTGTACTATCGCTCTTACCCCGATACTTTATTTCATATTTTAAAAAATCAGCATCTAATGATTTTACCCATTCAAACTTTATTTTCCTATCCTTGGGATCCCTTGTTAAGGATTTAAAATTTATTGCCAATGGGGGCGANGGATTAGAGGGGAGAATTTTCACTATTTTATAATTAGAAATATTTGTATCTGCGTAAGCATATAGTCTGTAGGTTAATATTTCTGGTTTTGCAACCTGCTCTTTAAGATCAATAAAATCTCTCCATTGATTCGAAACATATGGCACTACTCCAAGCGTGTCAACCCAATCGCTATTACCTTTTCTTCTATCTATTTTAAAACCATCAGCTTGCTTCCCAATTGTGACCCAGTTAAGCTCAATAACATTATCTGAAGCTTGATTAATAGTCAAATTATCAGGGGTCCATGTAGATCGATCACTTCTAGGGTCATAAGGATTATCCCAAATACGTTCAACATCTTCACAGCCAAACATCAAAACGAAAAAAATAATGAGTAGGCTTATTACCTTTTTAACCATCTTTCCATTTCAAGCTGTTTAGAATAATAATAAATGATAGGAAAAATCATAAAACCTGAAACTATATCAACAGTAGGTTTTTGGTTGTCAAGATTATCAATTGCCTGATGTCTGGAATCGGAAGAATTAATATTATCTCCATAATCACTATACAGCCTGTTCGACTGCAATGAGAGGTACGATCGATAAACTAGACCGCCACCTAAAATACTTATAAAAAAATTCCGTTTTTTTTTAAAAGAATCTTTTCTTTTTACAATATCATCAATCAAATAAAATCTTGGATTAATTAGCGTTGTTCTTTTGTGACTTATTTTAAAATCATTATTTAAAATAATATAGTCTTCTGATGATAATGAATATTTACCTGCAGCAATCTCTTTAAAATTTGATGAGCCCTCAGGAATTAAAAAACTATCTTGACCATTGTCATTTACTATCGAAATCCCTCCTGGCAAAGGAGATTTAAATGCAACATTTCCAATTTGTGGAATAGTGCGCTTTAATTTTACGAAAATCACATCTGTATAATCATCGGGCAATCTTTTTACAAAAAATGGTTGATAGCCATCTTTAAGCAAAACTATAGGTTTACTTTCTACAACAACTCTACTTAGTGCTATGGGGGTATCATTTATTAAGGTATCTTTTCCTACACGAACCATTGCACCAGTAGGCTCAGAACGTATAAAAACTAAATCTTTGTTTGTATGCACATCTAAAGGTATTCTTTTGGACATTATTAAAACAGCAAGATTGGACATACCTTGCGAATATAAACCTTCAAGAGAAAGCTCATGGTCATAACTTACAGCATTGATGACTCTTCCAGTTTTTGATTCAAATAATCTTCCCTCGCAGACAAATACATCGCCTATTTTCGAAACATTAACAGATACCATCCACTCTTGATTTAACAACATTGCATTTATAGCTTCACAATCAAAAGTAGAGCATGATGCATTTTCTCTATTAGAAAGCTTTAAAATTTTTATCATTTCATCATAATCCAAAACAATCAAAGAATCCATCTTTAAAAGCTCTATTCTGAAAGATGCAGAAAGAGATTTTAACTCATCGCTATGAATACCTTCTCCATAAAAATCCAATACAGCAACGGTGTGGTCTTTTGAAAAAACAATTGAAGACCATAATAAAATAGTGATTAATAAATGTTTCATAATTAAAAATTAAAATCTTTTATTTTTTCACCCTTCGTAACTTGAAAAAATCTTTTAAAATTCTTGAACAATCCTCTTCCATGATACCACCCCTTACTAAAACATTATGGTTAAATCTGGGATCTCCGCAAAGCTGATACAATGATCCGCAGCAACCCTCTTTTTCGTCATAACAGCCAAAAATAACACTTTTAATTCTAGAGTTTATAATTGCACCTGCGCACATAGGACATGGCTCTTTTGTAACATAAAGCTCGCAATCAATCAATCTCCAATCGTTAATTGTATTAGATGCAGCGGTAATAGCAATGATCTCAGCATGTGCAGTAGGGTCATTTAATTGTTCTTTTTGATTATGCCCTCTTCCAATAATTTTGTCATTATAAACCACTACAGCGCCAACTGGTACTTCATTGGAATCATAAGCTTTTTGGGCTTGAGAGAAAGCAAAACCCATCCACTTGGAATGCCTTTGCTCTAGATTTATCATTTGGTTCTAAGAATTATACCAATGCTATCTAATTGAGCAAGCAAATTGGTACGATCTTTAAGTGTCGGAATATTCTTTGAAACGATAGTCATTTTTGCTGGAGGAAAATTATCCCAAGTATCGTATTTATCTTTGAGAGTATCTACAATAGCCTCAATCTGCATATATGATGAGTCAAATTTACTTAATGCGAAATATGAGGATGCAATGTTCAATCTAACATCTAAATGATTAATTAGACTATCATGAGAAAATATCCAACCAGGCTGAAAATTTCCACTATTTGAGTCTAAAAAAGCATTGCCATAATAGACCACCATCCTATGAGAAGTTTTAAATTGGGAACCAAGACCGGTTGTATCCATATACCCTTTGTAAGCAAATGTTAAACCTGCTAATATCTCAGACTGAACATCTACGGTATTCCATATATCCTCTTTTTTTGTAAGTCCGAGCTTAAAAGATTCAATACCACTGTTCATTTCAATCAATGCTTGCTTGTATTGCAAACTACTTTCTCTAACTAATTTTGCCTTACTCCATCCTTGGCCATTATAAGCATCTTTCCATTCGATATCCTTGGTTGATGCATCCAAGAACCATTTATGGCTCTGCAAGAGTGTTTCTTGGGAGGATGGTTTCTGTTCATATAAAGTCCAACCATAATCACTCATGTGCTCTGCGGTTGCTTCAAAGTCATTGCGGCATGATATTATTATAAAGATTGCTATTAAGGGTAATAGAGGAGTTTTGTTTTTAAATATTTTCATTATCTCATTAACATAATTTTTTTAGTGTATGTGCGACCTTTATCAGTCTGCATGTAAACAAAATAAACACCAGATGAAACAGGTATATTATTTTCATCTTTACCATCCCATCTGATTTGATATCTTCCTATCGTTTGATCCTCATTAAAAAGCAAGGTTTTAACTGTTCTGCCTAAAATATCGTAAATATTTAGATTTACTCTTTGACTTGGCCCATCACCAAAACCAAGATCATATTCAATTGTTGTAGATGGATTGAATGGATTAGGATAATTTTGATTTAATGATGTTTGACCTGGAACAATTATTGTTTTCGGTCCTTTCCTGAAATAACCCATACGATCAGTAAATGCTACTATTCTACCATTTCTTGTAATTGAAGGCAACTCTTCCCAGCCTGCGCCAGTTGACCTACGATAAATTGCCAACTCTTCTCTATCGCCTGCCATCGAAACTTCAACAGACTTTGTCAACCTCAATGATTCGTTACCCATCAAATATGATGCTTTATCATTAAAATAAGGCTCGAATAAAGTGGAGTCTACTATCATAATGGATTGATCGAAATCTACTGCCCCGGGATTTCCTCTGACTTTAAATACTCCATCTGCGCTTTTTCCCTCCCAAGTTCTAGATGCAAATGACATTACTACTCCCAATGGAACATTGACGACTGTATCTCCAACGGCTCCTTTAGCTTTAACGTCTAAAAAGTATGATCCAGCATTTCTGAAATAGATATGGGAATACCACATATATGCGGCCGCCGTGTCCAGAGGCATGGGATTATTTTCACCAAATTCTAAAGTCACTTCCTTTGTTTTCTCTAGTGAGTCAACTATGAAAATCTCATAAAAATTGGTGAATGCATTGTTTTGGACAACATACATGCTAATCTCGGGACGCGGTACCCGCTGGACAGTGATAGTAAATGTGGTATCGATACCATCCATAGTGCTATCATCAGCGGCCGTAATTTTGAATTCAATTTTATTACTTTTTTGATCTAATGGGTTCCAAAGTGAACTAATAGATTTGTTTTGATAAATCCCATCAGTTTCAAACCACAATTCTTGCGGTTTAAACTTGATCGTATCATTTAATCCCCCGCTTATATAAACATACCCTGAGTCATTATTTGCATTTATCAATGTAGTATCAATCATAATATTGGATTTATAAGATGTGGGAATAATTGAAATCTTTAGTGAGTCGTCATCCACGTCTTTTAAATATTTACCAAAATCAATATAAAGTGAATCGTTTTCAGTGATAACTGTATCCTTGAACCAATCGCTCGACCATACAGGCACATCATTTAATGGGTTTATTGCAAAAGCAATTGTTGAAACCCCAGTCGCTAGAGAAGAATCTTTAACTGTGAACTCTACCAACATGGTATCTTTATTAAAATAATCTAAATCTAAGGGTTTTATCCAGGTGTACGTTGAATCATCTATTTTAGAATTGGTATTATTTGAAGAAAATTTTGCATAATCATCAACAATAGCTGTTTTTACTGTTAATGGATCAGCAAAATCTCTAACACCCTTTTCATAAACTAAAAATGCATTGTCCTCTTGGATGATCGTAGAACTTGGATTTTCATCTATAAGCTGGTTTATATAGCTTTTTTTTGCTTCCTTGGAAACAGGGGTAAGAAAAATTAATTTTTGTGATGGACCAAAAATTGGATAACCATCTACTGGTTTTAATGAAGTTCTTATGTTAGCTGAGTAGATTAGGGTATGGGTAGAATCATCTTCATCTGTTACAAAGCGTGAAAGATTAATAGTGTCAGATTCAACGCCTTCTAAAAATTTAAGCATATCTAAAGATGATAGATTTATTATTGGTGGGTCATTGACAGCTTCAACCACCATTTTTAGATCGATCGTATCTTTAAATCCCCATAGATCATTTGCAAAGATCCTGTGTATATATCCGCCTCTGCTTTTTACGTTAGTAGTGTCCCATTTATCTGGCGTAAATGAAAAATAACCCGTATTCGATGTTATTTTGGCATTCAGAGAATCGATCTTGGGGTTCTTAAATGTATAAAAACCATTCGTTTTTGTTGCATTCGTGTCACGCAAAAAATAGGATTCTAAGGAGAAAGTAAAACTATCCGTTCGCAATGTTGCAACGTCGTTATCAGTTATGGAAATGATTTTTTCCCATAAAATATCTTCTTTAGCAAGAGCATCAGTAATAGGATCTATAATAGGTTTGTCATTATATCTTAAAAGTGTAGATGAGGTGAAATCATCAGATATATTTCCAGCCTGATCTATACCTCTAATTTTTGCTCTGTAATTCCTGTTGTGCGTTAAAGCAAAAGTATCGAGAAAAACAGAATCTAGTAACATAGGAATAGAATCAGAATTGATTGTCACTTTGGATGCAGCAGATCTCCAGTCTCTAAACACTGCCCAATTCGCTTTAGCGTTTGTTGGAGTTTCTTCTATCTTGTATTCATATCGTTGCAAATCACTTTTTTTCTCATTGGTATTTGCTGGGTCATACATTGCCCTAAACGCAAAAGATAAAGTATCATTTGAATAGAGCGTATCTTTTTTAAAAGTTAGAAAAATAGAGCTTCCTTTGACATTTTTTAATGTTGTATCCGTTGTTTGAGCTATTGAAATGGTAGGAGTACTATTATGCAAGGGAGGTAAAGTATCCAATACAAAATAGGTTGCACTTTGGGCGCCATTTGTGACATTTAAAGAACGGTCAAACACTCTAGCTCTAAGATCTATAGTGTCTCCCTGTATTAAACCTTTCGGTGTTAAAGGGTTAATAATATCACTTTTATTTCTTGTAAAAATTTTACCCGCGCCCAATCCTTTTATTGAGTCTTGCTTGGCAAACGGATTAGAAGTATCCCTTGTTTCAACACTCAACCATTCAGTAAGCATCCTATTTCTTACTCTTGCTTGAATATCTACATAACCACCTCCCAAAAGGGATGCGTCGTTAGTAGGAAGGTCCAAAGCAACATTAACCGTGTCAGCACCTTTATTCAAATACCAATATTTTATTCCATCATCGTTTAGTTTAAAGACGGTTGTATCTACATTAGAACCAGGTATTGAGCCCGCGGTTGCAAGACCAGTTGTAAATGCAGCAGGCAGCGTATTGTCTACAATGAATTTTTGAGTATCAGAAAATACAGAAGCTAGGTTTCCAGATCTATCGTAAGCCGCAAAAGATACCACCGCTACTCCATCATTTCTTGCATTAGCGGGGAGATCGAATTTCCATGTAAAAGTTGAATCATCATTGGATTTGCTAGTTTTAGCTTTCGCTGTAAAAGAGTCTGGCGAGTTAGTTCCATAAGTTACCGATAGCGTGGGTTCAGGGTTAGAGCTAGCTGGTTCAGATAGCTTAGCAATTAGCTCAAGCTCATCCCCACCTTTTCCAAATCTAACTGAATCAGCTTTAAATTTATTCGTAAATCCATTATAGGCTGTTTGTATTGTAGAATTGTAGTAATGTGTTGTGATTTCAGGTTTGGTGATATCAATAAGAACGCCAGCTAAGTCGGTGCTCTCAGAGATATTACCCGCAGTGTCTTCGCTTGTAGCATAGATGGTGTATTCCCCTAAACCCGTAGCTGCATTGGTAGGTGAAGGAATATTGTTATCAGGCGTCATAGTTATTGTAGTTACACCGGTTTTAACAGTGTCAAAATCAAATAAAGTAGTATCTGTTGGAGTTGGAACAAAACCATACAAATTTATAAACGAGCCAACTTCAATATTTGTTATAATAAAGTTGGGTTTTTGAGTGTTAGTAAAATTGTCAGTATTACTTTGACCAAAGTCAGTAGCAGCAGTCATGTCCGGTGCAGTCGGAGTTGAGGGGGGCGTTGCATCTACAACAAAGGGTAATAAAGTAGATATGTTTTGAACATTCCCTGCAGAATCTATCGCAATCACACCTGCAGTATGATAACCATCAGCTAAAGCAGCAGCTACTTTAAATGTATCGACAGAAACTTGAGACATAATAGAATCACGACCCGTACTCCCACCNCCATCGATAACCAATCTCAATGAGTCTNTNGTGGTAGATAGACCTTTCAAGATAAAATGTGGNTNNTGNGTNNTGGTAATGTTATCGTTATCATTAAAACCTGTNTCATCAGTTTTTAATAAATCTGGAACACTTGGAACGCTTGGAGGAATTGTATCAATTCTTACAAACGTAGCTGTGGCATCTTCACTCCAGTTGCCTGCTACATCTTTGGCTTTGGCGGTAACTTTATAAAGGTTGTTGGCATAATTAGGGGAGGTTAAATCTTTGGATGTGCTGGTTGTTTTATCTCGCACTACTATTGATGATGCCAATGCAAGAGTGTTAACGTCCGTTGCAATTTTTAAAAACACAGAATCGGTATTNGNNAAATTTGNTANTGTAAATGTAGGATTGAAATCANTGGTCAAATTNTCCCAGTTTGCAATNCCAGTATCTGAAGAATTTTTAAGCTCAATANCAGGNTTANCTGGATCTNNTTGATCAACTGTTANAGGNGTTGCNGAAGNTGATCCCTCAATTCTGTTACCTGCTCTATCCATTAAATAGGCTTTAAAGTTTACTACATCTCCATCTGAGAATCCTGAAATTCCTTCTAAAGCAGTCATTGTACTAGTGTTGTCAGATTTATGGTTAACTGTAATTGTTTTATTATTGCCTAAATCTGATGAAGAAATTTGTGTCCAGCCTACAGTTGATTGCGCCCAATAATCAGAAGGATAATCAACTAGATCATATGCAGCGGTGCCTCTTCTAGAGCCAGGCCCAATTTTTTCATATGTACCGTCAGCTTCAGCAAGAAGAACTAAAAAACCATTTTCTAACGTTGCATCATTGGCAATAGGCACCTCAACCGTAAGAGATGTATTGTCTTGATTCCAATAACAATCTGTTTCATTTGCGTCATCCCAGCATATTTCACCGCCCACTGTGTAAACTTTACCAACTGTAAACGCGCTTGGTAGAGTCTCATCAACAGTTAGGGTAGTATTACTGACAGCATGTGTTGTTGAATTACCCGCTTTATCTGAGACAACAGCTTTAAAACTTATTATGTCGGGATTTGCAGCTTGATCGCTATATCCTGCAAGACCCTCAATTTGAGCAGCGGTTAAGGTCATCGTTTTAAAACCAGCTGTTTGTTCAGCTGAAGTAATGGCACTTGAAGCACCTACATTAGCAAAATTATTGTTCGCATCTGCTTTTGCTTGAATTTGAACTGAACCACCAACCAAAGAAACATCGGTTGTAGATAAAAGAACTTTTACAGTTGCAGACGTGTTTGATGCATTCCAATATCCGGCTTTTTGAGTAGTGCCGACCGTTAATACCTCATCGGTAGTGTTATCGGCTGGAACTACACCATCAATCCAAAAATCTTTACTATTGTAAACGGCTAATGCATTGGCATCTGAGGTTCCTGGAAAGCGCGTATCTGCAGTGTTCCCAGCAGCATCTGTAATTGTTCCACGATTTTTATCAAGTGAATTTGTACTCTCATAGTTAACATCGGTGCTATAATTATTGGCAACCACTTGATATTTAAATACTAACGTTTGTGAACCTGAGCCTGATTGATAAATAGCATTTCCATTTTCAGAGCCTGGAGCATTATTTAAATCAAGAGTTATAAAAGGAGTACCGTTTGTAACATCCACCGTTACATTCTCATCAAATAATACTTTTATATTAAGTTCATCGCCAATTCCTAAAGGATTTGTGTCGTCATCATCCGAAGTTACCCTAGTTACTGTGGGAAGACTCTGATCAATAGTTAGCGTGGTTCCAAATGCATTACCGATAGTACTATTCCCAGCAACGTCGTAAATCTTGGCTTTGAATGTTATGACATCATTTTCTGCAACACCAGAATCAACCCCCTCTATATGTGCTGCCGTTAAAGTAACGCTAGTAGTGCCATTAATATCTCTTCCAGACAATGCAACAGAATTACCTATACCCTCATAAGATCCACTATTTTTTTTTGCTAGGATCTGAACTTTACCACCATTAAGAGTTGCATCGTTTGCAATGTTAACAACTATTATAGCAGATGTGTTATCACTATTCCAGCTTGCCGCAACAACTGGGTCACCAACAGTTGTAATAGATGCAATTGTGGGAGACGCAGGATCAGTTTGGTCGACAGTCAAAGTTGTGTTAGATGCTGTACCTACCGTTTGATTTCCAGTTCCTCCAGAACCATCAGCATAATCCTCAAGAAGACCGGTGAATGAAATAACTGCACCTTCTGCAAAACCCGTAAGCTCACCATTTGAATCTATGTCTGACTCTGAAACAAGGATAGTTTTGTTTGTATTTAAATCAGCAGATTGTATAGTGTAAGCAGAGGTAACATTGGCAAAATTATTACTACCTATCTTAGCTTGAATATATAGTTTGCCATTTTCTAATGATGCATCATTAGCGATAGGTATGGTAACATTAATCCCTGTATTGTCAGCGTTCAAATAATCAGCAACCACAGAATCACCAACAGTTACAACAGTTCCGGCTTGAAACGCTGAAGGAGAAACTCCATCTACCTTAACTACTGTAGCGCCAGGAATTGTTCCTACATTTGGTAAAGTTAATGTTGCAGCATTTCCCGCTACATCAGTGATTGCACCACCGTTTAAACCTAAGGCTGTGGCAGCGTTTGCATAATCCAAAGCCGTTGAGAAGTGTGTTGCTCCAACTGTATAAGCAAAAGTAACTACTGCACCAGAATGACCAGATTTATCTACAGCAGCATTGCTAGACCCTGGAGAATTATCTGTTTTTAATGTTAACTGAGGAGTTCCAGTTACTGTTACGTTATTTGCAAATGTTACAACCAAGTCTACAGATTCTCCTAGTTTNTAGGATCCTGCTGTACTGGTTATTGTATTTATACCNGGACCAGATGTATCAACGGTGAGTGTATTTGAACTTGCTGTTCCTGTCGTAGAGTTTCCTGCTCGATCGGTAAGAATAGCTTTCCATGTTAGCTCATCTCCTTCAGAATAACCTGTAATTGCTGCCACATTTACATTGGTAACAGACATTACTTTATTAGAGTTTAAATCACTGTTTTGAATGGTATAAGCCTCACCGATATTTGCATAACTACCATCAGCTTCCACAGTTACTTGTATCGTACCGCCCTCTAGGGTAGCATCATTTGCTACAGGAACAGTTATATTTACAGAGGTATTTGTGCTGTTCCAATAATTTGATACAACAGTACCACCAACTGATGTAACAGTACCAACAGAAAAATCAGCCGGATTTAATCCATCAATCTCAAAAGAACCACCTGTAGCTGCATTGCTTAATGATTTATCTACAATATTAGAGCCTGTCTTTTGTTGGCCATGTGTAGTAGGCGGTGTAGGTAGTGTTCCTGAACATCCAGAACAATTAGCAAGATTGTTGCCCGCATAGTCCCTAATATAAGTTCCAACGCCCAAAGAATTTTCATTAACATAATCTAAATGTGCAGAATAATCTCCATCCGCAACAGTATAGTTGAAATACGCTTTATCGCTACCATCAGAACACGTATGACAATTAACGCTCGTCGATCCTCCACTTTTGTTGCTTAGGGTAATTGTTTGAGTACCAGAAAAATCTATGTTTTCACTAAAATCTACATAAAAATCCGAAACCTCACCTTGGGCTAATCTGGCTCCATTAGATTCTTCACTGAAAACACCCTCTACTGTAGGCGCTGAAGTATCATACCAAATATTATAGTCATACCAATATCGTCTATTACCCGCTGCGTCAGTTAGTTTATAAACTATGTCATATCTTGTATTGTTTGTTAAACTATTTTGAGTGTATGAAACGGTTGTGCTAGCATTAGTGGCATTTGCAACCGTTGTTTCTGAGATCGATGAACCATCACCATCATCCTTTGTCCATGTAGCGGTAATGCTTGATACTGCTTCGCTTCCAGTTGTTATTTTAATTACGTTTGAATTTGTAAAATTACTGATATTAGACGTTGTGCTAGAGCTACCATTTAAATTTTGATCGCCTCCATCAGTTACAGAACTGAAAGTAGGATCTGTTCTATCTATAATATGATATCTATAAGTACCATCTGATTGTCCATTATTTGTAGCGTCTCCATCGCTTAAGGCTGTAGTAGGACAAGCCCAATTATCATTATTTGTTCCAAGCTTAACAGCAATGTAAACTCTCCTGCCTTCCGCATCATCCCAATTGCTATCACTTAATCGTGCAATTAAATTATCCATACTAATGTCAACATAATGTTGAGATTGTGAGATATTGCCTCCAGGCGCATACACTGTTCCCGATGTTGCACTTCCATCAAATTGTGATAGAGTTAAAGCTGTTCCATCAAATTGAGATTCCGTACAGCCACCAATATTGGATGAACTTCCAGTTGATTCAGCATAAACGCTCAATTGGGTAAAATCTTCATCAGGTGTAAAATAAATTCTTAAATAACTAACATTCTCATTTAAATAGCCTGCCACTAAATTACTTCCTACTGTGACAACATGAGTGGCGGATGAACCATCTTCTGTTCCAGAAAAAATAAAAGAAAATGCAGTTAAAAAGGACAGAAATTTTTTATAAAAACGATTCATTTTTATTTAATTTTATAATGAGACACCTAAAACAATCAAACCATCCATCCAACTTACAGTACCTAAAATATTGTTATTTGTATCGGTTACATTTAATGCAGTGGTAGACCGTACCCCAATTCTGATATCTAATGCGTCACCAATGGCAAACCCGTAGGAATTCTCTGCAATAAAACCAAAACCCTTGCCGACCAAACCACCGCCAAGCTTTACTTGTCCTGGCCCAGCTGGAAAAGACACAATACCGTTGATATGTACGCCTGAAAATTCACCACCAATAGGCTTATAATTTGAAAATTTAAATGTCCCTACTTCAGCGCCAAGCCTAAAGCGTGCTGGACCTATTTGTAAAAGCATTGGAAATTCAAATGTTGCCCTAAAATCAACGCTAGAATTATAAGTTTGTAAAGGATGATTGACAAATCCAGGAGATGCACCAATTAAACTGAGGGTATAACCTAATCTAGATGCAGCTTCGCTGATGCTAAGCTCTTCTTCGGCGATATCATCACCAGAAAAATCCTCAGAAAAATCAGCAAATTCATCATCTTCTCCCTCATCATCAAACTCTTCGTCAAAGGATTCATCATCAAATTCGAATCCTTCTAAATCATCATCCTCTGAAAATTCGATATCNTCATCAAAAGATTCNTCATCTTCAGAAAAGTCGAAATCCTCATCAAANGATATTTCTTCTTCATCNTCACCCCAAAAAATCTCTTCAGCNTCNCCACTTTGAGCATATATCNNAGANGTNGGAATAGTAATTATATACATTGCANTTACAGCAATAATGTATAGCAATGTTCTTTTATTGAATAAATTCATAGAACAATCCCATTTTCTGCACAATGTGCATAGCGTTTTGTTAACATGCTTACCTCGAATAAGTACGTTGTCCAGTTTTAATTTAAGACAGAGTACTTAAATAAAGCAATAAATGGATTTAATACAAAAATTATGCCATTATTTAGTAATTGAGCCTGTTTTACCCTCAATTAATGGGCCACCAGAATTATAAATCGCAGTCAATAAAGCATTTAAATCATTATCTAAATTATCTATTGTATCCTCAATATTAGACAATTCTTTTTGGGATAATTCTAATTGCTCTTTTGCTGTTTCTGTTGGACCATAAGTCGAATATTCCATTATTCTCCCCACAACATATAATCGACTTGAGACTGTTGGATTATTTTTTTCTCCAGGGCCACTTTTAGATCTATTACCGCTGACTCTTTCATCTAAATCCAAAATCTTATTCCTTAATAANCTGTATTCTGATTCAATATCTCCAGAGCTTGATCTTGATTGGTCTAATGCCAATTTGGTCTTTTCTATTGTTGTCATCAAATTGCTTATCTCTGTTTGAATCGATGAGGCAATTTTGATGGTATTCTCATATAATCTCCAAAAAGCAGCAATCTCATCATGCGACTTAGTTGGTAGTGCACCCTCTCTTAGAGGCACTACATTAAAAAATTGCTCTTTAGACATTTGAGAAACTTGTCCGTTATTGTTTAAAAACATTTTAACGCTATATTTTCCAGGAGGTGCCATAAAACCCATCATAGAGCTTTGTCGTCCAGATTTATTTATTATTGATGGTGAGGGATATCTTAAATCCCATGCTACTCTATGAAAGCCTTGCTTTGCAGGAGCATTTAATCTTCTTACAATNTCACCTTTTGANTTNCTNACAACAAATATNACTTCAGACTTNAGNTCTCTTCTTTCNTTCTCTACTGNNTCCCATCCAGGAAAACCTACACTTTTACCATCTTTTANAATTGCTTTNTCTTTATCCTGNCTGATAGCTAAGGATGATTTAGAATCGCTTTTTAAGTAATATGTAAAAACNGCTCCAAAAGGGGGGTTTTTAGCGGTANAATAACTGTCGCCTTGTGTTCCTTTTGGTCTATCNCCAAAACCNANNTGNGATCTTGGNATATACCACCANGCTTTNCGAACAGAAAAAAGNCTTGCNGGNGACTGCATTTGAGTATTTGATANTTCTCTAAAAACNCTCATNTCNTCAAAAACATAAAAACCTCTTCCAAANGANGCNCCAACTAAATCGNTNTCNCTTTTNTGNATNGCGAGATCTCGAAAAGAAATAGTNGGCACCCCTCCTTTNATCTTTGACCATCTTTTNCCACTNTTNATNCTNAAGTAAATACCAAACTCNGTAGCNAANAATAATAGNTCTTTCTTTACATGNTCNTGAACAATCCTCCANGTNAGCGTTCTTTCNGGTATATTGGATGATATNGANCGCCAACTTTTACCTTTNTCNGTNCTTTTNTANACATANGGTNTAAAGTCNCCGTATTTATGATTGTCNAAAACNGCATAAACTACATTTTCATTNAAGTTATCCGCTTTTAAATCATTAACATATGCATAGNTNGGNGCGCCTGCTAATTTTTTTACCTCAATTCGNCTCCANGACTTTCCATCATTCTCACTNATATGTATNNAGCCATCATCTGTNCCAACATACAAAAGACCGGGTTTNATTGGAGATTCTGATATNGNNGAAATNGTATTATANTTNGACATTGCTAANACATCCCATGCATTATCCCANCTTTGCTTTGANCCCATGATNGGCANATCAAATCTATTCTGATTTCTTGTTAGNTCTCCAGANATTGGTTNCCAGCTATCACCCCTATTATCAGATTTCCAAACTCTTTGNGATCCNAAATATAACCGTTGTGGCTTATGAGGGCTNACTAGGATTGGNGCATCCCAATTAAANCTCTCATAATTTTCNTTATCTCTTGGTTGNGGNTGAACGTCNGTAACNTCACCNGTGATCATATCAATTCTTGCAAGTGTGCCTTGNTGTCTNTGNCCGTACATNATATTNGGATTNCCNGGTTCGGTGGCCGGCTGATGNCCATCCCAATTTANNACAACTCGCCAATCTGAATTCTGAATACCTTGCCAACTATCAGTTCTAGANGGACCNCCTTGNGTGTTNTTATCTTGGGTTCCNCCAAAAATATTATAGAATGGCTCNGNATCNTCNAAGGCTANGTCATAAAATTGAGTCAATGGAAGGTTGGCCATATATCGCCAAGTTTTAGTAAGATCATATGACTCATATAAGCCTCCATCTGAACCTACTAAAAGGTAATCAGGATCACTTTTTTTGAAAGCAATTGCATGATTGTCACCATGTTTATTCTTCTCATTCATCCTGTAAAATGTTTTTCCACCATCATCAGATATTTGCATATTAGCGTCCATTAAATAAAGTCGATCAAAATGATGTGGTGAAGCATATAATTCTTGATAATAATGTGGACCAGTTGCGCCAGCGACAGCATTGGATTGTTTGGTCCAATTCTCTCCACCATCTATGGATTTATACACTCCTCCTGTTCTTCTGTTGAGCTCTATTGCAGCATAAATTATGTCATTATTTTGTCTAGAAATATCTAGTCCAATCTTTCCCATATTTGATTTTGGAAGTCCGTTGGTAAGTTTCTTCCAAGTTTCTCCTTCGTCATAACTCTTATAAATACCTGAACCAGGGCCCCCACCCATATAAGCTGCAACAGTTCTGTGTCTTTGCCAAAGAGCGGCATACATCACCTTTTTATTAGAGGGGTCTAAGATAATTTCAGTAGCACCGGTCCATTTATTGCTCTTTAATACCAGTTTCCAATTTTTACCTCCATCTACAGTCTTGTATAAACCTCTTTGACCTCCAGAGCTCCACAAAGGACCTTGTACAGCAACCCATACAACATTTGAATTATTTGGATGAATTACAATTTTCGATATTCTCTCAGAACTTTTTAAACCCATGTTGGTCCAATTTTTTCCTCCATCAAGAGATTTGTAAATACCATCTCCATACCCAAAATGCCTTCCACCTTGATCTTCGCCTGTTCCGATCCAAACAACTTCAGGATTATTAGGGTCTATAGTAACACATCCGATAGAATAGGACGCTTGATCATCAAATATGGGATCCCATGTAATTCCAGAATTTTGTGTTTTCCACACATTGCCAGAACCAACTGTAACATACCATGTATTTTCATCTTCAGGATGTATTGCAATGTCTGATATTCTACCAGACATCAAGGCTGGTCCAATAGATCTAAATTCAAGACCTGTAAAATTATCATCTGACCAAATATCCGATTTCTGAGATAGCAATACAGTTATATTCAGAATAAATGAAAGTGAGACAAGAAATTTAGTGGATAAGGAATTTATCATAATACATCTCCAAATTTTATAACAAGAAGAATGTACACCCGGAAGGATTCGACCCCTCAACCTTTCGGTCCGTAGCCGAACGCTCTATCCAATTGAGCTACGGGTGCATAAACAAT
>NHGT02000009.1 GCA_002170005.2 bacterium TMED144 | reverse complement strand
GTCAGGTTTGCACGATCATAACGGTACTCAAATATATGTCAATAGCGGTACTGGCTATTGGGGTCCGCCTTTACGTCTAGGCGTGACAGCAGAGATAACACTTTTTAGGCTGAAAAAAAGTTAATCATCAGTAAAATACTATACTGATTCAGTCTTTTAAGCATAATTTAAGAATTTAGAAGATTATAAATATTCTATACCCTAAGATGACAAATGGATAACTAATTTTATTAAAAGACCGCTTATTAAAATTATACTAATTATATTGACCCAAATATTATCTAATATTAAACATTCATTAGATTTCAAAATAAGGTTTTAGCAAATGTTACGTAAACTATTCATTTTTATCTTTTTANCTATTTTTTCATTTTCAATTGCTCANAATGTATANGGACCAAAATCCTTTGTTGAAATANTAGATTCAGATTTTCCTTCTAAATCAAAACCAAATCCAATCTCTTCTATNCANAACCTTGAACACGTAATATTTTTTGATCAATCTATGTCCAATTATTTATCTGTTAGTGACAATAATTATCAGGCACTGGAAACTGCCCAAGCTACTCTTTCTAGCGGGTCCATTAAAATGGGTGGAGGTAAATACTCAGATGTTATGAGAGGTATATTCCAAATCCTTGATCGAAATACTTCTATTCTTTCTGCAGAATCATTAACTGGAGAATATGTAATTCATCCTGAATTAATGTCTTATTATGCTATAGATGCAGATATAGCTTCAGGCTCTNCAACTGCATCANCNNTNAAANTAAGAGANAAGAGTAGTTATTATNTNAATACCAATTCTATTAAGTCNCATCTTGTTTTTAAGTTTACAGGTACACCATCCTCAGCAAAAATCCAGGCAATTTCNAGATACGATTATAATAGTGCTGTCTCTGACTATCCTTATGAGAAAAATTCATACTGGTCCTCCAGTCAATATCTAAAAATGGATGCCAATGGAGTCTCATTAGTTTCAAACTCCAGNGATGCAACAAATTTTGTTATCGCTAATGCCAATGATTTAATTCAAATTTCATTTACAGAAAATTCTGATTTTAATCCCCACGATACTCCATGGCAGACCAATTCATTTGCTGATTGGCCAGTTAATCCCAAAACTAATGAGCCTTCACCTTGGGCCTATGCTGAAAGTCAACTAAAGACCAATTCATTTTATGGCGAATTGGATGATTTTTATACACCTCAACTTGGAGATTCTGAAAGTTCAAACCTTGCTGCAGATTCTGCTTTGCAGAATATAATTACCCTTCTTTCAAATAGAAATGAATCACTAAGATATTCAAAAGAGACGTATTTAACTTTTAGAAAATCATTGTTAAAAAATAGGTTTGCAGCTGTCGACATGTACAACTCAGTTCTAGGAGAAAAAACTGTTGAGAACGTTTATTTTACAAATGCTGCAGATGACAGTGGAAATTTTCATCCATTTATGATTATTGCTACACANAATGCTCACTCTGGNCCACAGCATCTAATTGATGTGCCACGACCTCCCGGTGATGGCTCATCTGCTGGAGGATATGAAAATCAAAAAATAACGAGAAATGCTGTTATTGAAGCAAAGATTGTTAAAATACCACTAAAGGATTATGGGCTTGTAAGCAAGGTAACTGATAATGATNTATCACCATATGGTAGTCTAGCAATTGATGCTAATGTTNCATCTTCAGACTGGAACGTTGATAATCACACAAGCTTAGCTTCTTTAGGAATAGCTGCAGATGGGGTTGTCATATATCCAGTTACCAACAATACTTTAGTTTATTCNATTACTGCTGGTGAGGTAACTACAACTGGTTCTCATGTGGGACGAGGAATGGGTTTTCATTATCATGCAGATGGACATAGCTTAACTGGAAATGGTATAAATCTATACAATCTTGATGATTACACNGGAAGTTTNCATCCACCTTTAGTTGGTTTTATNTTCGATGGTGTTGCCCTTTTTGGTAAACATGAAACTTCATACAATAATCATGACGGATATTCTAATTCTCTNGATGAATATGGCGGTCATTCTCACGATAAATACTCCTACCATTATCATGCTTTTGAAAAAGACACCACATCAAATAGTAAAGGTAGTAATGTTAATTATACCGCTCATATCTTATTCAGAGCAGCTTTTAAAGGATTGATTAATGAGGTACCAGGTTTATTTAATTTAAATAGNAGCCAATATAAAGATGATTTGTTAAAACGTTATGTAGGAGCTACTGGAACAGTTGTTGAGTTGAGTGTTGAGGAAAATAATAATTCATTAATACCTACAATGCATACTTTGCTTGACAATTATCCAAATCCTTTCAATCCTTCAACATCAATAACGTTTGGATTGTCAAACAGNACACCAGCTAAAATAATTATTTTTAATTTAG
Organism: bacterium TMED144; assembly: GCA_002170005.2. Classification (GTDB taxonomy): domain Bacteria; phylum Fidelibacterota; class Marinisomatia; order Marinisomatales; family TCS55; genus TMED144. The sequence continues at coordinate 18,631 of NHGT02000009.1, read as the reverse complement.
TTGGACANAAAATAAAAACATTTGATCTTAAAAATCTTACAGCAGGTTTTCATACTATAAAATGGGACGGTACTGATTTTGACGGGCAAGCAGTNAGCGCTGGAATGTATTTCTTTCAGTTGCAAACTCCTGAATTNATAAAAACTAAAAGAATGGTCCTTTTAAAATAACTAAAAATTTGATCTTACTTTACTCTTTCACTTTTTTATTTTTTAAATCAATTTAATTTTAATTTGTTTATCTGCACATCATATATCTGGTAAAAACTAATATATTGCATCTTTCTTTTATACATTAATAAAACATTGGAGAGGTTAAATGGATCTAAATATTGTTCTAAAAAATTTTGACAAACCAGACATTGTCAGAAATTTTGANAAAGGGAAATTTGAGATTATTTCCATTGGGGGAATGACTATTGGAAAAGCAACTTATGAGCCTGGATGGAAATGGTCAAAGCATGTCTCTCCCTTGAGCGGTACAAAATTTTGTGAGGTAGAACATTTGGGTATGGTACTATCTGGAAGTGCAACAGCTGCTTTTGAGAACGGAAATGTCCATACTATGAACAAAGGAGATCTTTTTTATATTTCTCCTGAACCACATGATAGCTGGGTTGTGGGTAANGATGACTATATTTCACTGCATTTTATTGGAGCGGAACGATATGCGGACTGAATTTTTGTTGTGATAAATCTATTTATACATTTCACTAATCGTTTTCCTTTATTATTAATAGTTTTCCTTTTCACTGGTTGCTCGCAAATTGGATCACAGTTTAGTGGCATAAATATGTACTCAACTAGAGAAGAGCTTGAACTTGGATATCGATATTCAATTCAACTAGAAAAACAATTGAGTATCAATAACGATCTCATATTAAATCAGTATATCAACTCTTTAGGTCAAAGGTTGGTACAATCATCTAATCGTAAAAATATTCCTTATACTTTTAAAATAGTCAACGATAAATCCATTAATGCATTTGCTATTCCTGGTGGTTATTGTTATATCAATTTAGGATTGATTGACCTCGCTGAAAATGAAGCGGAATTGGCTTCAGTAATCTCACATGAAATCGCGCACGTTGTTGGTGAGCACGGTATGGAAAATATGACCAAACAACAGATCATAGGATTTGCTGGCGCTGTAATCTTGGGTGGTAGACCCACTCTCACAGAGGAAATTATTTCAAGCATAATTCAGAGAGGTGTGCTAACCAATTTTAGTAGAGGCGCAGAACTGGAAGCGGATAGATTAGGAATTGAGCAAATGCACGCAGCAGGAATTGACCCTATTGGCTTTGAGAGTTTCTTAAAAAAAATGCGAGATAAAGAAAAAGGTGAAAGTAGTGGATTTTCGAATATGTTATCAACCCATCCTCCTACTGACTTAAGAATAAAAAAATCATTTGAAACTAGAACTAGTTTATCTCAAAAAAAATATGATGTAGATGATGATAGTTTTTTAAAAATGAAGCAGCAATTAAACCGCATCTATAAAAAATCAAACAACAATTAATTGTATTCTTTCATTTGCAGAATATTTTATAGTTAATCATCCAAATTATAATTTTGTAAACTTTCTAATTGTTCATTTAATTCCTTAAATCTTTCATAAGCATCATCTCCAGGTTCTTGATCTACTCTGTTCAACATCGATGCTAGATATCTAATTTGGTCAATAAGCATTGGTTGAGAATAAGGTGTCTTTTTTGATACAAGAAGTTCAATAGCTTCATTATTTTTTTCGTCATCATCTTTTTCAAGTTGATAAGCTAATTTTTTACTCTTATCTAAAAGTGATCTCACCTTTAAAGATAGTTCTTCCTGTGCATTTAGATGAGCTTTGGTCACACCAAACCCAGCAACTTTTGGATCAATCTTAATGGTAAAGTTTTTTCTTTTTACATCATTTCCAATAATGAGCTCAGCTATATATTTATCTGGTTTAACAATGGGACCATTTAAATACGCTTTTTTACTATCTTTATCCCATGCTCCAGTATGNCTCATGTTCCATCTGTATCTGTTGCTTCCAANATTTTTTGTTAATGAATCCCCTGAAATTTGAANAANAAATCCAGTTGACATATCTANTTNATCGCTAGCGGTATCTTTTTTTGCACTNGAAACGAAGTAAATAATTTCATNTTTTTGGTTTTTNATATTTAATGAAATTTCTTGATCTAAAGAATCTTTAATATAATAATCCACGATCACTGATGGGCCTGGATACTTAGGTACAGAATTTCCTTTAGATGCTCTATATCTATACCTGAAAGCATCTCTTGGTTTAAACAAATGGTTATCATTTGCAATATTATTTGTTTCATTTAANGACGACACATTGTCCAATATCCAAAAACCTCTACCCATTGTTGAAATGATTAGATCGCCCCTGTAAACCTTCAAATCGGTAACAGGTGTAACTGGTAAATTTTGCTGAAAGGGTTCCCAGTTTTCACCATCATTAAATGAAACAAAAACACCAAACTCAGTGCCTGCATAGAGAACACCTTCTTTTTCCGGATCCTCACGAACGACTCGAGTTGGGTAGCCGCTTGGAATACCATTATTGCCATTTGTTAACAATTTCCAATCTTTTCCATAATTGGTTGTTCTATAAATATATGGTTTTGAATCACCTAATTGATTACGGATTATCGCAACATAGGCCTTTGATTTTTTATGAACCGATGGCTCAACACAATCAACTCGACCACCTGAGNCTATGTCTTTGGGTGTGACATTAATCCATTTTTTCCCACCATTTTTTGTTACATGTATTGGTCCATCATTAGAACCAACCCAAATTAAACCTTTTTTTAATTTTGATTCTCTTAAGGAATATATTGCGCTGTAATTTTCCTCACCGGTTATATCTCGAGTAATAGGACCACCAGATTTAACTTGTTTGTCAGACTCAAATGCCGTCAAATCCGGTGAGATGATTTTCCACGATTTTCCATCGTTTGTTGTTTCATGAACAAATTGAGAAGCATGATAGACTTTATCTGGATTGTGAGGTGATATGTGAATTGGTGATACTCGTTGAAATCTAAATTTCATATCTTTGGGATTGTGACCATAAATATTCGCAGCTCCGACATAAAACTGCTTTTCCTGGCCTGTTAATTTATTGTAAACACCAAATCGTCCTTTGCAATTAGAATATACAATATTTGGATTGCCAGGTTTAGGTACAGCTGGTCCTGTTTCGCACCCCCCCACTGCAGTCCAAAATCCTATTCCCCCTCCTGCTGAGAAACGTGGAGGAGTACTTGGCAAAGCAATGGTTGAATTATCTTGTTGTCCAGCATATAACCAGTAAGGATATTGATCATCTACTTCGACCTGATATAGTTCAGCAGTAGATTGATTGTGCTGTGTTGACCAAGTTTTACCAGAATTTGTTGTTACATTTGCGCCCCCATCATTGGATTGAACCCATAAGGATGTGTCGCTGGGATGTATCCAAATATCGTGATTGTCTCCATGGGGTGTTGATTTGATTTTCCAATTAATTCCTCCATCATCAGAACGCATGAACCTATTGGCGCTGGAAAAAAGTATATCCGCATTTTTAGGATTTGCTTCAATATTGATATAATAAAAAGGTCTATTTAAAAGGTGTTTTAATTTATCTTTCTCTTTTGTTTTTACCATTACAAAAGATTCTCCATAATTATCTGAACGGTATAATCCACCGCCACCTTCTGGTGCCTCAACAAGGGCATAAACCCTTTTAGCATCTGCTTTTGATACAGCGAGATCGATCTTACCTATTAGACCATTGGGTAAGCCCTTTTCAACNTTGGTCCAGCTATCTCCACCATTTGTNGACCTGTAGACTCCTCCGTTATTTCCACCACTAATTATCGTCCACGGTTTTCTNTCTGTTCTCCAAGCACCAGCATAAAGAATGTTAGGATTGTCTGGTGCAAATTCAATATCGACCACACCAACAGTATCAGCAATAAATAAAACATTTTTCCATGACTTTCCGCCATCAATAGATTTAAAGATTCCTCTTTCCTTATTCGGCTTAAATGGGTGCCCNATTGCTGCAACGAAAACAGTTTTGGAATCATTAGGGTGGATCTCAACAGCACCAATTAAACCAGCATTATTTAAACCNATATTTTCCCAAGTTTTACCAGAATCCAAAGATTTATAAACACCATCTCCATTGATGATATTTGATCGAATTCCATCCGAGCCCGTACCCACATAAACAATCTTAGGATTTTTTTGGAAAACTGAAATTGCTCCTATAGATGGTGAGTTAAAAAAACCATCAGAAACATTATTCCAAGTAATTCCATAATCATTGGTCTTATAAACACCTCCGCCTGTAGCTCCCATGTAAAAAGATCCAATTTTAGTTTCAACTCCAGCAACTGCTGTAACTCTGCCTCCTCGAGCAGGTCCGATATTTCTGTAATTGAAGGATTGGTAAAGTTTATTTTGGGCTTGAATTTCATTGATTAAAATCAAAAATAAGGCAATTTTTGATACAAGAATTGATAATTTTGTCATGATAAGTTTTTGCTCCAATTATTCTTTCATTATCTTAGAAAATACAAATTTTATTTTAAATTATTTTTAAAATAATCTTATTTACGAAAAATNAAAAATAATTCAATTAATCTTANATTNATATGATATTAAGTTTTTGAAGNTCTGAACCTAGTTTAAAAGGTAGGTATTGTNANTTTTAANAGTTTAATATTTATTTAATAAAGTAAAAAAGGTATAGTCAAAATGAAAAAATTTATCATCANTTTAACGATCTATATGTCATATACTTGTATTTTTTCACAAGGAAGGTTTACTAACCTTGANGTTTTTAATATTCAATACGCAAGGGACCCCCAATTATCGCCTGATAACTCTCAAATAGTTTATGTTAGAACCAAAATGGATATAATGAAAGATGGAAAAACCTCATCATTGTGGATTATAAATAAGAATGGAGATAATCATCAAAAACTTACATCTAATTTAAAAAATGAAAGTAATCCTAGATGGTCTCCTGATGGNAAGAGAATAGCATTTATTTCAAGCAATGATGACAACAATGGTTCGGAAATTTATATTTATTGGATAGACACAAAGCAGTATTCAACAATTTCTCAACTCAATAAAAGTCCAAAAAACTTGAAATGGTCTCCAAATGGAAAGTATATTGGTTTTTCAATGTTTGTTCCAGACAAGGTTTTAAGTTTGGTATCTGGACCACCGAAACCAAAGGGTGCAACCTGGGCACCCTCCGCTAGAATAACCAATAGATTAAAACATGAATCTGATGGTTCAGGCTACATGGAAAAAGGTTTTAACCAACTGTTTTATATATCATCAGATGGTGGAAGCCCTGTTCAAATAACCCGTGAACCCTATAATCATACATCTTTCGACTGGATGAAAAACAACAAGAAAATTATTTTTAATTCAAATTACACAGAAGATTGGGAATATGATTTTAGAAATTCGGAGCTATACACAATTAACATTGATGGAACACAGCAAAAACAATTAACGACAAGAAAAGGTCCCGATTATAGTGGTTTAGTTTCACCGGATGGAAAAAAGATCGCTTATCTTGGTTATAATACCAAGGTTCAAACCTATCAGGTTAATAGATTATATTTGATGAATATAAACGGTACTAACAAAAAAGAAATCAAAACTAATCTTGATAGAAATCTTTCATCCCTAAGTTGGTCTTCAGATGGTAAAGGTCTTTATTTTAAATATGACAATCAAGGGAATGGTAAAATTGGCTATGTATCACTTTCAGGCAAAACTAAAAAAATTGCTGATAATCTTGGTGGCACTAGCATAGGTAGACCTTATGGCGGAGGATCTTACTCTAAATCAAATTCAGATCACATTGTTTTTACTAAAACTACTCCTTATCATCCATCGGATATTGTTTATTTTGATGGAAAAAAAAGTACAAGAATTACTAATTTAAATTATGATCTTTTATCTAATAGAGATCTAGGTAAAGTGGATGAGATTTGGTATAATTCATCAATTGATGGTAGAAGAATACAAGGCTGGATAGCAAAACCCCCCTCTTTTAATCCTAGCAAAAAATACCCCCTTATTGTTGAAAATCATGGCGGCCCTCATAGCAATTATGGTGATAGATTTTCGCCAGAGATTCTTCTTTACTCAGCTTCAGATTATGTAGTATTTTATCCAAATCCTAGAGGCAGTACAAGCTATGGAGAAGAATTTGGAAACTTGCTCTTCCGCAATTATCCTGGTGATGATTATCATGATGTCATGGACGGTGTAAATAAATTATTAGAAACTTCATATATTGATGAAAATAATTTATTTGTTACTGGTGGAAGCGCAGGAGGTATAATGACTGCATGGATCATAGGTAAAAATCAAAGATTTAAAGCAGCTGCGGTCATTAAGCCTGTAATGAATTGGATATCAAAAACACTGGTAGCAGATAANTATTTTTATTATGCAAATTCAAGATACAAGGGACAACCATGGGAAAATATTGATGANTATTGGAAATTTTCTCCAATTTCTTTGGTTGGCAACATTGAAACACCAACAATGGTTATGGTAGGTACATATGATTTAAGAACACCNCCCTCAGAAGCAAANCAGCTTTATCATGCACTAAAAATTAGAAAAGTAGAAACGGTTTATGTTGAGATCCCCGAAGCATATCATTCAATAGCAAACAGACCCAGTCAGTTGATTTCAAAAATAGACCATATTTTATATTGGTTTAATAAATATAAAGAATAATTTCAAATTTTATAACTAAACATTTTTTAATTCTAAATAGTTTAAGAAAAATATTTAGCATAAAATGAGATAGAATNTTTTTCTAAATTCAATTATTAGGGGGCGGTTATGAAATTTTTTAAATNAATTTTGTTAATCAGTATTATTTTATCTAGTTGTCAAGACACTGAAGAAAAAGTAACTCAAATAAATTGTGACAGCAACTTCTCAACTTCAGATGTACTTTTAGATATCAATGAAGAAATCTTTAATAATGACGAATCAGTTAATACGTATAGCAGATATTCATGGTCTTCTGACGGAACAAATAGGTTGTTGTCAGGCAATGGTATTCCAAACCATGAAGTAGGTACTTTTCCAAATGAGCAAAATCCCAATCAAATAAAGGAGCAGAACGTAAATAAGTCATTTTCATTATGTCCGACTTTGGTTTCTGAAACAGGAGTTGCAGTTGGGGGTCCAGCTGGCGCTATTGCTTATGCAATCAATAGTGTCAAGTTTGATCCTGCTACTGGAGGTAGATGCGATGATGATGGAGAATGTAGTATGGCGCAAGGGCAGGGCAATTGGAATATTGAAGCATTAGGACATGATACTTTTGATTTTGGAGATGATATGAATCATGCCCATGTCCAACCAACCGGTGAATATCATTACCATGGTATGCCTGAACTATTAATTGATTTTTTGGGGGATAAGGAAGGGATGATTCTAGTTGGATGGGCATCAGACGGGTTCCCTGTATATGCAAGAAATGGTTATGCTGAAGCTAACAATTCTACAAGTGAAATTATTAAACTAAAATCAAGTTATAAATTAAAAAGCATTCCTGATTCAGGTCGCCCTGATACAGTAACAGTTTTGAATGGTGGAATGGGCCAAGCAACAACCTACCCAAATACAAAAATTGAAATGGGTGCATTTACACAAGATTTCGAATACATAGAAGGCTTCGGCGATTTAGATGAATGCAATGGCAGGGAAGGGGTTACTCCTGAATTTCCACAAGGAATTTATTATTATGTTGTTACTGATGATTTTCCATTTTTNTCTAGGTGTTTNAAAGGTGATTTTTAGTAGCACAAAAAGATGATCAATTTTTATCTTATCTTACCCGGATTAATTATNGGTGTTATACTTTANCAAACTGNGCTTGTGGCACCCACTGTATTNAAAACTATTGATANCAAAAANACTTCTAAATTCTTAAGAAAAATTTTTCCNAGATTTTTTATGTTTATTTTNATTCTTGGCATTTTAGCTTTCCTAGAATCATATTATAATTCAAGAGGAAATACATTATATATTTTATATATAGTTACAAGCATATTTTCTCTAACGGCATTTTTTTTGATTCCAATGACCAATAAAGCAACTGATGATAACAACAAGAAAAAATTTAAAACACTACACAGCCTAAGCGTTTTTTTGACTATTATAATTTTGATTATAAACTTTATTCCATTTATTTATTAGTCGAATAAACAATTGAAAAAAATAAGACTTAATAGATATTTATTTTATTAAATGAAAAATTATATTCTAAATTTTAGNAAGATGTTTTTTNTGAATAAGATTTCTTATCCGCTATTAATATTTGCGNTGTTTCTATTTTTTATTAGATTTCTATTTATGATAGGAACNGTTTTTCATTCTATTTTAGCNTATTANAAAAAAGGTATAACATATATTATAATATGAATATTTATATTAAAACATTCATTCNATTATTGATATTTTTTCTNACCAATTGTAGTGGTAATTCTGAAATGATCAATCAAGATATTCAAGCCGAAGAAGAAAGTGTTGAAGTATTAAAAGCACTTAGAACAAAAGATGGATTCTTTGCAAATAATTCAAGAAATATGAAATCAAGCGTTNCAAACAGCAATGATTTCGATCAAAAGTTTCCAGGTACAAATGTCAGTTGTGGATACATATTGAGATATTTCTTTTATACCAATATTCATTTAAATAGTGATGATGCCATGCTTATTTCAATGGATGGCACAAGGTTTGATATACCATTGAGTGATAAGAGCCAANATGTAGATANTGNGATTTATGAAACTAAAATAGTAATTAATCTGATTAGGGGTATGTTTTANGGCAATGGTGAATTCAAAGAATTCATAGAAAAATATCCGAATGCTGAGATCGATTAANATTTATATTAAAACAATATAATCGATTAAATAAAACATAAGGCTTTTATTTTATTGTGAANCAGATGTCGTTTGATTTAACNATTTTGTTACCCAATATAGAAANAAAAAAAACTAAAATCTCTCTTTCTGANTTTCTTGTAATTGANACTAAAATGAATTCTATACTACAGCCTATAACAAGTTTTAATNATCATCTTAATCATGCTGAATTAATTATTGATAAAATAACCATTAAAGGAAATATTTTTTCAAAGATAGANATTGANGAATTTATTTTATCNCTTTTAATGTTTGAAAAAAAANTGAATAAAGAGCATAATTTTAAAAGNGCAGAGTGGGTTGGGCAATTTCGATTAAATGANAATAATNATAGTTTCATTTATAAAGCACCATGTTTCAAACAAGAAAATAACAAAGAGAAATTNTAATTCTTTTTTTAAGNTTATGATATGCANATAGTGAACAGTAGGTTAATATTTTTTTTATTTCTTTATATTTCTGATATCTTGACAAGTCAAAGTATCCAATTAAATGAAATAGTAAGTTCTAATGCCACAATCATCAAAGATGAAGACGGAGAATACTCAGATTGGATAGAAATTTTTAACAAATCCGATTCTAAAGTTTCAATGGATGGATTCGCTTTATCTGATGATTTGAATGAAATTGGTAAATGGACTTTTCCAACTATTAGTTTAAATCCAAAATCCTTTTTAGTTGTATTTGCATCTGGAAAAAATAAATCAGATTTTGTAATTACTTGGGACGCAATAATAAAAGAAGCTGATGATTGGTTTTACTTTGTTGGAAATTCTGAGCCAATTTTGGATTGGAATAAGTCTTTAGCTGACCCAGCAGATTGGAGTGTTGGTGCAAGTGGTTTTGGTTACGGTGATAATGATGATAATACAGTTATAGAAAAAACATTATCTGTTTACGTTAGGAAATCTTTTCAAATTGATGATCCAAAAAATGTTACGCAAATGATTTTCCATTTAGATTATGATGATGGATATATAGCCTATTTGAATGGTAAAGAGTTTTCNAGAGCAAATATGGGACCCATTGGATCNAGTGCTTTTCATAATACATCCGCTTCTGATTTGCATGAAGCAGAAATAAAATCNGGNGGTTTTCCTGATCCNATTTTTATAGATCTAAATGAATTTGCATTAAATCAGGGCGAGAACATATTAGCTGTTCAGGTACATAATTATAATATGAATTCATCAGACCTTTCATGTATACCCATGTTGACAATAGGCTACAATTTAGAAAAATCGGATTTTCGTAATCCTGATTCTAGAATTAATTTACCAAATTCTTTTTTACACACTAATTTTAAAATAAAATCAGAAGGAGAGAATGTGGTTTTATCGAATTCTTCTGGAAAAATATTGGACTCATATAATACAGGGTATATTCCAACTGATAGATCTAAGGGGCGTATCAAAGAAGGAGATATTTGGTCNTTTTTTGAAACATCTACNCCGGGCCTATCAAATGATAAAATCAATTATCAGGGCTTTTTAAATAGTCCAANTATTTCTGTAGAAAGTGGTTTTTATANATCTCNTCAAAATNTATCAATCACACATCAGGATGAGAATGCAAAGATTTATTATACCATTGATGGCAATCAACCTGANCNAANCTCTAATCTATTTTCAAATACAATAACAGTAAATGAAAATAGGGTTGTTAGAGCTATAGCCATAAGAGATGGTTGGTCAAATTCTGAAATAATTACAAAAAGTTATATTTTTGATAATGACTATAACCTGCCATCAGTTTTTTTAACAATAAAACCAGATGATTTTTTTAATCCTGATACAGGTATTTATGTCAAAGGACCTGATGCAGAAAGTAGCTACCCATATTTTGGTGCTAATTTTTGGAAAGATATCGAAAAACCCGTTCATTTCGAGATCTTAGACCTTAATGGAAAAACTTATAATGCCGATGCTGGTGTTAAAATATTCGGCGCGTGGAGTAGAGGTCATGCTCAAAAATCTCTATCATTATTTGCACGAAATAAATATGGACCATCCTCTTTTGATTATAAATTTTTTAATGATATAGAAATAGAAAACTTCGAAGCTTTGGTTTTGAGAAACTCTGGCAATGACTGGAATTCTACCATGCTGCGTGATGGTTATGTCGCTACTTTAATAAGAGATGTTGACATTGACCACCTAAGTTATAAACCAGTTCAAATATATTTAAATGGTAATTATTGGGGTATTCATAATTTAAGAGAAAAAACTAATGAACACTTTATTGCATCTCATTACGGAATTGATCTTGAAGACATTGACTTAATTGGCCTAAACAATAGTGAACCTAACAATATTGAACTGATCCATGGCAGCTCATCAGAATATTATGATCTGCACGAATTCATATCAAATCTAGATCTACGCGATGATAGTCAATTTTCTCATATTGAGTCAAAAATAGATATTGAATCATATATTAATTATCATGCAGTTCAGATATTCATAGATAATCGCGATTGGCCAGGAAACAATGTAAAACTTTGGAAAGATAACCGAATAAATGGAAAATGGCGTTGGATTCTGTACGATACAGATTTTGGATTTGGTTTAAATAGTCCTTTAATAGCTCATGAGTTCAACACATTGAAATTTGCATTAGAACCAAATGGACCTTTTTGGCCCAACCCGCCATGGAGTACTTTATTTTTAAGGAAATTGCTTCAAAATGACTCCTTTAAAAATCAATTCATCAATATTTTTAGTGATCGCTTGAACATCGTTTTTAAACCTCAAAACCTCAATACAATATTGGATTCGTTGAAAAATGATATTGTTTCTTTTATTCCAAAGCATAATAAACGATGGGGCACAATGCAATCATGGAATAGTGAAATAAATGAAATAAAAAATTTTAATAACGAGCGGACTGTTTATGTAAGAAGACACCTAGAAGAGATATTCGACTTACCTGACTCTAAAAATCTTTTTTTAAAAATTACTCCATCAAATTCAGGAAAAATTAAAATTAGCTCTATTGTTATTGAGGATAATTTATGGGTAGGATCATATTACCCAGGCATTCCAATTGCAATCAAAGCAATTCCTAAAAAAGGATATCGATTTTTAAAATGGGAAGAAAGTTCAATTGTAAGCAATGCAATAAATCATGATCTTGGAGATGCCAATACATTGACTGCCGTTTTTGAAATTGCTGAAGAAAATGAAAACTCTATTGTTATTACTGAGATCAATTACAGTTCACCTGAAAAATTTGACAGTGGTGATTGGGTTGAAATCTATAATACAAGTGAATCAACAGTTGATTTGAGTGGATGGAGTCTCAAAGATAATGATAATAGCCATACATTTATTTTTGATAATAACACTCTATTGGAACCCAGCACATATATTGTTTTATCAAATGACCCATCTAAGATTAAAAGCAAATTTTCTAATTTAAAAAAATTGTTAGGTCCATTTGACTTTGGACTAGGGAAGGATGATCAGGTTAGAATTTATAACAATAATGATAAGCTTGTAGATTCTGTACATTATCAAAATATTTATCCATGGCCATTAAAGGCAGATGGAGGAGGTTCGACGTTAGAGTTATTAAATCCTCTTTTGGATAATTCCAATCATTCTTCATGGATTGCATCAATTGAAAACGGTTCTCCTGGTTATAAAGTATTAGATAGTCAAAATCTTAGCATTGAAAATGAAATGATCATACCCAGAGATATGATGTTATTACAACCTTATCCTAATCCTTTTAATAATTCATTAACCATACCAATTGAGTTTAATTCCATTGAATCTGCAGTTTTAATAATAACAAATTTGTTGGGTCAACGTATAAAGTCTTTTGATTTAAACGGATTAAAGATGGGAAAAAATAAAATAATATGGAACACTAGGGATGATAATAATAGAGATATCTCTTCTGGGATTTATATAGTATCTTTAAAAACAAATTCAAAAATTAAATCACAAAAAGTTTTATTTCTAAAATAAAACTATTCTTCGTGAACAGTTATTATTGCTCTTCCGGAAGGATCGATTTGGTTATAAAAACTCTTATCCCACTTAATTGCAATCTCTGAGCTACAAGCTATGGATGGTACAGAAGGTACAGTTAAAGCTGCTGAATCTGAGGGAAAATGCTTTGAAAAAATATTTCTATAATAATATTCTTCTTTTGTTTTGGGTGTTTGGATAGGAAACCTATGTTTTGCATTTTCAAGTAAATTATCTGAAACTTCTCTATTTGTTACATCTTTTAACGTATCTATCCAATTGTACCCCACCCCATCTGAAAACTGTTCTTTTTGGCGATGTAAAATATCATTAGGGAGGTAATCACAAAAAGCGTCTCGTAGGATTTGTTTTTCAATTCTATCATCTTTAATCATTTTATCTATTGGATTAATTGCCATTGCAACATCAATAAATTCTTTATCTAAAAATGGAACTCTGGCTTCAACGCCCCAAGCAGCAAGCGCTTTATTTGCTCTGAGGCAATCGTATTGATGTAAACGATTTAATTTTCTAACTGTCTCATCATGAAATTCTTTTTCGTTTGGAGCCATATGAAAGTATAAATAACCTCCGAATAGCTCATCTGCCCCTTCTCCAGATAAAACCATTTTGACTCCCATAGATTTTATAGCTCTTGCCATAAGATACATTGGCGTTGAGGCTCTGATTGTAGTTATATCATAAGTTTCTAAACTAAAGATAACATCGTTTATTGCATCTAAACCTTCTTGAATTGTATAAGTAATTTCATGATGTACACTATCTATATGCTTTGCGACTTTTCGAGCTGCTTTTAAATCTGGAGCACTTTCTAACCCTACTGAAAATGAGTGTAATCTAGGCCACCATGCTGGAGATATATCTTTTGATTCTATCCTTTTTTTTGAGTATTTAGCAGCAATAGCCGCAATGATAGAGGAGTCTAGACCGCCAGATAGTAACACTCCGTATGGTACATCTGACATTAATTGTCTGTGAACAGCATTCTCCAAGCATTCTTTTAATTCATCTGTTTTTATCTTTTCTTTGTTGGTTCCTTCAAGCGAAATCCATTTTCTTTTGTACCACTTCATAGGTTTTTTGTCTTTACTGGACATGTAATGACCTGGGGGGAAAACGCTTATTTCATTACAATAGTTTTCAAGCGCTTTTAATTCAGAAGCTACAAAAAAGGTACCGTTTTCGTTGTAGCCCGTATAAAAGGGAATTATTCCTATATGGTCTCTTGCAATAAGAAATTGATTTTTTTCTTTATCAAAAAGTGCAAAAGCAAAAATACCATTTAACATATCAATAAAATCAATGTCATATTTTTCATAAAGCGCTAGAATTATTTCGCAGTCTGATTNNGTTTTAAAATCGTANTNNNTGCAATGNTTAGATTTNAGNTCTTGGTGATTGTAAATNTCNCCATTAACNGAAAGTATNAANTTTTTTTTGTTATTNACTAAAGGCTGATTTCCNGANATGGGGTCAACTACAGCTAGCCTTTCATGGGCAAGAATNGCATTNTCATCGCTATAAATACCGCTCCANTCNGGGCCCCGATGNCGNANNTTNTTTGACATTTCTAAAATNTGATATCTTAATGAAGTTGAATCCTCTTTAATGTCAAATGCGCATACTACTCCACACACTTAGACCCCCTCTAAAATTTTTTTTGTAATAATGATGCAGTTATTAATTTATGAAGAAATATGTAAATATTAATTTTTTATATTAATCTTCAAAATGTGCATTAATAGTGGTAACCATAGTAGATATATCTATTTCAAAATTGACACTTGAATTCACTAAAGAGCCATCTTTTTTAATCCATGTAGTGTAAAAAGGGATTTCAGCTTTGCCGCTTTTACCAATCTTTTTTATGATAGACGGGAGTTTAAAGAAAAGGGATTTTATTGACTTCAAAGAGTTTACAGAAAGGCATTTGTTCATTGGATGGTTTGGGTCTTTGCTAAATACTGGGATCCATTCAGTGTTCAATAATATTTCAGATTCACTTTTGCTATAACCAAGGAAATCCACAAATATGTCATAGGAGTTTCCGATATCAGTAATTTTTCTTTCCCATTTCAATCCTTTTCGCTTCAATTTTGTTTGATGTATCCAAATTTTTGAACCAACCGATTCAAGGCCAATCTTTTGCAAATTGGTCAGTCTATATTTTTCAATTTCTAGCTCTTTGATCCTCTCATCTTTTTTTCTTATCTCTTCTAGCAAGCTGTTCAGGATATTTTTATCAATGCTGCTTGAATATTTATTTTTAGATAAATAAGGACTCTTATCAGGAAGGTCAAAATCTTTAGGATCAATGCTATATCTATTACAAATTTGGTATAATGCTTTTTTACTAGGGTTTCTTAAACCTTGCTCATATTGTGAGATAACACTAGAGGACAAGCCGCATTCCACCCCAAAGTCTTTCTGAGTCATAGCATGCTCAAGTCTAATTGAAAGCAATTTATTGGCTATTTTATGTTTGGGTATCATTATCAAATTCTTTTTTATAAANTATAAATACTATATATATAAATGATATAGTATTGTAAAATATAAGCATTATCACTAGATTAATTAACAACAAAGATTATACACTTATCGANAGGACATTAACGTGCAATTAAAATTTGATAAAATCATTTTTATTTTTCTCATTTTCAATTTTGCTTTTTCTCAATCCAGTGATGACCCAATTTTGTTTGGCCAGCAAAGAGCCATAAAAAATATCACGAGCCAGTTAGGTATTTCTGATGAAGAGTTTGATGATTATCTGAATTCAAGATTTGATAACTCCCTAAGCAATCTTTCTAAAAATGAGGGAGCCCAAATTATTAATGAATTACAGAATGAGGTTTTAACTAAAAGTAGCATATCGGAAGCTTTATACTCAAGAACAAAACAAGCTCAAACAACTAATAGTAGCAGAACAACCTCTGTTAAGAGCGAACTTCTTTCTTCCCCTAGTGTTCTTGAAAAAGGTATGAAAAAACTTTTTCATTTTAAAGATGGCTCTATATCGGAAGGTGAAATTTTAGATGTGGAAAATAATATGGTCTCTTTATTGACAGAATCGGGTCAATTTACTATTCCTGAATCTGAATTTCTTGCTGACATAGGTGAGATACTGAATAAAAAAGGTGAAAAATTTATAGGCCATGTTCTATCAGAGAGCGATGAAACGTTTATAGTAAGAACATTGTACGGTGATGCGACGGTCAAAAAAACAAGTATTGAGAAAATGAGCAGATATTATGGAGGCGTGCTTGACAAAAAGACTGAGAATACAAAGAGATTCTACACTGGAGAGGCNGTTCTATTAAGTGTTTTTATGGATCCNACTGCNACACCCTTAAGACCAAATACCTTCTACATTAGTGCTATTTCTATGGGCTATGGATTGACCGATCGATTCATGCTAACGACAAAATATGCTTCAAGTATAAATGGCGATTTAAATTTGCATGGAAAACTCAGACTGTTTCATAGAAAAACTCCCGATAAAGAAAGAGCGCTATCTTTAGGGGTGGGTTTTCATAGAGCTTATCCCATTAAATCAGTTATTGGTAGGTTCTCACATGCGATAAAAGTTTCTGGGGATTCAACCCTTAACCAATATACGGATATTAATGTGGACGATGTAGTCAATCAGGGCGCTGAAAATCCTGTCTATGCGGAAGCATATGCTGTTTATACCTCATCAAGAACAAACCCTACAGGGAGAGGAAAAGTGGGATGGAGTGCAGGCTTAAAAGTAAGCAATGCATTCGTAGGTCGAGATGATTTTTTATCAAAAACTAGCGATTACAATTTTAAATGGGATGATAGCTATACTCTTCCCTATAGGATGTGGTTGAGTTTAGATTACGATCTTAGAAAGAATTTAAAATTTGTTGCATCAGCTTGGGCTGATAATGGTTACAAGACCATGGATGCAAGCATGGCTGCTAGAGATTATTTTGGATCAGATGGTTCAGCGCCCTTGCAAATTGATTCTCTTGAGGGGACAAAAAGTACCATAGATTTTGATTTTGGTCTTTTGTATGCAGTTAATGAAAACTTTAGAATTGGTTTTCACTTTCAGCAACCTTTCTTAGATATATATTGGGAATTCTTAGAGTTTTAATTACGTGAAAAGATCATTTATTTTATTCATTCTCTTTTCAGGCTTTGCATTTGCGCAAAAATATGACCCTCTAACAGGGGAAGAGATAAAAATTGAAAAATTTGATCCTTTAACCGGGAATATAATTGATGAAAAGGAACCCAACTCACAAGATTTAATTAAAGTTAAAATACCACAGAGTGTGAATTCTGAGGATGTCACTATTCAAAGATCAGTATTCAAATCTATTTCTCAATCGATGGTTGGAGAAATAATTAAGATAACCTTTTTCAACAAATCAGAGCTTACCGGCAAAATTACTTCACAAAATAAAAATTACGTAACTCTTGATATTGAAAGTGTTGGAGAGGCCATTATTCCGCGTAAAAATATCAAATCATTTAATCAAGAAAAAAACAATAAAACATTTTACACATTTCGATCCATAGAAAAAGAATCTGATGAACGGAGCGATGGATTAGAATTTAAAAGAAACTTAGATATTGAATTATCAAAACACAATTCAAAAAGGACTTATGCAACTATAGGTGTAATGTCATGTATTGCAGCACCTTTTACTGCTGGTCTGAGTATTCCGATAATTGCGATTTATAGAGCCTTGCCAGAAAACGTTGAACCAAAAAGTGAATTCTATAAGAATCTATCCTTTAATGATAAAATGAAATATAAAACCGAATATAATAGAATGTTAACTGATAAGAAAAAATCTGGCGTACGAAATGGAGTTTTAGGATCTATAGGCGTAGCTGCGCTCGGCTTAGGGTTATTAATTTTAAGTTGGTAAATTTTTTATAATCAAATATTGTCGCATTGGTTGGTATTCAAATCGCCCAATAAATTAACAAACCGTGATAAATTAAAATTCATATTCAAAAAATAGATTGATATAATTACTTCCACCTTTGGTATTATTGAAAAGTTTAATTTTTTTATAGATACCAGATCGATGGGAATTGGAGAGACCTATCCTGTATGAAGAGAAATTGTTATTTTTTACCATATCGCTTAAGCGAAAATCAAATCCTACATTCATATAATTCATAACTTTTGAATCTCGCTCATTGCTCAATCTTCTAGTATGAAGCCCTTCAACGTAGGGAACATTTTCAGCATAAGAGATGCCTTCAGAAAAAAACCACCTAATAGGGATAGAATTCATTTTTGAATGATAATACCATGTAAATGATAGATTATATTGATTGTGATTATTTTGAAATCCTCTTTCAAGATGTCGAATTATTGAAATTCTTGCAGAAGTAGATATGGGGCTATTTAGCGATTTTTCTTTTAGCACTTTTGAATAATCAATGCCCCTAATAATAGTGTTATGATATTCAGCTGAAATATCTCCAAGAAAAAGAATATTTATAAATGGACGGCTAAAATACCCTGAATAAATACGTATGGAATTATTCTTGTGATTTAATGGAGCACTTACATGCTCAGCATCATTAAAAAAAGAAAAAGAAACTATAAAAATCTTAGCTAAAAAATACAAAGCAAAAACTTTTTAAA
>NHGT02000008.1 GCA_002170005.2 bacterium TMED144 | reverse complement strand
ATATGAAAATGGCAGTCCAACCAATAATAGGGTAATTGAATTGTCTAAAACGTTAAATATATCAAAAAAAAATATATTTAATGAGAAGTTGACATATGTCTACCCAAACCCAAGTTATGGCGAGAATATAAAGTTTAGAATGCATTTTTATGATGAGGCAAATATTCAAATCAATATATTCGATATTGCAGGATATCTTGCAAAGACCATTTATAAAAATTTTGAGAAAGATGATATTTTAAATTCAAGGCATCAAGAGATAATTTTTAATGTCAATGATTTAAATAGCGGTATTTATATTTCGCAAATCAATGCGTCAAATGCAAATGGTATTCAAAAGAAAATCATCAAATTTGGTATTGTCAAGTGAAGGCGATTTTTTTTGTTATACTAATATCTATCAGTAGTGGGCAAGTAAGATATAATCACCCTGAGATTGAATGGATGAGTTTTGAGACTGAAAACTTTAAGATCCATTATTATGACCAAACTGAAACATCAGCGCGTCTAGGCGCTGAAGTTGCTGAAAATATATTTTCAGCAGTTACAAGTCTGTATAATTATGAACCAGAAAAAAAAACTAGTATAATATTTACCGATGTTGACGATATATCTAACGGAGCAGCCTATTTTTATGACAATAAAATTATTATTTGGACTAGTCCTTTAGAGTTTGAGCTTAGGGGGTCACACCGTTGGCTACAAAACGTTATAACTCATGAATTTGCACATATAGTTTCAATTCAAAAATCCAAAAAATTTGGAAATTCTATCCCAGCTTCTTATTTACAATTCATTGGTTACGAGAAAGAAAAAAGGCCTGATGTACTATACGGTTATCCCAANACTCTGATTAGCTATTCTTATCCTGGTTCTATGGTTCCNCCTTGGTTAGCAGAGGGNATTGCTCAATTCATGTACCCTGGNGCAGATTGGGATAATTGGGATTCCTCNAGAGATATGCTATTNAGAGATCAAGTGCTTAATGNTCGCCTGTTAACTTGGAATGAAATCAATNTATTTGGAAAGTCAGGTTTCGGNAACGAAATGGTTTANAATATTGGCTTTGCTTTATCAAAATATATAGCATCTAAATATGGATCTGAGGTATTTGAAAAAATATTGCTATCANTGTCTCAACCCTTTGCTATTTCAATTAATAAATCCATTGAGAAAAACTTAGGCATTTCAGGAGAAGAGCTTTANAAGCAGTTTTCTAATACTTTGAAAAAACGATATACACTGTTAACTCAAAGTATTTTAAAAAATGAAATTAAGGGAGAAGTAATAATTGATAATGGATATTCTAATACTTTTCCTACATGGAGTGAAGATGGGAAGTCCATTGCATATATTTCTAATGAGGGCAATGATTATTTTGGGCAAACTAGCCTATATCTTCATAACCTAGAAAATGGAAAAACAAAAAAAATTATGGATGGAGCTATTGGACGTCCTTCGTTTAACGGCAATAGTATATATTATAGTAAAAGGTCAAAATATGGAAACAAGAATGGCTCTCGATTTTTTGATATTTATGAATTTGATATTGAAAAAAAAATTGAAATTAGAAAAACTGTAGACTTCAGAGCGTTTAACCCAATCTTTTCCTCTAAAGACAGTTCACTTTATTATATCTCTACTTTCGATGGGACAAATAATATTTTTAAAGTTGATTTAAAAAACAGTAAGTCGGAAAAAATCACAAATTTTAAGTACAATGAAATTGTTTCAGATTTGAACTATGATAACGATAAAGATGTTTTGTATTTTGATCTTACAAACAATCACTTCAGGCAAATATTCACGATAAATCTCTTTGATTCATCAATGGTTAAGCTAATTGATAGCGACTCTTTTGATCATCGACAGATCTCTACAAGTAAAGAATTTTATGTTTTTAGTGATGATCGAAGCGGCATTCATAATCTTTATTATGTTGGTGAAAATAATCAAGGTTATATTTCAAATACATCTGGCGGATCATTTATGCCTGATATTAATCGAGATTCTGAAATTGTTTACTCAGTTTTTGAAAATGGAAAATTTAAAATAGCTATTATAGATTCAATTGAGATAGCTGATGATTCAAATGTAGGATATTCTCCTTCCTATTTTCAAAAAAATACAAATTTAAAAGATCCGATCAGTGGCTCTCAAAATATTGAAGGTAAATCCTACCAAGATGATTTTCCCAACATGTTCTATTTGCCTAGAATATCTATTGATTATGGCACACTTAAACCGGGTTTGTATTTTTCTACGACAGAAATTTTAAATAAGGTCGATGTTATTGGCGGAGTATCTTTAAACAGTCTTGATGATTTTGATTTTTTTATCAACTTCAATTATAATCGTTTATTCCCTACAGTTTTTTTTGATGCGTATTTCCAGACCAGGAATATTTCTGAAAATGAAAATTATTCGGTTTATAAGATTGACAATAATCTAAAATTTAGGTTGTTAGAGTTTCAATCAGGTCTTAAAATACCTTTTTACTATACCAATCTTCGTCTTTATGGTGTTTGGTCTCAGTATAGAGCCTCAATCAAGCAGGCAGTTTTAGGGAGGCCCGAATTACAGTCTGGTATAGGATATGATTATTTTAAAGGAAGAAAGATTGTTTTAGATTGGAATATTGACAGAATAAATAGATCTGTAGACCAAGAAATGAATCCAAAAGGTTTTAAACTCTATTCTAGCCTTGCTTATGAAAAAAGTAAATTTATTACAGGTCTTAACTTATCTGATTCTGGAACACTCGTTTCTGAATTCAATAATAATGAATTTGTTAATTTTGAAATAAACGCTTTTTATTCTAGAAAAATACCAATGTTAAAAAATCTAAATGCTGGTTTTTCGGTAAATGCTGGCATAATGAATAATACAGAGGTGGACTCATTTTTTTATTTTTTTTCAGGAGGAATGCCTGGTATAAAAGGCTATCCTTATTATAGCTTAGAGGGAACTAGTAAATTTATTAGTAGTGTTTTTTTAAGAAGAACTCTATTCAATGATAAAAACCTTAAGCTAGCTTGGTTTAGTTTGCAGCAAAGTTCAATAGGTCTTATTGGTCAGATTGGAGATGCATGGAATAGAGATATGGATAATTTTTCTGGAAAACAATCATATGGTCTCGAATTTAGGCTTTACGGAAGATCTTTCTATAATTATCCTACCGCTCTAGGTATTGAATACCANATNGGNAAAACTAAATTTAANTACACNGAAAAATATGGAAACGAACCCAGNNTTTATTTGACNTTATTNTTTGGTTTTATTCAATGAGAAAATTTATCATATTACTATTTTTTGAAATTATTTTNTGTCAATCTGTAGTTAATNTAAAATATCANTCNTTTGATTTAANTATNCCNAAAANAAACAANAANACNNTATTTATAAAATCNTTAATCTTGCCTGGNTGGGGACAGNTGTCNGGNNANCAGCCTNTTTGGAAATCGTTGNTNTTTTTTTCTTCAGAGTTAATANTNTGGTATGCTAATAATTCATTNCAAAATAAAGCAATNTCNTTGCAAAATGAATTTGAGTCATTTGCTGATGATCATTGGGCTTTAGATANGTGGTATACAAATACCCAAAGAATCTTTCCTAATAATTGGGAAAATATATTAATTGGAACGCATCATCTTGATTTAATAGTCAATNACAACTATGAAAAAAGTTACGATTTAGTATCAATTTTAAAAATGTACAACTTTAGTCAAATTAAAGTGATTCGTGATAGAGATTTTTATGAGAACATTGGAAAATATGATCAATTTGTTGGGGGATGGGATGACGAATATGATGATCCATTTGACAGTTCTGGGAATTGGTTTTCAGTACGTAAAGAAAATGTAGAATCTATAATTTTAACAAAACGAAAAGATCGTTACAGAGATATCAGATTTAGAAGTAATAGTATGAAACATTATTCTAAATATGCCGTTTCATCAATTATGGCTAATCATCTAATAAGTTCATTAGACGCTCAAATTTTTGGAAAAACTGCAGAAAAGAACATCTCTCTATCTTACTATAACAAACTAAATCATGGAAAAATTGTAAATGGTGTTAAAGTGACCTATTTGTGGTAATTTTCAAAATGAAATCAAAGACATTAATTCATAATATTATTTTAATCGCTTTGATTCTTTTTTTGCATTCTTGTTCAAGTGGTCCTAGCCTAGATAGTATTGACTATGAAAACGAATTTGATGATGGAAAAAGTTTATTTTTAAAAAAGAAATACTCTAGAGCGCAAGAAAAGTTTAATAAAGTTGTAATTGGGGCTCTGCATACTGATATTGGAGATGATGCCCTTTTTTATCTTGCAGAATCTCTTTTTCTGCAAAAAGAATATCTTCTCGCAATTGAAGAATATGACAAATTAATTCGTAGAATGCAATTTAGTTCCTACATTGAGAATGCTCGTTATAGAATCTGTGAATCATATGTCTTTTTATCTCCAAAATATTTTCACGAACAAACATTTACAGAAAAAGCCTTGTTAAAACTGCAGGAGTACATTGATGATTATCCAGATTCTCCAAAAAGATTAGAGGCACAAAATGCAATCATATCAATAAGAAATAAGCTCTCAAGGAAAGTATATGAATCAGGTATACTCTACATGAAGCTAGAAGAGTATAAAGCTGCACTCTTATCTTTTGATAAAATAATTGAAATTTATTATGATACTGATTTTCACGGCTTTGCTCATATGCAAATTATCGCTTGCCATATCCATCAAAAAAACTTTGATGAGGCTAATAAATATTATATGGAAAACAAAAAATTTATAAAAGAAATAAAGATGGTATATTTAGTTGATGATTGGTTTGTAAAAAAACGTGTTTATGAATTGTAGTTTTCTATGAAAATATGTCTTTTTGGTGGCACATTTAATCCACCACATTTAGGACATTTAATAATTGCTCAAACGATATTTGAAGCCGAAAATTTTGATAAGATCATTTTTATTCCTGCTAATATCTCTCCTCATAAAAAAAATAAGAGAACTTCAAGAATCGATATGAGAGTGAAAATGTTAGAATTAGCCATCAAAGATAACCCCAACTTTGAATTATCTGACATTGAAATGGTTAGAGGGGGTGTTTCATATTCTTATGAAACTATAATTGCTTTCAAGGACAATAATAATATATCAACAGATGATCTCTATTATTTAATTGGAAGTGACACTTTGAAAAATTTCCATGAATGGGAAAATTCAAAGAAAATTTTAAATGAGTGTAAATTGATTGTGGCAATTAGACCTGGCTTTAACCCCAGTGATATTCCTAATTGGATATTATCAAATGTTCAATTTTCCAATATTCCAAGGATTGAAATCTCTTCAAGCATAATCAGAGAAAGATGGAAAAATGGTAAAACCATACGATATATGGTTTCTCAGCCTGTATGGAAATATATCAATGATAATAAACTTTTTATAAAATGATAATTGATTTATTTTATTTACTTATTGGAACTACAATGCTCTATTTTGGAGCTGATTGGATCGTTAGGAGCAGTGTTAGTATTGCTAAAAAATCAAAAATTTCTCCATTAATTATTGGTCTTACAATAGTTGCTTTTGGCACTTCATTGCCTGAACTAATTGTCAGTATAACCGCAGCATTGAATGATAGCTCATCTTTATCAGTGGGAAATGCCATTGGCTCAAATATAGCTAATATTGGACTAGTCTTAGGATTAAGTTCTTTGATTTTTCCTGTTTCTTGTATTTATAAAAAAATAAAAAAAGATTTATGGATAAATATAATCATTACAATAATTTTTATTTTTTTTGCTTTCGATGGGCTAATCAGTAGATTTGAAGGATTAATAATGTTTCTTTGTTTAATCTATTATATATTGTTGTGTATATCGGAAAAAAGAGATGATGAAGAAATTCCTGAAAATATTATTTCTAATAATAGAATTTTTCTGTTTCTTTTGGGAGGAATTTGTGTCTTAGCTTATGGCGCTGATTTATTTGTTGATGGTGCAATTTCTTTAGCCAACAGGCTAGGTATATCGGAAGCTGTTGTTGGCGTTAGCATAGTTGCTTTTGGCACTTCATTACCTGAATTAGCTACTTCAGTAGTTGCAGCTTTTAAGAAAGAAAGCGATATCTCATTAGGTAATATTTTAGGTTCAAATATTTTTAATATATTATGTGTATTAGGTATCTCATCAATGATATCACAACTTGAATCTCCTATTCAAATGATGAATAGAGAAGTTTACTTTTTATTCTTATTGGGATTTCTACTAATTGCTATATCAAAAATGAATCAGCCAATAAGTCGCATGTTTTCTGCTATACTATTAATTATATATTTTTATTTTATTTATCTTCTTTTTTAGTCAGCAGATTATAATTTAAATTACATCATGATTCACTTAGATAATGTGTCCTACACTTTTAAAAAAGGTGGTGGTGTTACAAATGTTAATTTAGATATAAACGAATCTGAATTTATATTCATGATTGGACCTACAGGCTCAGGTAAGACAACCCTGCTTCGTCTTATTTATATGGATTTATTGCCACAAGTAGGCAATATAGTTGTAAATAAATTTACCTCTTCAGGAATGAAGTCAAAAAAGTTACCAAAGCTCAGACAAAAGATAGGAATGGTCTTTCAAAATTATTTACTTATGAATGATAGGGATTTATTTGAAAATATAGCTCTTCCTCTGCATGTTTTGGGTTCTCCAAAAAGACAAATTATGGAATTGGTTGAAAAGTCATTAGATAAGTTTGGGTTGAGCAATAAGGTAAATCACTATCCTCATGAACTTTCTGGCGGAGAACAGCAAAGAGCTTGCGTTGCAAGAGCCATGATAAAAGAACCTGACATTTTATTAGCAGATGAGCCTACTGGTAATCTTGATCCAGTAACTTCTTTTGAATTAATTAAGATTTTTGAAAATATTAACAAGGCTGGAACTACAATATTAATGGCTTCTCATAATTATAATTTAATCAAAGGCAGAGGCCATAGAATTATTGAAATTCAAAATGGGTCCGTGAGGTCTTAAAATGGATAAATTCTCATTTTTAATTTCAGAGGGTTTTAAAAATATCTTTCGGCATAAACTAACTTCTTTTGCTACTATTTTTTCTGTTTTTCTTACGCTATCTATTGTTGGTTGTCTTATTTTGGGCAATCAAAACACAAATAAGATCATAGAATATTTACGAGCTAAATATAAAATTGAAGTTTTTTTTAAAGAAGGTTTTACTGATGACGAATTAAAGAATGCTATCAATCAGATTGGCTCTATAAAGGGCGTGCGCTCTACTACTTTGATTTCAAAAAAAGACGCTGAAAAAATTTTCAAATCACAGTTTGGTGAGGATATTTTTGATCTAGTAGGATTTAATCCCTTACCCGCAAGTTGCGTTGTAAACGTTGAAAAAGACGGTATCGAAAAGCTTGAAATTATGCCTATAATTAAAAGATTAGAGATGCTCCCAGTTGTTGATGAAATAAAATATCAATCAGGTTTAATTTCAAGAATAGAATCTTATTATGAAAGATTTTCCCAAATTGCAATACTATGTTTTATTTTATCATTAGCAATTTCTATATTTGTAATTTCCAACACAATTAGGCTTACGATCTTTTCCAGAAAAAACTTAATTAAGTCTTTTCAGTTAATTGGAGCGACTAGATCATTTGTACGCTTTCCATTTATAATTGAAGGTCTCTTTCATGGTTTTTTTGGGTCAATGTTGTCATCAATAGCATTATATTTTCTTATTGATTATAGCAATACTATTATAGATGATATTATTTCATTTAAGATTAACTTTGACCCTTACATGCTTTCAGTGACACTTATTTTTATTGGAATTATGATAAGCACAATTGGATCAATTCGAGCTACNTCGAAGTACATAAAGTAGAATACTTGNTATTGACTAGAAAAATCATTATCAGTTAATTTTATAGTATGAAANTTNCATATCAAATAAATATTGAGCCNAAAGAATTGTCTGTATTGAATGCCGTTGTAGAATCATACATCGATTTATGTAGTCCAATATCTTCAAANCATNTGAAAAAACATTATTTTAATAACTATTCATCTTCTCANATAAGATTTTTAATGAATTCTCTTGAAAAGAAAAATCTCTTAATGCATTATCATATATCTGGAGGAAGAGTTCCGACCGATTTAGGATATAGAATTTATGTAGATTCTTTTGGTGATATTTTGAATAACAATGAAATCAAAAAAGATGAAATTGAAAAAAAACTAGACTCTAGTTCTGAAAATACAGAACAGTTATTAGAAGCGACAGCATACATGTTAAGCAAAATGAGCAAAATGTATAGCGTAGTTATGCTTCACGATAACGACNCAAGCATATTGAAAAACATAGAGATTGTTAATATAAATAGCGATTCTCGATTAATGATGATTTTGACATTGGATAACGGTTTAATTAGATCAATTGTATTAAACATTGATTTAAAGATTAAAACCTCGTTTATAGAAAAAATTGTTTTAGATTTAAAAAATAAATTGATTGGGTTANCATTATTTAAAATACAAAATTCTATAATTCGCAGATTGAATGATACTGAAAATTATAATCATGAATTAGTTCAAGTCATAATCAATGATTCGAAAAAATATTTTTCGATAGACAAAGAAAAATTGATTTTTACTTCCTCGGCTGGAGCCTTATTACACTATCCAGAATTTCAAGATATAGATAAATTTCAACGAATTTTGCCAGCTCTAGATAAAAAATATCTAATTAATTATTTTGAAAGTGTATTCTCTGACTCGTCTCTTGAGATGATTATTGGAAGTGAAAACAAAGACTCAATTTTTAACAANTGCGCAATTATTTCTATGAACTTTGAATGTGATTCAGTTTTAGGAAGATTAGCAGTTATTGGACCAAAAAGAACTAATTATATTAATAAACAAATAATTTTAAAAAAATTTACAGAAGTAATTCAAAATGCCCTCTAAAAAAGATAAAAAAATACGCTTAACTCCTACGCAAAAACTNAAAGAAGAAATTAAAATCCTTAAAAATGAAATCGATTTATCTAAAGAAAAGAATCTGAGGATTAAAGCTGAATTTGAAAATTATAAAAAAAGAAAAGAAAAAGAATTTTCACTTATTTTTAAATACGAAGGAGAATCTGTAATAATATCAATTTTAACAGTTCTTGATGATTTAATTAGGCTTGAAAATGCTTTATCTGATNCAAAAGATTCNTCTGTTAATAAATTAATAGATGGNATTCATTTAATAACTAATAAAATAAATAAAAAGCTAAAAGAATTAGAAGTTTTTCAATTCGGTGAGGTAGGTGATATTGTTGACCACGAACTTCATGAAGCACTACTTATGAAACAAAATTCTAAAATGAAAGATAATCAAATTATTGAAGTTTATGAAAAAGGCTATAGATATAAAGACAAGGTTATAAGACATGCAAAAGTTGTGGTAAACCAAACTCCATCATGAAAGATTTTTACGAAATATTAGGCGTTGACAAATCATCCTCTTCTGATGAGATAAAAAAATCTTATAGAAAAATTGCAATGAAATATCACCCTGATAAAAACCCTAANGACAAAGAGGCTGAAAAAAAATTCAAAGAAGCTGCTGAAGCTTATTCTATATTATCTGACCAATCTAAAAGGAATCAGTACGACCAATTTGGTCATGCAGGTGTTGGAATGGGTGAGTCACACACAGGTCAAGGTTTCCACGGAAGCATGTCAATGGAAGATATTTTTAGCAGTTTTGGAGATATTTTTGGGGCTGACTTTGACCCTTTTGGGGGAATTTTTGGTAGTTCAAGGCGCACTTCTAGATCCAGAAAAGCAAGAGATTTAAAACTTGAAATTAAATTAACCTATCAAGAAATTTTTAATGGTGTTGATAAAAAAATCAAAATTAAAAGGCATGAAACTTGTTTACTATGTGATGGAATNGGTGCAAAGAAAGGTACNATGCCAACGTCATGCAAACAGTGCAATGGTGCCGGGCAGGTTCGACAGATGTCTCAATCTTTCTTTGGCCAGTCAGTAACTGTTCGTGAGTGTCCAATTTGTCAAGGTAGTGGTCAAGTAATTGAAAACCCATGTAATGAATGTGGGGGAAATTGTATACAAAGAAAATCAGTTGAAATAAAAGTTAAGATTCCAGCAGGTGTATCAGATGGTCAATATATGACTTTAAACGGGCAAGGAAATAAAGGTCCAAATGGTTGGATTTCGGGAGANCTTATCATTTTTTTTATTGAAATAGATCATGAAATTTTTACAAGAAATGATTTAGATGTAATTACAGAAGCTCAAATTGAATTTCATGATGCCGTATTTGGCGCTNTGTTTGAGATACCAACATTAAACGGTAAAGCAAAGCTTAAAATTCCTTCTGGTATTCAATCTGGGCAAATTTTAAGAATGAGAGGAAAAGGTTTCCCAAAAGTAAGGGGGTCTTCAAGAGGCGACCAACTTGTTAAAATTCAGATAATAACCCCAAGATCCTTAAGCAAAAATCAAAAAAATATAATCAAAAACCTGATGGAAAGCTCGGAAAATATTGGTCCTAAATTTAAACGAATCATGTTAGATTAATTCTTTTTTACAATGGGTTAAAAGTGTTTATATTATGCACTATCTAATTATCTCGAGTAATATTTAATGAGCAACAAAACCAACAACTATATTCAAAAAAATAAAAAACTGTTTTCTGATTTATTAGAACTCGGCATTGTTGTCGCTTTTCTATTTATGATTGTATGTATTTATGTACCAAGAGCCATTTGGAGCGAGGAAGAGTTTTACCAAAATAAAAGCCATTTTAACATGGAAAATTTATTTGATGCTCAAAATTTTTACAAATCAATTACTGGTGAATATTCAGNCGATGGATGGTGGACATTTGACGTCGTAAATTCTGTCAGGGATTCATTAACTGGTGATTCTACTTATTTAGGCGCTCAATTGATTACGCTTAATAGTAAAACCTTTGAAGTTAATGTTCCTAAGGGTTTTGATATCGAATTTGACACTACTTTTGGATTCCCTATGAGTAGAAGAGATACCATATTTGATACCACAGCTACTATTGTAATGTTTTCTGAAGAGTTATCCAGAAATGACACATCCTACATACAGAAAAGATTGTTAGCTAACTTTACATCCGATTCTAATTTTGTTAAATTAGTTGAAGAAGTACCCACTCAAAGAGTTGAGGTTGTCAATTTCTATGATACCTACATGCCTGATTCATCCATGAATGTATGTCCGGTAACAAATATTCCTTATGATATATCTATAAAAGATGAAGGAAATTCTATTAGAGTGGATAGCCCTATTAAGGAAACTGTTATTAGAAGAAGATTTGCTCTTTTTTCATTTAAAGCAAGTAATCATGGATATATTAATGACGGAACAAAAAGTTGGGATAGGCAATAAATTATAAGTGATCCACCTTGCTATAACTAAATCTCATCTTTTATGCGCTCAATGGGTTAAAAGAGATGGAAAAAATATTTTAACTGCTTTATCTTCTAAATCTTTAAATGAGCCACTGCTAAACTCTAATCCCGCAAAACACATAGTTTCAAATATTGATTCTGCCTTACAGCACATACGAAGGGATATAGCTTTTGATGGAGATAGGGTTTATGTCAGCATCCCAGATTCTTTTTGTAATCACGTTATGGTTGATCTTGATGATGATATGACCGAACATGATGGATTGGAATTTTCAAAGTGGACAATAAATCAAAGGTGGCCCTATGACGGTGATTTTGAGTATTTTGGTAGGTTTTATAGAAAACATAGAAAAGTTTTTGTCATTAGNCTTGCCAGAGCCTTTGCTGATCCATTAAAAGTTGCTATTCAACAGCTTGGAAGTGAAACTTATTGGATGGGAACTGAATCAAGCGCTTTTTTCGGCTTAAACCCAGAAAAAGGTTCTACAGTTATTTATCCTAAAAAAACAGACTATAAATATTTTACTTATACTCCTGATGGGTTTCTTAATGGCAATATCAGAAATTTTAAAAATTCATGGAAAGTAAACAATGAAAATGGCTCCTCTTATTTAAAAGAAATTTTCAAAGGTCAAATACTAATCCTAGGTGAGCTAACACCAAGAAGGAGAAAACACTTTGGTTCAAAAAGAATTACTCAACTGACTGCTTTGTCAGGTTTTATTTTAGAAGGAGTAGCTTTTCCAAGAAATTTAAATCAAGACGATCAGGAAAAACTTCATGTTTTAACTCCAATAGCAAATGGTAAATTAAAAGGTGTTGTAATAAATTTTTTTGATGGTCCTGGTTTTCAAGAATACACATATGGAAATTCAGATGCTTTAAAAAATAATACCTTAAACAATGAAGTTGTAAAGGTTAATGAAGAAGTGTTAAGAGGTGAAAAAAAATCTGTAGGATTTTTTAAATTTACTTTTATTCTTATTATAAGTATTTTATTTGGACTATTTGTTTTAAAGCGAGAAGCACCTGATTTATACAAAAATTATATTGAAAAGCAACTTAACAATTTTCCAGCTTTAACTAATTTNAACTTGAGTGAAAGAAATTTTTTAAATTCAATCTCAGAAAAATTTCTATCTCTTTTAAAAAATATAGATATTGATAATAATTCAACTAGTGAAGCTTTATCTGTGGTTAAAACTGTTGACGAATCTTTATCAGTGAATAAGATACTTTCAAGTTCATTAAATTTAAGCTCAATCACCGTAGATGTTTTTGACAGATTTTCGAATAGTTCATTAATTGAATTATCTTCATCTCAAGATATGCTTTCCTTAAACTTTGTCGGTTCAAAAAATGCTGATTCATTAATTGCAAATATAGGTGAGGTTGTAAGTTTTTCATTAAGACAGATTGAAGGAGAAAGCCTTTATTTACATGGTTTCATTATAAAAATTGGTATCCAAGATTACCCTATTTCATCAACCGAAATCAATAAAACGCTTTTGGAAGCAGAATTATTAAAGTACGAAACCCCAGTCATGAAATCTTTAAGCCCTATTAATGAAAATGGATATTTAATAACTCCCATCATATTAAAATTCACCAAAAAAGATGAATCTTTAGATTTTCTTAATTACATAAATAATTATGCCAATAATATTTCATTGGATAAGTTTGATTACTCTTTTGAAAGTGAANCTAATACNGAGAAAGCTTTTTTATTCCTATCNATCTATTCAAAGCTGTACTAATAGTGTATGCAAATTCATTCAGGTAGATTTAAAGGGCAAAGAATTAAAACTGTAAAAAATTTTTCATATAGACCTACTCAATCAATTGTTAG
Source organism: bacterium TMED144 (assembly GCA_002170005.2). Lineage (GTDB taxonomy): Bacteria > Fidelibacterota > Marinisomatia > Marinisomatales > TCS55 > TMED144. Next base: position 15,947 of record NHGT02000008.1, on the reverse strand, counting down.
AAAAAGTTTATTCGATACTATTGAACCNTTAAATTGTAAAAATTTTTTAGATCTATTTTCAGGTACTGGTATAATTGGCTTTGAAGCTGCAAGCAGGGGTGTAAATAATATTTTTTTTGTTGATAAAAGCATCAGAGTATATTCACTGTTGAAAATCAATAGTTCAAATTTTTCTGGAATAAATTTTAGATTTTCAAGGTCTGATGGATTAAAATTTATAAAATCTGATAAAAAATATGATATTATTTTTGCCGATCCTCCTTATGAATATCCTCATATTGATACATTAATTAAATTATCATGTCATGCTCTAGAAAAANAAGGTANATTCATTCTTGAATCATCAAAAAATAAATTTATNAGAAAACCAAACCGTCAAAGAAAAATTGGAGATTCCTACGTTTCATTTTGGAATAACGAATAATCATGAAAATAGTTCTTTATCCTGGNACTTTTGACCCAATACACAAAGGCCATATAGATATTTGTGAAAAAGCATCAAAAATATTTGATAAGATTATATTTGCAGTTGCTGAGAATCCTAATAAAAAAACACTTTTTTCAGCAATAGAGAGAGTTGAAATGATTAAAAATTCTACAAATCACATTAACAATGTAGAAACTGCATCAACAAATGGTTTAATTGCAGACTTTGCAAGAAAAATGGATGCTTGTGCTTTAATTAGAGGTTTGAGACATGTTTCAGATTTTGAGTTCGAATTTCAAATGGCTATGATGAATAATCATTTAAATCAAAATGTATCAACCTTGCTTATGGTTACTGCTGAACAATATATCCATATCAATTCAACAATGATTAAGAATGTCGGAGGCTTAGGTGGGGATATATCAAACTATGTTTCTGAATTTGTTTTGAAGCAGCTAAAGAAAAAAATGCCCTCAAGGAATTAATAGAAATATTTTTTTAAGAAATATTATTTAATGTATTTAAATTTAATTAATACATTTATTAGAATTTTGCATCATGCCTACCTACGATTACAAATGCACAAAGTGCCAATATACATTTGAATATTTTCAAGCAATGTCTGATGAGCCTTTGGTAGAATGTCCAAAATGCTCAAACAGTGTAAGGCGCCTAATTAGTGGAGGCACAGGGCTTATATTTAAAGGAAGCGGTTTTTATAAAACCGATTATAACAAAAAAGATAAAACTGCTACAAAAAAATCTATTAAACCAGAAAAAAAGAAAGATAAGGTAAACAAGAAAAATGTCTGATATTTCAAATGGTAAAAAAATAACATTTAAAAATGACCAGCTATTGGTTCCAAACAATCCAATAATTCCTTTTATTGAAGGGGATGGTATAGGTCCAGATATTTGGAAAGCATCTCAACATGTTTTTGATCAAGCAGTATCGAAAGCATATTCTGGCAATAAAAAGATTATATGGAAAGAAGTTTTTGCAGGAGAAAAAGCAAATAATGAATATAATAATTGGCTGCCAGATGAAACAATTAGCGTTATTAAAGAAAATTTAATAGCGATAAAAGGGCCATTAACCACACCAGTTGGAGGAGGAATAAGGTCGCTAAATGTTGCTTTGCGACAAATTCTTGATCTTTATGCTTGCGTTCGTCCTGTTAGATGGTTTAGCGGGGTCCCTTCACCTGTAAAAAAACCTGAGCTTGTTGATATGGTTATATTTCGGGAAAATACTGAGGATATATATGCTGGAATTGAATGGCTTCATGGAACTGATGAGTTAGAAAAAGTTAAAAGATTTTTCATAGATGAAATGAAAGTTGACACGATTAGATTTCCTGACACTTCATCATTAGGTGTAAAGCCGATTTCTGTTGAAGGTACTGAAAGATTGGTTCGATCAGCAATTAACTACGCAATTTCTCAAAAAAGAAAATCCCTCACTTTGGTTCATAAAGGAAATATTATGAAGTTCACAGAAGGCAAATTTAAAGAATGGGGTTATGATTTAGCAAAAAGAGAATTTAAATCATCTGATTTTGAAGGAGGGCCATGGCAAGTAATTGATAATGATGGACATTCTTTGATAATAAAAGACGTCATTGCGGACGCTTTCTTACAGCAAATCCTTTTAAGACCATCTGATTACGATGTAATAGCAACGATGAATTTAAATGGTGATTATATCTCGGATGCACTTGCTGCTATTGTTGGAGGTATAGGAATTGCCCCTGGCGCAAATATAAATTATAGCACAGGTCATGCTATCTTTGAAGCAACTCATGGCACTGCCCCTAAATATGCTGGCAAAGATATGGTTAATCCATCATCAGTAATACTTTCTGGCGTTATGATGTTAGAGCATATTGGATGGATTGAAGCTGCAAAATTAATTACCAAAGGAATTGAAGGATCAATTCTTGATAAAAAGGTTACTTATGATTTTCATCGCTTAATGGAAAATGCTACTAAAGTTTCATGTTCTGGTTTTGCTGAGGAAATTATAAACCATATGTAATATTATGTTTATTGATCATGCTCAAATTGAACTCCAAGCTGGTAAGGGAGGCGCAGGGTCAATCTCATTTAGGAGAGAAAAATTCATACCTAAAGGGGGTCCTGATGGGGGCAATGGTGGTCGCGGTGGAAATATTGTATTAATAGGGGATCCAAACCTTAGGACGCTTCAAGACTTTAGGTACAAAAGAAAATATATTGCTTCAAACGGGNATCCTGGATCATCAAATTCAAAAACNGGAAAAAATGGTGATGATATTAAAATACGTATTCCGTTAGGAACTATTGTAAAGAATCTCAAAAACTCTGAGGTTGTTGTTGACATATTGCAAAATGGACAGAGTTTTGTAATCTGCCATGGTGGAAAAGGAGGTAAGGGCAATATAAACTTTAAATCTTCAACACACCAGACACCTCGNTATGCTCAAGACGGTATAGAGGGTGAAAAAGGNTTGTTTGACTTTGAATTAAANCTATTGGCAGATGTAGGATTAGTTGGATTACCCAATGCGGGAAAGTCAACATTGTTGTCAGTTATTTCAAAGGCAAAGCCGAAAATTGCAGATTATCCATTTACCACATTACATCCAAATTTAGGGATTGTTAAGTATGATGATTTTAAATCATTTGTCATTGCTGATATTCCAGGTATTATAGATGGAGCTAGCAAAGGAAAAGGTTTAGGACATCAATTTCTTAAACATATTGAAAGGAANAGAGTTCTATTATTTTTAATTGATTCTTTCGATGAAAAACCTGANAAAACATTTACCAGTTTGAAGAAAGAACTTTTATCATATAACAAGGATTTACTTTTAAAGCCAAAAATTTTAATTAGATCAAAAGCAGATATAGGTTCGCAAATTAATGAAGAAATTTGGAAATCGATTCCTGAATATTATGGATCGATATCATCAGTTACACACTTTGGAATAAATAATCTTATTCTNAAAATATCAAAAATATTGACTTAAATTTATTTANATTTTATTGATAATATTTTTAGGAGGGGTGGCCGAGTGGCTTAAGGCGGCACCCTGCTAAGGTGTTTTAGGTGAGACATCCTAACGTGGGTTCGAATCCCACCCCCTCCGCATTAAAAAAAAACATTAAATAAAAAAAATAATATATTTAAATTCGCATACTAAATTATTATTTTAATTAAAAAGCGGAGTTCAAATGCCAAAATCTAAAACAACTAAATCTACTTCAGTTAAAAGTAGTCCTAAAACTAATTCAACTGGATTAGTTGTTGGTAGTAGTGTTGTACTAAAAGGTGAAATATCCAATGCTAAAGAGGTAAGCATTGATGGTGTTGCTGACGTTCAACTTACTGCTGATAAAATCGTGATAGGAAAAACAGGTAAAGTCACTGGAAACATAAAAGCTGGTTCAGCTCAAGTGATGGGAGCATTAAGTGGCGATGTAACAGTTTCAAATACTCTTACAATTCACAGTGAAGGAAGTATTGCTGGTAAAATTGCTTACAAGATGCTTGATATTAAGTTAGGCGGTCAAATCAAAGGTGATATAACTGCGATTGGTTCATCTCCAGCGCCAAAACCATCTCCAAAGCCTGCAGCCGTATCGAGANCTATTATTAAGGGCCCTGATAGTAAATAAAAATATTTTACTGTTTTACAGTAAGAGTCATTGTATCATATCGCATGGAGTTTTTCTTCATGCGATATATTAGATATACTTTTCTTTTATTGGTTTATTATATAAATGGTTGAATCACCTGTAAGAGTTCGTTTTGCTCCTAGCCCCTCTGGTGAACTTCACCTTGGAGGCGCAAGAACTGCTCTTTTTAATTATCTGTTTTCAAAACAAAATAATGGCAATTTTTTTTTGAGAATAGAAGACACAGATNAAAAAAGATCAGACAAAATTTACATTGATCAAATAATTGATTCTTTAAATTGGTTTGGTATACGATGGGATGAGCCTGTCATTTTCCAATCAAAAAAATTTAACGATTATAGAACATATGTTGATATGTTAGTGCAAAAAGAATTTGCATACCCTTGTTTTTGTTCAAAAAAAACTCTTCAAAAAGAAAAAGATAAAGGTAATTTTTTGTATAGCGGTACGTGTCGCAACTTAGATGACGTGGAAGTTAAATCTAGATTCAATCAAGGTGGGAGTTTTGTTTATAGATTTAAAACACCTGCTGGAAAAACCGTTTTTACAGATGCAATATATGGTCATAACGAAACAGATAATGATGAAATAGGCGATTTTATTATTTTAAGATCAGATGGTTCGCCAACTTATAATTTATGTGCCGTAGTTGATGATCATTTATTAGCTATAACCCATGTTATTCGTGGAGACGATCATTTATCTAACACACCTAAACAAATTCTGATTTATAATGCACTAAAATTAAAACTACCAACATTTGCGCACCTGCCAATGATTTTAGGTTCNGATAAGAAACGACTTAGCAAAAGATTTGGTGCTCNAGGAATTCAAAACTTTAAAAATGATGGATATTTGAATATTACNCTAATGAANTACTTAGCTNTGCTTGGTTGGAATCCAGGAAATGAAAAAGAAATTTTTTCNCTTGAAGANCTCATCAATGATTTTGACTTAAAAAAAGTGCAAAAAAAATCTGCAATATGGGATAGTCAAAAATTAAATTGGATATCTAATCAACATATAAGTCTAATGTCATCAAATAAAATTCTTGAGAATGTAAGACTGCTTTACCCTAAATGGGGCATAAGCAAAGATACTGAATTTAATATCAAAGTTATCGATCTTTTAAAACCGAGAATAAACAACTTCAAGGATTATATAGCGCAAGCTCAACCTTTTTACAATGATCCTAAAATCTATGATGAAAAAGATAAATTAAAAGCATGGCCCGATCAAAGTGCCAATGTCATAATATCTGATTTAAGATCAATATTATCTCAAGCTTATGACTGGAATGAAGATTTAATAGAAGATCAAATTAAAAAATTTTCTAAAAAAAAAGATATTCCATTAAAAAAAATAATCATGCCCTTAAGGTATCTAATTTTTGGCAATTTAAAAGGACCATCATTGTTTANATCNATTGCTNTGATNGGNAGAAAAACTATTATTAATAGAATTACTNTAGCACTAAAAACTTTNAAACTTTAATAAATGAAAAATAAAAATTTTATTNAANATATAATNGATAAAGATAATCAAGATGGAAAATACGATGGCAGGGTNNATACTAGATTTCCTCCAGAACCAAATGGTTATTTACATATTGGACATGCAAAAGCTATATGTTTAAATTTTTCAATCGCTGAAGAATATAATGGAAAATGCAACCTCCGCTTTGATGATACAAACCCAATAGCAGAAGAAAAAGAGTATGTAGAATCAATCAAAAAAGATATTAGATGGCTAGGTTTTGACTGGAAAGATAGAATGTTCTTTGCATCCGATTATTTTGATGATATGTATCGATACGCCATTTCATTAATTAATAATAATCTAGCTTTCGTTTGTGACTTAACGAATGAAGAGGTAAAGGATATGAGAGGAACGCTAACCACTTTTGGCAAAGAAAGTCCTTTTAGAAATAGATCAATAGATGAGAATCTTAAACTTTTTCAGGATATGAAAGATGGAAAATTCAAGAACGGAGAAAAAACATTAAGAGCTAAAATTGATATGTCTCATTCTAATTTAAACATGCGTGATCCTGTTATTTATAGAATTTTACATGCCCATCATCATAGAACTGGAAATGATTGGTGTATATACCCAATGTATGATTGGGCGCATGGGCTTGAGGATTCGATTGAACGAATCACCCATTCTTTATGTTCATTAGAATTTGAGGATCACAGACCTTTATATGATTGGTTCTTAGATTCGTTGAATGTTTATCGCCCACAACAAATTGAATTTGCTCGCTTGAATTTAAATTATACTGTAATGTCAAAAAGAAAGTTAAAAAAACTAGTTGATGATAAGTTGGTTGAAAGTTGGGACGACCCTCGTATGCCAACTTTGTCTGGCATGAGAAGGAGGGGATATACACCAGCTTCGATAAGAAACTTTATGGATGAAATTGGTATAGCAAAACGAAATAACATAATGGATATTGCAAAACTTGAATCAATTCTAAGAAGCGATCTAAATAAAAATAGTCAAAGAAGAATGGCTGTTTTAAATCCTATTAAAGTTATCATAACAAATTATGACAAAAATAAAACCGAATATCTACAAGCCACTAACAACCCTGAAGATGAAAATGCCGGCAAAAGGGAATTACCATTCTCTAGAGAATTATTTATTGAAGCTGATGATTTTATGGAAGATCCGCCCAATAAATATTTTAGACTGTCTCCTAAAAATGAAGTGAGACTGAAATTTGCTTATTTCATAACTTGCCATGAAGTTGTAAAAAATAGCAAAGGCGAGATTATTGAAATTCACTGTACTTATGATAAGGATTCAAGGGGAGGTAAATCGCCGGACGGTAGAAAAGTTAAAGGAACAATTCACTGGGTTTCTGCTTCCCATGCTGTCGATGCGAGTGTTAAACTTTATGATCGTTTGTTTAAATCTCCAAATCCTGAAAGTTCTAGCGATTTTTTAGATGATTTAAATGATAGTTCTCTGACCACAGTAAATGACTGCAAATTAGAACCCTCCTTATCAGGAGTTAAAAATGATGAAATTTTTCAGTTTGAAAGAATTGGTTATTTTATTAGGGATAAAAAATCAAATAAATCTGATCTTGTTTTTAATAGAACGGTCTCATTAAGAGATACATGGGCTAAATTAAAAAAACAATAACAATGATTTTAAAATATTAAGATTGAGAATAGTAGTAATGTGCGTTAATTTGAAATATGTTTAAGCTTAGATCAATATTATTTCTACTATTTAGCATATCAGCAGCATTAGCTGTACCTCCAGTATTAAACTTATATATCATCCCCTTTGATAATTCAAAATCAGATGCTCCTTTGAATTGGCTTTCTGATGCTTTTCCCGAAATGATAGAAACGGACTTAAATAATTATGATAACGTTTTTTTGAAAAACGAATCAGATCTAGAGCGTATAATGTCAAACAGATCACTTTTGTTGCAACAACGCCCAGGTACTAAAAATTTTCTTGTTTTAGGTAAATACGAACGTGCTTTAGATAAATTATCTGTTTCTATTCAATTGATCGATATTTCATCTTGGGAGGAAGTTGGGTTAAAAAAAATTAGAGGCGATTACAATGATGTTAGTTCCACAAATAAATCNATAACTGAAATGGTAAGTACGCTTTTAAAACCCTATTTGCCCAAACCCAATGAAAGTATATANCCTGCTTTAACAGATGGAAAAAGAATGCGAACGCCTCCAACTTATGCAGAACGAGCAATGGATGTTAGTTCTTCAATTGATGCAGCAATTGAAGAACTAGAAAAAAGAATGGATGTCAATATGGGCGTTAGGGGCGAAGAAAATGAATTTGAATCAAAAGAAATTGAGGGAGAATGGATATTAAACATTGAAGAAGAAAGCTACGAGAACGATCGTCAAGAAAATGAGTTTAATACCACGATAATGGTAGAAGTTTTAGAAAAATTAATGTCAAACCCTTATGAGATAAAATTAGAAAAACCAGAATTTAATTTTGACCCCAACAACAAAAAGGAATTTCAAGTAGCATTAAATGTCAATTACAAATTGAAGGCTCAATTAATTAAAGATATGCTACAATCTTTGCCTTACTCTGGTCTTAAGCAAGATGGAAGCTTGACTGTCTTTTATTTTAATAAAGACAAATATAATTTTCCGATGAATATTACTGAAAGAATCCAACTAGGAAAGCATAGAACAGTTCCTGTTATACAATTACGAGACAGAAATGATAATCCATTGGTAGTACTTGTTGATTCTCCTGAAAAAGAAATTCATAATTTGAATAGCAAAAAAATTATATTTAAACCTTTTCATTTTTTTTCACCTTTGATTGATTTTTCAGTAGGAGGATGGTCGATGCAAGTATCTTTGGAAAATGTTGAGATACCTGTTAATTATACTTTTAGTTTAGGAATAAATAATGCGAACAGTATTAGCAAAGTTAGTTTAAAGTTTATTCCTGAAAATGAGTTATTTGAATTTTTGTCTAAGATTTTATAACCAAATGTCTTATNTAAAATTTTCTTTTCTATTTTTTGCAATTACTTTTTCTTTTTCACAAAAAATTGACAAGAATATTATTTTAAATCCTTTAATGGGAAAAAAAATAAAACTTGAAAATTATCTTTCTGATGGCCCAGTANTAATTAACTTTTGGGCNACATGGTGCGCTCCCTGCATAAAAGAAATGCCCTATTTAGACCAGTTTGAAAAAAAATACAAAGATAAAGGTTTTTCAGTGCTTGCCATAAGTGTTGACAATCAAAAGAGCTTATCGCAGGTTCGATCCTTTATCAAAACAAAAAAATTCTCTTTTGATATTTTCTTAGATCCGAACATGCAAATTTTTAAAAAATTAAATGGCAACCTCATGCCTACCAATGTACTGATTGATAAAAGTGGTAAAGTNTTTTGGAGGCATTATGGTTATTTACCAGGCGATGAGAAGAAAATGGAAGAACAAATTTTGAATGTACTCAATATTTTACCATAAAGATAAAACTACATTTAAATTATTTTTATTTTTCTTTTTTCATTTATCAGTTCTGCTATCACAAGTATCTTCCTCAGCAAGTTTAATCTCAAATTTTGCAACAAGTAAAAATAACTTTAATTATTTTGAAAATTATTATGATNTAAATCTTCTTTATAAAAACTGGAATTTATGGATTGAAATGGAGCATTCTAATCCACCTGCGCTTGGATACGATAGATCGGGAATACGAAATTTGAGGCTAGAGTATAGCGGTAAAAAAGCAAATTTAAAAATTGGTGATCTATATGAATTNTGGGGCAACGGTCTTGTTTTAAATAGTTTAGATGACAAATCGATTGATTTTAATAATGGTATAACAGGAATTTATTTAAACTTCCCTTACACTATTTTAGAAATTGATTTCTTAATTGGTAAGCAAGCTATAAATAGATCTTCAAACCGTATCTCAGGNTTTAACGATCGTATACATAACTACAAATCTGATTTTAATATCTTTGGCAATCGAATGAAATTCAATTTATATAATATCGATATTTCATTACACTACTTAAATGCCAAGCAAAATGATAAAACCATTAATGATTCTCTTAGTGTATTTGACCATGAGATAATTGGTTTAAATCTTAACTATTTTTCAAACTACTTTGGTTTTTTATTTGAACTAGTTTCTAAAGACAACAACGGCCATGGACTATTCTCTGATATCAATATCTATTTGAATGATTTTCTTTTTAGTGACTTCACTACTTTTGGTATTGGTTATAAAAATTATTTTTTTTCAAATCGGTCTCCTTCAAATAGATGGGATATTGTTGAAGACAAATCTGGCTATATTCCCTTTCAGCAAATGCCAACTGTATTTATGGCGCATAATTCAATTTTAATATCTAGGTTAACACATGTAATTGATTATAATGATGAAGTNGGTTACAATGCTTATGTGAAAATGAATTTGTTTCAGAATTCAACTTTAATGCTTAGTTATTCTTTATTAAGCAGAAACTCTGATTGGAAAATGGATGAAAATTTTGAATGGCTTAGGAATTTAAGTGGTAGCTCTAAAAATACCAGACTCTTTCTTCCAATAAAAGATCCTTTTTTTAACCCAGCTGAAGAAATGTATGTAGAAATAGATGGANNTTATAATGCAAATAAATTCTATTACAAGTTGGCATTTTCTAAAATGAATTCTGTGGTAGATATTTTTGAAAATCAGTGGCTGTTGAATGATAAAAATTACCTATATAGATCAAGTTTCAGCTATGAATTAAAGGATGCAATTTCAGTTCCCTTAAGTTTAATGATAAAGCTATCGGAAAGAAATAGCATTAACATTACTTATGAATATCAAAAACTAAAAAAAGGTTTTAAGACATTTTCATTGATTAATGACAGTCCTCAATTTTACTCTAATTTTACAAAAGATTTTCAGATTAATAGGTATATTGGTATTGGTTTTTCTTCTTCACCAAAATGGTCCATTAACTTAGGAATTGATTATACGGATACTGAGGAAAGAATTGTATTAGAAAAAGAAAGATTCAATAGTAAAATTGAAGATTTTCTAAGTCCAATATTTGACCCATCACTGACATGGATAAATCTTGAGTCNTCTTATAATNTTANTCAGAATTATAGATTATCAATTTCTTATGGATCAAANAGAGGAGGTGTATACTGCAGCAATGGTATTTGTCGTTATATCCAACCTTTTGAAAATGGATTGAATTTTGAGGTTATTGCTTTATTTTAATTACGTTTCACATTTATATTAAAGCAATTGCTTTAAATAAATTATAATACTTTATGTTTAAAAAATTAAAATTTAAGACCGTTCTCATATCTTTTATGTTCTTTATTTTTTCTTGCGATGATAATAATAGTGAGTCCGTTGAAACTGTAAGCTCTATTGTTGTGTCTCCTGTTAATCCCTTGACCGAACCAAATAAAGCTACTCAATTCTATGCATTAGTTATTAGTAGCAGCAATAAAGAATTACTTGATCAGCCAATAGTTTGGAAGTCATCAAACGAAGATGTTGCAATTGTCGATGAAAAAGGAATGGTGACATCAAAGAATCAAGGGTATTCAGATATAACAGCTGAATTAGGTGATGTAAAAGGTAGTTCTCAGATTGTTGTTAGTTCCATCAGGAAACGAGTTTTAAGTGAAATGTTTACATCCAGTACCTGAGGACCATGTGCTTCCGCGGAGCGGAATTTACATTCTTCTTTAGATCCTAGTTCGCCAACTTATGTCGGTACTGGATTGGACAGTGTTTGGAGCCAAATCTTTTACCACGTTTGGTGGCCAGGCCAAGGCAATGATCCAATGTATNTAATCAATCAACAAATGAATCGCGATCGCAATGATTANTATGGNAATAATTATACACCGCATTTATATTCAAATGGAAGAGATTCTGGTACCAGTCCAGCAACTTGGCGAGACGATGCTAGAAATATTACAAATGAAATATCTTTGTTTACNATGAATTCAACATCNACCAAAGAAGGGAGAGANATTACAGTTTCAGTTTNTGCAAAATCTTTAATTGATACCAGTCCTAATGCTGAGCTAAAACTTTTTGTAGCTGTAGTTCTTGATAAAGTAGTTTATCCTAATTCACCAAATGGATTAACTGATCATTATGATGTTGTGGTTGACCTTTTATCTGGAAATAGGGGTAAAAAGGTAATATTTGAAGCTAACATACCAAAAGTTGAAACCTTTAGTTGGACTTTTCCAGATCCCTGGATCAATAAGTCCATCGCATCATGGAATTCTAATGAATTAAAAGTAGTATCGTGGATTCAAGATTATAGCTCTAAACAAATATTGCAGGTATNTAAAGAAGTCTTAGAATAGTTTAAAGTATTTCTTANTAANNTTTTTTCAATTATATTTTCANTAGNTTNAAAAATTGTTTATGCACCCGTAGCTCAATTGGATAGAGCGTTCGGCTACGGACCGAAAGGTTGAGGGTTCGAATCCTTCCGGGTGTACATTCTTCTTNTTANAAAATTTGGAGATNTATTATGATNAATTCCTTNTCCACNAAATTTCTTNTNTNNCTTTCNTTTATTNTNAANANAACTNTATTGCNATCTCANAAATNNGATATTTGGTCAGATGATAATTTTNNAGGTCTTGAATTTAGATCTATTGGACCAGCCTTGATGTCNGGTAGAATATCNGACATNGCAATNCATCCTGAAGATGAAAATACATGGTATNTTACAGTTGGTTCTGGCAATGTNTGGAAAACACAAAATTCTGGAATTACATGGGATCCCATATTTGATGANCAAGNGTCCTATTCTATCGGATGTGTTACTATAGACCCTAATAATCCTGAAGTTGTTTGGATNGGAACAGGCGAAGATCAAGGTGGAAGGCATTTTGGGTATGGAGATGGTATTTACAAGTCTTTTGATGGAGGAAAAAATTGGACCAACATGGGTTTAAAAAATTCTGAGAGAATATCGAAAATTGTAATTCATCCAAATAATTCAAATNTTGTATGGGTTGCTGTACAAGGTCCTTTGTGGAGCTCTGGAGGNCAAAGAGGTTTATACAAGACNGTAGATGGAGGTAAAAATTGGAAACTGGTATTAAAGAGCAATAAATGGACCGGTGCTACTGAAATTATCTTAGACCCCTCTAATAAAAAGGTGATGTATGCCGCTCTTTGGCAAAGACACAGAACTGTTGCAGCTTATATGGGTGGGGGCCCTGGTTCAGGTATTTATAAGAGTTATGACGAAGGAGAAACTTGGAAGAAACTTACCAACGGACTTCCAAAATCAAATATGGGAAAGATTGGACTAGATATTTCTAGACAAAATAATGACATAATTTATGCTGCAATAGAGCTCAACAGAAGAACAGGAGGAGTGTATAAATCCATAGATGGTGGAGAGAATTGGACCAAACAATCCAATGCTGTCGCTGGCGCAACTGGTCCACATTATTATCAAGAATTATATGCTTCACCACATCATTTTGATCGACTTTATTTAATGGACGCTAATATGCAAATATCTGATGATGGTGGAAAAACATTTTACAGGATGAATGAGAAGAATAAACATGGTGACAATCATGCAATTGCTTTCAAAAAAAGTGATCCTGATTACCTTTTAGTAGGTTCAGATGGAGGCTTATATGAGTCATATGATCTTACTAAAACTTGGCGATATATGGCCAACCTTCCATTGACTCAATTTTATGACCTAGCCTTAGACGATACAGAGCCATTCTATAATATTTTTGGCGGAACCCAAGATAATAACACGCAAGGTGGTCCCTCTAGAACTGATAGTTGGCAAGGTATTCAGAATTCAGATTGGCGAGTTGTTTTAAATTGGGATGGGCATCAGCCGGCCACCGAACCTGGTAATCCGAATATAATGTACGGCCAGAGACAGCAAGGCACACTTGCAAGAATTGATATGATCACTGGTGAAGTTACCGACGTTCAGCCTCAACCAAGAGATAAAGAAAATTATGAGAGATTTAATTGGGATGCGCCAATCCTAGTCAGCCCTCATAAGCCACAACGGTTATATTTCGGATCACAAAGAGTTTGGAAATCTGATAATAGGGGTGATAGCTGGCAACCAATTTCTGGAGACCTAACAAGAAATCAGAATAGATTTGATTTGCCCATCATGGGCTCAAAGCAAAGTTGGGATAATGCATGGGATGTATTAGCAATGTCTAATTATAATACAATTTCTTCCATATCAGAATCTCCAATCAAACCCGGTCTTTTGTATGTTGGCACAGATGATGGCTACATACATATTAGTGAGAATGATGGAAAGTCTTGGAGGCGAATTGAGGTAAAAAAATTAGCAGGCGCACCTAGCTATGCATATGTTAATGATTTAAAAGCGGATAACTTTAATGAAAATGTAGTTTATGCCGTTTTGGATAATCATAAATATGGTGACTTTAGACCATATGTCTATAAAAGCACGGACAAAGGTAAAAGTTGGCGTTCTATATCATCCAATATACCTGAAAGAACGCTTACATGGAGGATTGTTCAGGATCATGTAAAGAAAGATCTATTATTCTTAGCTACTGAGTTTGGTATTTACTTCAGTATTAACAGTGGGAAAAGATGGTCAAAGATTAAAGGAGGGGTGCCTACTATTTCTTTTCGAGATCTCGCAATCCACAAAAGGGAGAACGATTTAGTTGGTGCGTCGTTTGGAAGAGGTTTTTATGTTTTTGATGACATGAGCGTTTTTAGAGAATTATCAAATACTCAAATGCAGTCACCCGCAAGTCTTTTTTCTGTTCGAAAAGCCTGGTGGTATATACCAAGATCTCATTTAGGTTTTGGCGATAGACCAAAAGGAACACAAGGCGACAGTTATTATACCGCTAAAAACCCCCCTTTTGGAGCTGTTTTTACATATTACTTAAAAAGCGATTCTAAATCATCCTTAGCTATCAGGCAGGATAAAGAGAAAGCAATTATAAAAGATGGTAAAAGTGTAGGTTTTCCTGGATGGGACACAGTAGAGAATGAAAGAAGAGAGCTTAAGTCTGAAGTAATATTTGTTGTCAGCAACTCAAAAGGTGAGATTGTAAGAAGATTAAATGCTCCTGCAAAGCAAGGCTTTCATAGAGTAGCATGGGATTTAAGATATCCCTCACCATCAATAATAAATAAATCTGGACGACAAAGCTCTATGATGGGTTTTATGGCACCTCCTGGAAAATATAGCGTTAAAATGTTTTTAAACAATAACGGACAAGTTTCTCAAATGTCTAAAGAGCAATTTTTTGATGTAGTGCCTCTAAGAGAGGGTGCACTACCAACTAAGTCGCATGATGAGATTGCTGCTTTTTGGAGATTATATGAGAATACCATCAAAATTGCCTCATCGATTCAAACAGAGATAAGCAATTTGATGACAACAATAGAAAAGACCAAATTGGCATTAGACCAATCAAGATCAAGCTCTGGAGATATTGAATCAGAATACAGCTTATTAAGGAATAAGATTTTGGATTTAGATGAAAGAGTCAGCGGTAATAGATCTAAAAGTGGCCCTGGAGAAAAAAATAATCCAACAGTCTCAAGTCGATTATATGTTGTGGGAAGAATAATGGAATATTCGACTTATGGTCCAACAGAAACAGCAAAAGAGCAATTAGAATTATCCCAAAAAGAATTGTCTAATATTGAGGATACAATAGATAATTTAGATAATGATTTAAATGCTTTATTGACTGCGATTTATAATTCTGGTGGCCCATTAATTGAGGGTAAAACAGGCTCAATTACTAAATAATGGCATAATTTTTGTATTAAATCCATTTATTGCTTTATTTAAGTACTCTGTCTTAAATTAAAACTGGACAACGTACTTATTCGAGGTAAGCATGTTAACAAAACGCTATGCACATTGTGCAGAAAATGGGATTGTTCTATGAATTTATTCAATAAAAGAACATTGCTATACATTATTGCTGTAACTGCAATGTATATAATTACTATTCCTACATCTACGATATATGCTCAAAGTGGTGATGCTGAAGAGATTTTTTGGGGTGATGATGAAGAAGAAATATCTTTTGATGAGGATTTCGACTTTTCTGAAGATGACGAATCTTTTGATGAGGATATCGAATTTTCAGAGGATGATGATTTAGAAGGATTCGAATTTGATGATGAATCCTTTGACGAAGAGTTTGATGATGAGGGAGAAGATGATGAATTTGCTGATTTTTCTGAGGATTTTTTTGGTGATGATATCGCCGAAGAAGAGCTTAGCATCAGCGAAGCTGCATCTAGATTAGGTTATACCCTCAGTTTAATTGG
>NHGT02000007.1 GCA_002170005.2 bacterium TMED144 | reverse complement strand
ATTTTGATCATTTGAATGGATCAAGATTTACTCTATTACTTTTTATAACAGTTTGGATGACAGATTCTGCTGCTTACTTTATAGGCAATGCTTTTGGGAGAACAAAAATGATTGAAAGTATAAGCCCCAAAAAGACTATTGAAGGTTTCATTGGGGGTTGTTTTGGTTCTTTATTCTGTGTTTCTATTTTTAATTCTTTTGAAGTTCTTAATTATTCGCTATCTACTTTTCAAATTATTTTAATTTCTATTCTAATTGGTATTTTTGGGCAACTAGGCGATTTCTTTGAGTCAATGATTAAAAGAAATTACAAGATAAAGGATTCTAGTAATCTGCTATTGGGTCATGGTGGGTTTTTGGATAGATTTGATTCGATCATAATATCCAGTCCTTTAATTTTCATTTTTTTAAGATTTATATCGTAGTTTAAGAAATGAATAAGGTATTAAAAAAATTAGGCATAGTAGAGTTTAATTACGGAGCAAGCTCTAGTTATAATAATTGCATAAAAAATGAAGANCAAAAACTGATCTCATCATACAATCCATCCGATGGAACCCTTCTTTCATCTGTTTATAAATCGTCTATTAGTGATCTAGACAAGATTATAAAAAGATCATCTGATGCATTTAATGAATTTAAAAAAATTCCAGCTCCAATTAGAGGTGAATTGGTAAGAGAAATGTCAACAGCTTTGAGAGATTGTAAAGATGATCTCGGTACGTTANTTTCATTAGAAATGGGAAAAATAAAACAAGAAGGCGACGGTGAGGTTCAAGAAATGATAGACATCGCTGATTTTGCTGTTGGACAATCTCGTATGCTCTACGGTAAAACAATGCATTCTGAAAGAATTGACCATAGAATGTATGAACAATGGCATCCATTGGGTCCGATAGGTGTTATTTCTGCTTTTAATTTCCCTGTTGCAGTTTGGGCTTGGAATGCATTTATTGCAGCAATATGTGGTAATACAACTATCTGGAAACCTTCATCTCAAACTCCTTTGTGTGCAATCGCAGTTCAAAATATTTGTAATGATGTGATGAAAAATTTAGGCTACGAGGGAATTTTTTCTTTAGCCATTGGATCCGGTTCAGAGATCGGTGAATCCTTGATATCAAACCCTTCAATTCCATTAATTTCATTCACCGGATCCACTAAAATGGGCAGACACGTAAATCAAATTGTATCTAGCAGATTTGGTAAATCTATTTTAGAGCTTGGTGGAAATAATGCGATCATTATAGATAAGACTGCTGACCTAGACCTAGCTTTACCTGCTGTCGTTTTTGGGGCTGTTGGCACAGCGGGACAAAGATGCACATCTACTAGAAGAGTTATTATACATGAATCTATATTTGATGAATTTAGGGCTAGCTTGACAAATGCGTATAAGCAGATCATGATTGGAAATGCTGTAGAAAAAGAGACATTAATGGGTCCACTTGTGAGTAAAGATGCAATCACTGATTATTTATTAGCGATAAAAAAGATTAACCAAAGCGGTGGAAAGATAATTTATGGAGGTAAAGAAATTGATCGCCCAGGTTTTTTTGTAGAGCCAACAATAGCTGAAGTTGAAAATGAGTGGGACATTGTTCAAGAAGAAACATTTGCACCAATTCTTTATCTGTTAAAATGTAAGGATATTAATCAGGCTATAAATTTACAAAATGATGTGAAACAAGGATTATCATCGGCTATTTTTACCGAAAATATAAAGAATTCGGAATTGTTTTTATCTTCAAGAGGTAGTGATTGTGGAATAGCAAATGTTAATATTGGTACATCAGGCGCTGAGATTGGAGGTGCATTCGGGGGTGAGAAAGAAACTGGCGGAGGTAGAGAGTCCGGTTCTGACTCATGGAAGCAGTACATGAGAAGACAAACAAATACCATAAATTGGAGCAATGATTTACCTTTGGCTCAAGGAATAGAATTTAATTTAAATAATTCTGATAATTAAAGTAATATGAGTATTTAGTATGAATATAAATCCCAAAAATACAAAAGATAACATTAGTAAACACATGCTTGCTGATGGAATGTCTCAAATTATTGANTTANAGAAAAGTCATGGATCNTGGCTTGTAGATGGAAGGGANAATAGNCNATANCTTGANCTTTTTTCNATGTTTGCNTCNTTATCTGTTGGTTANAANCANCCNTATATTTTAGAAAANAAAGAAAGGCTTCTNACCTCAGCATTAAACAAACCCACTAATTCAGATGTTTATTCTGTTGAAATGGCAGAATTTGTAAATACTATGAATAGAGTAGCTCAACCTGACTATCTTCCACATTCATTTTTTATTGAAGGAGGTGGATTGGCAGTTGAAAATGCATTAAAAGCAGCTTTTGATTGGAAAGTTAAAAAAAACCTTAAAACTGGTAAGGGTAAAAAAGGGTCGATGATAATACATTTTAAGGATTGTTTTCATGGTAGAACAGGCTATACGATGAGCTTAACTGATTCACCTGACCCTAGAAAAACCATGTATTTTCCCAAATTTAAATGGCCTAGAGTTTTAAATCCAAAAATACACTTTCCTATTGATGAAAATATTGATGAGATAATTAAAAGTGAGAAAATTTCATTAGATCAGATAAAAGATGCATTGCTCAAAAATAAGGATGAAATAGCTGCTTTAATAATTGAACCCATTCAAGGCGAAGGAGGAGATAATCATTTTAGATGCGAATTTTTTAAAGAACTTAGAACCCTTGCGAATGAAAATGATTTTCTTTTGATTTATGATGAAGTACAAACAGGAATTGGGATAACAGGAAGTATGTGGGCTCATCAATCATTTAACCCAAATGTATGTAATTGCAATTGCGATAATTCTAATATTTTACCGGATATTATTTCATTTGGTAAAAAGACTCAAGTATGTGGAATTTTTGCAAGCAAAAGATTGGACGAGGTTGAGGATAATGTTTTTAGTCAATCTAGTAGGATAAATTCTACTTGGGGAGGCAGCCTCGTAGATATGGTAAGATTTACTTTATACTTAGAAATTATTGAAAATGAGAATTTACTAGAAAATGCTAACAAAATGGGNAAAGAGCTTNGCANTCTATTGAACNAATTGCAAAAAAAACACCCTAATTTGATTTCAAATGCTAGAAATAAAGGTCTTTTTGGAGCTTTTGATTTTCCTGATTCTGAAACAAGAGACAAGGTAAATGATATGATTCTTAAAGAAGGAGCTATGATGTTAGGGTGCGGTACAAAAACAATCAGATTTAGACCGCATTTGAATATATCTAAAAGCGACCTTGAAAATGGTTTTGGTATGATCGATAATGCTCTTGGGAGATTCCAAAAGAGTTGAATTCGGTTTTTGGCTCTCTTTTCATTGTTTCGACGCCCTTAGGAAATCTTAAAGATATAACCTTAAGAGCTCTAGATATTATAAAGAATAGTTATTTAATAGCTGCTGAGGATACGAGAAAATCTCAAATCTTATTAAAAGAATATAAAATTAAGACTAAAATGATTAGTTATCATGAATACAATTCCCACAATAGGATAGAAACAATAATTGCTCATTTAAAAGATGGTAAAAATATATCATTAATTTCAGATGCAGGAACTCCTGGTATAAGTGATCCTTCTTATCGATTAATTAGAAGCGCCATTGAAAATGAGATTACTGTCAGCTCAATTCCTGGCCCATCAGCTTTTCTTGCAGCTTTGACGTCCTCTGGNCTTCCTACTGATAATTTTTTTTTCGCTGGTTTTTTACCTACAAAAAAAGGAAGAAATTCCAAACTAGAGGAATTATCTAAATTAAATTCTACCTTAATATTATACGAGAATCCAAAACGTTTGTTAAAGACCTTGAATGATATTTATTCCATATTTAACAACAGACCAGCTGTGATTTGTAAAGAATTAACAAAAATCCATGAAACCTTTTATCGGGGATCTTTAGCTTCCTTGATTGAAAACTTTGTCAACATAAATTTAAAGGGGGAATTTGTAATTCTAATTGGAAAGGATAAAGATAGTGTCTACTTCTAAAGGTTTTTTCATATCCTTTGAAGGAATCGATGGATGTGGGAAATCAACCCAAATCAAAATGCTTTGTTCCTATTTAAGAGATAGAAATATAGAATTTCTTATTGTTAGGGAGCCAGGTGGCACTGATATATCAGAACAAATACGTAAAATATTACTTCATAACCATGATCATGAAATTTCTGATAGAACAGAAGCATTGCTGATGACAGGTAGTAGGGCACAGCTTATTGACGAAAAGATTTTACCTTTTTTAAATCAAGGTAAAATAGTCATTGCTGACAGATTCTTAGATTCTACGTTAGCTTATCAAGGCGGAGGAAGAAAATTAGATATTAATTGGTTGATCGATTTGAATAATTTTGCAACTAATAATACTTTTCCTGATATCACTTTTTTTATAGATATTGAACCAGAGGTAGGTGCTAAAAGAAGCGGATCCAGTAAAGACAGAATAGAAAGCGTCGGATTAGAATTTCAGTCGAGAGTTAGGCAATCTTATATTAAATTATCAACACTTTTTAAGGATAGATATATAACTNTAGATGGAAATCAGGAAAAAAAAATTATTCATAAAAAAATTGTTTCACATTTATTAGAAAAGGATNNAAGGTGAAAAGATCAAAATCTTTTAAAAAAATTATTGTTTCTCTAATTGTGGTTGGTGCTGTTTCGATCGCTGTTACTCAGTCAAGTTTTTATAGAAGGATTAGCCAATCACAAAGATTGTTCAATCAAATTTATAATCAAATATTTTCAACCTATCTTCATGAGCTCAACCCTGAAGAATTCACAAAAGCGACCATAAATAGCATAACNGCTAATCTTGACCCTTATACCTCATATATGGTTGAAGAGGAACAGCATCAAATGAACATTTTAAGCAAAGGTAAATATGGTGGAGTTGGTATTCAATTGAGCTATAGAAATGAACAAATGATTGTTATTGCTCCTATGGATGGCGGCCCTGCTCAAACAGCTGGTATTTTAAGTGGAGATATTATTCTTAAAGTAGACGATGCTTTTGTNAAAGATATGACCTTTAATGATGCAGCTGCAAAAATTAGAGGNCTCANAGGGTCTGAAGTGGTACTTACAATAAAAAGATATGGTGAAGATGATCCAATAGANTACANATTGATTAGGTCTNATATTAAAGTTAAAGATATTACTTATTCTGGTATGGTTTCNNCAACAACAGGCTATATAAGNCTTAACAGATTTTCAAGAAATACCACCAGTGAAATGAATCAAGCATTCAAAGATTTGATTGAAAGCGATGTTAAAGAAGTTATCATCGATTTNAGAGATAANGGNGGNGGANTATTGACTGCTGCTGTAAATATGATNGATATGNTGATNGAAAAAGGGCANACNATNGTTTCNACAAAAGGNCGAATGAAAGAATCAAATAGAAGTTTTNNNTCNAGAACAAAACCCATNATTGANAAAGATGTAAANATAGCAATACTTATNAATCAAGGCAGNGCTTCNGCTAGCGAGATTGTTGCAGGGTCCATTCAAGATCTTGANAGGGGTATTGTNATNGGTNGAAAATCATTTGGAAAAGGNCTTGTNCAAACNCTNTANCCAATTGATAAAATTAGATCTTTGAAAGTAACNACAGCGAGATATTATATACCCAGCGGNAGATTTATACAGAATAATGANTANATAAATGAAAAGGTTGTTCTTGAAAGTGAACAAGAAGACTCTATCTTTACCACTTTGAATGGTAGACAAGTACTCGGTAACGGAGGAATAACTCCAGATTCAATAATTTATTCAGAAACAATGGAGCCTCTAACAGTTCAATACTGGAGAAGTGGATTCTTCTATTCATTCGCTCAAGAGAATAAGTTTCAGTATCAAAAATTTGAGGATGTTGAAAATGATAATGAATTAATGTCAAAATTTAATAATTTCATAATAACTAAAGATGAGGTGAGATTACCAGGAGAAGAAGTATTAGAAGAAATTGAAGAGAAAATGACTGCTTTAGGTAAAATAGATAACAAGACAAAAAAAGCCATGAATGATTTAGGTTTGTTTTTCAAAAATCAAAAGAATGATAGAGTGGTATCTGAAAATACTGATATGAAGCAATTACTTTTATTGGAATTTGCAGGTTTGTTCAATGGTCCTGAAGGAAGAATAAAGCAAGCATTAAAAGATGATAAAGTAGTTCAATCTGCAATCAACATTCTATCAAGTGATAGTTCCTATCAAATGGCTTTTAAAAATTCTCAAGTTATAATTAATAATTAATTCTTTAGTTGAAATATTAATTGAAAAAATGTTTTAAAATTTAATTTAGGGCGATTAGCTCAGTTGGTTAGAGCGCTACGTTGACATCGTAGAGGTCAGCGGTTCGACTCCGTTATCGCCCACAGGTTTATGAATAATATTAAAATTACATTTCCAGACAACAGCGTTAGATCTTATGAAGCTGGAGTTACCGCTATTGATATAGCAAATAGCATAGGGCCCCGACTTGCTAAAGAAACAATTGCTGCATCAATTAACAACAATCTTGTCGATGCCTTTTTACCAATAAATGATGACGCAAAAATTGAATTGCATACAATCAAATCATCGATAAGCCATGATATTCTTCTTCATAGTACGGCCCATCTAATGGCTCAGGCAGTAAAGCGAATTTGGCCTGATTGCCAAATAACAATAGGTCCAGTNATTGAAAATAGATTTTTTTATGATTTTGATATTGATNTAACATTTTCTGATNATGATTTAGTAAAAATTGAAAATGAAATGCNAAANATTGTTGAGGAAAATCACNATGTTTCTAGAANAAATTTNTCTAGANATGAAGCTATCAANTTTTTTAAANAAATNGGTGATAATTATAANGTTGAAATNATCAACGACTTAGANCCAAGTGAAAATTTATCCTCATATCACCAAGGAGAATTTGTTGATCTATGTAGAGGACCCCATGTTCCAACAACCGGGCATATTAAGTATTTTAAACTTTTGTCAACATCTGGTGCTTATTGGAGAGGGGACGAAAACAATAAAATGCTTCAACGGATCTACGGAACTGCATTTTTCTCTAAAAAAGAGCTGAATAAATATTTAAACTTTTTAGAAGAATCTAAGAAAAGAGACCATAGAAAATTAGGCAAGGAGCTCTCTATATTTTCTTTTGATGATGAGGTTGGTTCTGGCCTTCCATTATGGCTACCAAATGGAGGGGTAATTATAAATGAGCTNGAAAAATTAGCCAAAGAAACAGAAGACCGATACGGTTACCATCAAGTAAGGTCACCTCATATTACTAAGGGTGATTTATATAAAAAATCTGGNCATCTTGANCTNTATAAAGAGAGNATGTTTCCCGCTATGGATATAGATGGCACTGAATATTATTTAAAACCTATGAATTGTCCTCATCATCANAAGATATATGACGCCAGTCCAAAAAGTTACAGAGATTTACCATATAGAATTGCAGAGTATGGTACATGCTATCGATATGAAAAATCCGGTCAATTGTTTGGGTTAATGAGAGTTCGAAGTATGCAAATGAATGATGCTCACATATATTGCAGTGAAAAGGATTTTAAAAAAGAATTCTTAGATGTTTGCAAGATGTACTTAGAATATTTTGATATTTTTGGTATTGAAAAATATCAAATGCGTTTAAGTCTTCATGATAAAGCTAATTTAGGTAAGAAATATATCAATCAACCAGACTTATGGATTAAAACTGAAGATCAAGTTAGAAAAGCATTGGAAGAAGGGGGAATTAATTTTACTGAAATTCCTGGAGAAGCTGCCTTTTATGGTCCCAAGGTTGATGTGCAGGTATGGTCAGCCATAGGAAAAGAATTTACTCTAGCCACCAATCAAGTTGACTTTGCAATACCAAGGANGTTTGNCNTATNTTATACTGATGAACACGGCAATTANAAAACACCGCTTTGCATTCATAGAGCTCCGTTGAGTACCCATGANAGGTTCATTGGTTTTTTAATTGAGCACTTTGGAGGTGATTTTCCATTATGGTTAGCTCCTGTACAANTAGTTCTTTTACCGATATCAGATAAATATTTAAATTATGCAAATAACTTAAAAGAAAAATTTGTTGATAGAGGATTTAGAGTTAAGTTAGATGACCGCCCTGATAAGATAGGTGCAAAAATTAGACAGTCTGAAATAGATAGAATCCCATTAATGGTTGTTGTTGGTGAAAAAGAAGAACAAGACAATTCGTTATCATTAAGAAGAAGGTTCATTGTAAAACAAAGAACTCTTTCTGTAGATAATTTTATTTTAGATATACAAAAAGAAATTATGAATAGGAGTTTGCCTAATCGCGAAAGTTAGTGATATAAGAATCAATGAGGATATAAGAGCTGATTCAGTAAGATTGATTTCTGAAGATGGTGAGCAATTAGGAGTTATGTCTTTAGATCAAGCTATNGAAAGAGCGANAGANGTAGGCCAAGACCTTATAGAGGTNTCCCCTAANTCTAAACCCCCTGTTGCACGTATTTTAAATTATGGTAAACTAAAATATGAAGAAAAGAAGAAACAACAAGCCAACAAAAAAAAGCAGCATGTTGTAAAAATTAAAGAGATAAGAGTTAGACCTCGCATTGATACCCATGANCTTGAAACTAAAGTTGGTCTTGGTAGGAAATTTATNCAAGATGGTTGTAAATTAAAGGTCACATTAATGTATAGAGGACGTGAGTTATCTAGAACAGATNTAGGATTAGAGGTTTTAGATAAAGTTGTAGAAATGCTAGCAGATGTCGCAGAAGTTGAAAAACAAGGTGAATTAGAAGGAAGAAGACAGACTATAGTTCTTTCTGCAAAATAGGAGATATTATGCCCAAGCAAAAAGTAAGAAAGAGTGCATCAAAACGTTTTACTTTGACTGGTTCAGGTAAAATTAAAAGAAATAAAGCAAATCATAGCCATATGCTTATTAGAAGAAGTAACAGCGCGAAAAGGAAAATGAGACAATCAGATCTTGTTGATGTATCNGAAGAAAAACGTGTTAAACGTATGCTTGTTAAATAATTTAGGAGATATGTAATGCCTAGAGCAAATAGTTCTGTTCCAAGACACAGACGTCATAGAAAAATTGTAAAACAGGCCAAAGGTTACTATGGTGCCCGAAGTCGAAATTTNAAAGCTGCAAAAGATGCTGTTGAAAAAGCTGGTCTTTATGCCTANAGAGATAGAAGACAAAGAAAACGTCAGTTTAGAAGACTTTGGATCACAAGAATCAATGCAGCTGCCAGATTAAATGGTTTCACATATTCACAATTCATTTCATCATTAAAGTCAAATAATATTGATTTAGATAGGAAAATTTTAGCTCATATGGCAATGAATGATCCTGANTCATTCACAGCTTTGGTTAAGACATTAAATAATTAATGGACATAAAGGAATCAATTGAATCCGTTCGGAGACAATTCCGATCAGATTCAGATCCTTTTCCTTCAGACAAAGATTCTCTAGAAAACTTAAAAATCAAGTTTCTAGGTAGAAAAGGGTTGATCGCAAATTTATTTTCACAGATACCTAANCTCTCTAACGATCAAAAACCCATAGCAGGTAAATTACTTAACCAGCTAAAAATAGAGNTGGAGAACAGTTTTCCATCCAAGACTGAATCCGCATCTCCCTTAAAAGAAATAATAGATAGATCATTGCCTGGGGTTATTTACCCTCCTGGTAATAAACATCCAATTCAATCAACAATGGATGAGATTAAACGACTTTTTGGTCAAATTGGATTTGCCGTTGCATATGGTCCAGAGATTGATGATGACTTTCATAATTTTTCAGCTTTGAATTTTCCGAAAGATCATCCTGCTAGGGATATGCAAGATACTTTTTTCACTAAGGAAGATTTAATACTTCGNACTCATACATCTAATGTACAAGTACACTTAATGGAAGAAAAACAACCCCCTTTGAGATATATTGTGCCTGGAAGAGTTTATAGGAATGAGTCTATAAGCTTTAAAAGTTTTTGTCTTTTTCATCAGGTTGAAGGCATTTATATTGACAAAAATGTTACTTTTAGCGATTTAAAGGGCACTCTTGAATACTTTGTTAAAAAGATGTTTGGTTCAAAAACTAAAATGAGGTTTAGACCTAGTTTTTTTCCTTTTACCGAGCCAAGCGCAGAAGTTGATATATGGAGTGAAAAAAACAATCAATGGTTAGAAATCTTAGGCTCTGGTATGGTTGACCCTGAAGTATTTAAAGCAGTTAATGTAGACAATAATTTATGGAACGGCTTTGCTTTCGGAATGGGCGTTGAAAGAATCTGCATGCTTCAATATGAAATTGATGATATACGATTATTATATCAAAACGATGTCAGGTTTTTAGAGCAGTTCTAATGAANATNTCTTATTNATGGATAAAAGATTTNTTGGATATCAATTTAACTATTGATGAAGTAGCTGAAACGCTAACAATGCTTGGCCTTGAAGCTGAGATATCAACAAACTTTGATGAGTTAAAAGAAATTATTGTAGGTGAAATACAAGCTATTAAAAAACATCCAAACGCAGATAGATTAAATATTTGTAAGGTGTTTGATGGAGTTAACACATTGCCTGTGATTTGTGGCGCAAACAACGTTAGCAAAGGAATTAAAATTGCTTTTTCTCCAGTTGATTCGGTTCTGCCGGGTAATTTTAAAATAAAAGAAGCTAAAATTAGAGGAGAGATCAGCAAAGGAATGATTTGCTCTGAAAGAGAGCTTGGCATATCCGACGAACATGATGGTATTATGATANTAGACGAAAATGCTATATGTGGACANTCACTTCCTGATTATTTTTCTACTAAT
The DNA here is from genome assembly GCA_002170005.2 of bacterium TMED144. Lineage (GTDB taxonomy): Bacteria > Fidelibacterota > Marinisomatia > Marinisomatales > TCS55 > TMED144. Next base: position 9,785 of record NHGT02000007.1, on the reverse strand, counting down.
AACGATCTTATAACCTTAGATATNACNCCAAATAGAGCAGATTGNTTTTCACATCTTGGNGTCGCAAGAGATCTAGCTGCAAAATTACACTTAAATCTTAATGAGCCTGATTTTTCTACATTGCCTAAATCCTCTGATATATCATCTATGATTGAGATAAGNATGGATGATTTAAAAGATTGTNCAAGNTATGTTGGAGGCATAATTCAAAATGTTAAGATTCAAGAGTCCCCTGATTGGCTTAAGAAAAAATTAGAATCTGTTGGCATAAGAAGCATAAATAACCTAGTTGATATTTCAAATTATGTAATGATGGAAATGGGTCAGCCTACTCACTTCTTCGATTTAGATAAAATTAAAAATAAAAAAATANTGGTTCGNAGAGCTAGAGATGGTGAAAAAATNACAACGCTTGATGAAATTGAAAGANCAGTCAATAGCAATGTGATGCTCATTACAGATGGTGAATCACCTATCGCTGTTGCAGGTATAATGGGAGGTTTTGATTCAGCAATCAATGAAAATACTAAAAATGTCTTAATTGAGTGTGCTTACTTCAACCCTGCGACAATAAGAAAAAGCTCTAAAACATTAAATATGATTACCGATGCTTCTAAAAGATTTGAAAGGGGAGTTGATTACAACGCACCTGTTTTGGCATTTTGGAGAATTGTACATCTTATNGATGAATTAAATTGCGGTGAATGGATACCTGACATTATGGATACATATCCTGAAAAGATTGAAACCAATGAAATTGTNCTAAAGAAGAAACTAATCAATGAGATAGCAGGAGTTAACATCCCGAATGATTTTGTTGTAAAAACATTAAGNTCTCTTGGNTGTAGAATATATGAAAAAGATGNTTTAANNTGNTCACCTCCTTCATGGAGACCAGACCTTACGAGAGATATCGATCTTATTGAAGAAGTCATCAGAGTTTATGGCTATAATAATATAAAGTCCTCTAATAATTATACTTCCATTATGAATTTTGATGATTTTGACCCTCATCATAATTTAGATAAAATTAATANTTCTTTAATTGGTCTTGGATTTTATCAAGTTTTCAATAATTCTCTTCAAACNAAAGAGGAAGCATATTTTTATTCNAATAAAAAAGATCTTATTGAAATGAANAACCCGTTATCNGATAAAATGACACATTTGCGTTACTCCTTAATACATGGATTGATGCAAAATATTGAACATAATGTCAATAACGGCATCCATGATTTNATGCTTTTTGAGCATGGCAATACATTTTCATATTCTGATTCAAAAAGATTGGGCATTGATGAAGTACAAACCTTGACAGGTATATTGCATGGTAATTATCAAGAAAAATCAGTACACAATTCTAAATCCAAAGCATTTGATTATTTTATATTGAAAGGTTTAATAATTTCATTTTTTAAAAAAATTGGCATAAAAGATTTACATTTTATAGAANATGAAATGGACATAAAATATTTCACTTATTCTTATTCAATTAAATACAAAAATGAAATGCTAGGCTATATGGGGCTTCTTTCTAGCGATATATCAAAAAAATTTAATTTTAAATTCGATGATGTGTATGCATTTAGCATTGAAAATTTAGATAATCTTTTTAACATAATGAACGCGCCAAAACTTTTTAAGAAAATAATTCCATATCCGCCTATTGAAAGAGATCTTAATTTTGTAATTGATAACGATTTAACCAGTGGTTCAATAATAGACTTTATTTTGTCTGAAAAGTTTGATTTTTTAATAAATATAGTTCCCGTTAGCATTTTCAAACATANCACTTTAGGTCTTAACAAAAAGGCTTTATCCTTAAATTTGATATTTCAAAGTGATTNNAAAACACTTGAAGATAAAGTTGTAAATCCAATTATAGATGGAATTATAGAGGTGGTTTCTAAAAAATTTAATGCTAAATTACGNTAANCNATTTAATTAACGAATCTCNGATCATGGAAAATAACGAAAATTTTGTAAAAGTAACTATCTATGGACAAGAGTATACCATAAAAGCGCCTGCTGATGCTTCTTACATAAAAAATATTGCTGAATTCGTTGACGAGAGAATGAGAGAAGTTCAAGAAGAATTATCAACTCCTCAAGTTCCAGCAAAAATTGCGATCTTAGCAGCGATGAATATTGCCGATGAATTATTTACCAGAAATAAAGACTATGATAATATGCAGCATGAAGTAGAAGGTAAGGTTTCTAACTTATTAGAGATAGTTGAAGAAGCAATTCACAATCAAGAATAATCTATCAATCTAATGAAAACACTTACTTTATCTGGTTTGGATGCGAGTAAGTCTCTATATAAATCCTATTTACCACGAATTGAAAGATTAAATAAAAAAAACATTCAACCAGGTTTAGCTGTCATTTTAGTGGGAAATAATCCGGCTTCTCAAGTTTATGTAAAAAGTAAAAGTGCCCGTTTTCATAAAATGGGTTTGTTTTCAGAGACTTTTAATTACAAAGATAACATAAGTGAAGTCCAGCTCTTATCCAAAATCGAAGAGCTAAATAAAAATAAAAAATTTCATGGGATTTTAGTTCAATTGCCATTACCAAAACATATAAATTCAGAACTAGTACTAAATAGCATTGATCCAAAAAAAGATGTAGATGGGTTCCATCCCTATAATTTAGGATGCTTAGCAATAGGCAAACCTTCATTTGTTCCATGCACTCCAAAGGGAGTTATGAGAATTTTTGAACATTATAATATTGAATTGTATGGAAAGCATGTTGTAATTGTTGGTAGGAGTAATATTGTGGGTAGGCCACAATCAATTCTTACCAGTCTAAAAGGTTCTTATAGTAATGCAACTACAACACTTTGTCACTCTGGAACAAAAGATCTTTTTAGCTATACCTTGATGGCTGACATTGTTATTTTAGCTTTAGGTTCCCCAGAGTTTTTATCAAATGAAAATATTAAAAANGGATCAATAGTCATTGATGTGGGTATTAATAGAGTGCCTGATTCAAANAAAAAAGGGTATAGNCTTGTTGGAGATGCTGATTTTTCATCNATNATTGGCCATGCAAGTGCCATAACACCTGTTCCTGGNGGAATTGGACCAATGACTATTGCAATGCTAGTTGAAAACACTATNGAAGCTGCTGAAAACAATGGCTGATAANAAATTAAATTATAAACAATATTTAAAGCTTGATAAAATATTATCTTCTCAGCGCTTACTTAGCGAGAGAAACAAAAACCACTCTCATGATGAGATGTTATTTATTATTATACATCAAACATATGAACTTTGGTTTAAGCAAATTATATATGAGCTGGATTCAATTATCAACTATTTCTCAAGTACTTTAATTGATGAAAAACATATTTCACTATCAGTATCGAGGCTTGAAAGAATTATAGAAATACAAAAAATTATTGTTGATCAAATAAGAGTCTTAGAAACCATGACCCCGATGGATTTTCTTGATTTTAGAGAATACCTACATCCAGCTTCAGGCTTTCAAAGCTATCAATTCAGACAGATAGAAAATAAACTAGGTTTAAATAAAAAAGATAGACATCAAATTGATAACATTGAATACAAAGATTTCATTAACAAGGATGAACAAATAAATGTAATAAAAACTGAGGAGCAAAATTCATTATTTCAATTAATAGAAAATTGGCTTGAGAGAACTCCTTTTCTTGATTGGGGAGATACTACATTTTGGATAGAATATGAAAAAGCCGTAGATAGAATGTTAAATGAAGATATTGAATCAATTAAAAAAAACTCCTCATTAACAAATGATATTATAAATAAAAGGCTNGAAGAAATAAATAGAACCAAGGAGACCTTTGGAATTATTTTAGATGNATCGAANCATCAAAATATGGTAAAAAGAAAATTATGGTCTCTTTCCCATANTGCAACTAAAGCTGCTCTCNTAATATTTTTATATAGAGATCAACCTATACTAANCAATCCCTATCGTTTTTTAAGNAAAATAATGGAAGTTGATGATCTNCTTACAAACTGGAGATATAAACATTTAATTATGGTTTCAAAAATGATCGGTAAAAAAATGGGTACTGGTGGATCCAGTGGAGCAGACTATTTGAACGAATCAATTAACAAGCATAAGATTTTTTCGGATTTTGCCAGCCTAACAACATTCCTAATACCTAGGTCATCGTTGCCACCGCTTCCAGAAAAACTGACTAATAGATTAAATTTTAATTTTAACTCCTATTAAAATGAGCATCAGTGATAAAGTTGCAGTAGTTTGTGGAAGTACCAGTGGTATCGGAAAAGCCACCGCTATTTTATTAGCCCAAAGAGGATGCAAACTTATTTTGCTTTCTAGAAATGAAGATAAGCTTAAGAAAACAATCGATGAATTAACAAAAATATCTAATGTTAATCATGACCATATATCTACAAATTTTGATGATTTATCCAGCTTTAAAAAAATAACAAATGATTTTTTTACTAATTATAAAGGGAAGGTAGATATTTTAATTAATAATTCATCGGGTCCACCCATGGGTGCATTATTGGATTCATCAACCTCCGATTTTCAACTAGCCTTCAATAGATTGCTTTATACAAGCCATCATTTAGTTAAACTTATAACCCCATTCATGATCAATAATGATTTTGGAAGAATAATCAATATTACTTCAACTTCTGTTGATAGGGTAATTCCAGGCTTAGGGGTTTCCAATACTGTTAGGGGAGCAGTGACACAATGGGCCAAAACATTGGCAATAGAATTAGGTTCTTATAATATTACTGTTAATAATGTTTTACCAGGCTATACCAAAACTAGCAGGCTTGATGAACTGGCAAAATCTAAATCATTAGATAAAAAAATNTCTGTTGATAAAATATATAATGAATGGGCAAATAATAATTCCGTTAAAAGAATAGGACAGCCAGAAGAAATAGCTAATGCTATTATTTTTTTGTGTGAAGAATTATCAGGATATATAACTGGTCAGAATATAATAGTTGATGGTGGAAAACTTGGTATATGAATAAAAATATATTTAATACTAGTTACGCAATTGAGCTTGANAAAAATAGCTCTATGTATAACCACNNTAAGCTTTTCCANTATCCAGTAAAAAAAAATAAAAAAATTTTATATTTCAACGGCAACTCATTAGGTCTTCAACCAAAGGGGGTTGAGCAATCAGTATTTAAAGAACTTGATGATTGGAAAAATTTAGGATCGATTGGATATTTTAAAAATTGGGTCACTTATCATGAAACATTAAACAAACTTTCATCACTAATTGTGGGAGCCAAACCTTCTGAAATAATGATTATGAATGCGCTTACAGTGAACATTCATCTTTTATTGATCTCATTTTACAAACATACAAAAACACGATATAAGATCTTGATAGAAAAAGATATTTTTCCATCAGATAGATATGCCATCGCTTCACATCTTAAAATGAAGAAATTAAATCCAAGTAAAGTTATAGAAGAAATCAATGGCAATAACCATTATATAGAAACTGATGCAATTTTAAAAAAAATTGAAGAAAACAAGGAATCACTATCACTGATTTGGTTAGGCGGAGTTAATTATTATACTGGTCAAAAATTTGACATGAAAGAAATTACTAAATTTGCTAAAAGGTATAATATAATGGTAGGTTATGATTTAGCGCATGCTGTAGGAAACGTTGAATTAAAACTTCATGATTGGAATGTGGATATGGCTAGTTGGTGTAATTACAAATACCTTAATTCTGGCCCAGGGTCACCATCGGGTGTATATATTCATGAAAAATATCATAATTGGGAAAGCGATAGATTAGAAGGTTGGTGGGGCAATAAATATTCTTCAAGATTTGAAATGAAAAAGAATTTTGATGCAAGTAAAAATGCATCAGGGTGGTCAATTAGCAACATGCCAATTCTAAGCTCAGCGCCATTAAGAATATCACTTGATTTATACAATAATATTGGAATGGACCGTTTTAGAAATGCAAGTGTTAGCTTAACAAGCTATCTTGAATCATTAATTAAAAAAGAATTAGATCGGTATATCAAAATCATAACTCCTTCGAATTCTGGTGAACGTGGATGCCAGCTTTCTTTAAAAATTAAGGGTGGTAAAAATGTTTACGATTATTTGAAAAAAAATAATATAATATGTGATTGGAGAAATCCTAATGTTATAAGAGTGGCTCCAACGCCCATGTATAATACCCATGAAGAGATTCTTGAGTTTGTAAAAATTTTAAAAGATTATGACTTCAAATAACGCTAAAAAAGTGCGCCTAGGAGGATTTGAACCTCCGACCTTTGGAACCGGAATCCAACGCTCTATCCAGCTGAGCTATAGGCGCATAATCAATTACATCCGATATTTCGATAAGAAACTAAATACATTAAAGTAATACTTTAATATAATAAATTTACACAATGTCAATTAATTCTTCCTCTAATTTAAAAAAAATATTCAAACTAGATAATAAAATAACATTTTTAAATCATGGATCATACGGAGCATGCCCCAAACCAGTTTTTGATGATTATATTAAATGGCAAAATGCTTTAGAGAATCAACCTGTTAGTTTTTTTAGTAACGATCTTTACGTTCATTTAGAAAGGTCACGTAAACATTTAGGTGCTTTTGTTAATTGCAAATCAGATGATATAATATTTGTTCCTAACCCAACATACGGTGTTGCAAATGTTATAAACAATATAACAATAGATAGTGGAGAAAATGTTTTAACCACAAACCTGGAATATGGGTCATGTGATAGAATGTGGTTTTATCACTCAAAAAAAAATGATTATAAATATATAAATTCTAAAATTACACTTCCTGTTTTTGATGAAGATTCTTTTTGTGATGAATTTTGGTCATTTGCAAATGCTAAAACAAAATATATTTTTATAAGTCATATAACCAGTAGCACAGGCATGATTTTACCCATTCCTAAATTAGTCAAGGAGGCTAAAAGAAGAGGTATTAAAACTATTATTGATGGAGCTCATGTTCCAGCTCATATAGAATTAGATATTAAAACTTTAGATCCCGATTATTATATAGGTGCATGTCACAAATGGCTTTGCTCTCCAAAAGGTGTTTCTTTTTTATATGTTAAAAAAGATTTGCAAAAGAATATTCAGCCGCAAGTAATGAGCTGGGGCTGGGGGGAAGAATATGATGAATTTAAAAGTTCAACCCAGCATAAAACAAAAAGTAGATTTTTAAATATTTTNCAATGGCAGGGCACNAGAGATATGAGTGCTTTTTTAAGNGTTCCAAAAGCNATTGANTTTCANAAAAAATATGATTGGGANCAAGTTAGAGAAAGGTGTAAAAAAATGATAGTTGATGCCAGGAATGAAATAACCCTAATGACCGATCTACCAAAAATTTGTCCAGATAATTTTTTAGGACAAATGGCTACAATACTTTTTCCAGCTAAAGATCATGTTAAATTAAAAGAATCATTATTTGAAAGAAACATTGAGATTCCAACATATCATCAAAACGGTCATACAGCCTTTCGTATTTCAATTCAAGGATATAACTCTGATTCCGATATTCATTATTTTTTAGATACACTTAAAGTATTACTTTAGTTATTGTCGTGAAAAAGTATATTTTTTTGTTTTTGATATTAATATTTTTATCAAATTGCGATTCTGCGTTCAACAATAACCCATTTAAAAAAATTGAAATCTTATTAAATAATTTTAATGGTGAAGTGGGTTTTTATTTTTTACATCTAGAAAAAGGCATTGATTTTGGAATAAACGAAAACAAAATTTTTCCATCTGCAAGTTTAATTAAGATACCTATTATGGTTCAGATTTTTAATANANTTGAAAATGATAATCTTAATTTAGATAGTTTATTATTTTACGATTCATCATTAATTAATTATAAATATAAAGGTGATGATTCAATAGCTAGATTCAAAGAAAATGAAACTATTTCCATAAATAAATTATTAACACATATGATTACTTTTAGTGATAATCATGCTAGCTTATGGCTCCAAAATATAGCAGGTGGCGGAACTAAGATTAATGAAATCTTAAACAAATATAATTTTACAAAAACCAAAGTCAATTCACGTACTTTAAATAGAGAAGATCAATATTTACAATATGGTTGGGGTCAAACCACACCAAAAGAAATGTCTAAACTAATGATCGAGATAAAAAATGGAAATATTGTATCAAAGAAATCCAGCGATGAAATGTACAGGCATTTAACAAGGATTTACTGGGATGATGAAGCACTTTCACAAATACCAAATCATATTCAAGTTGCATCTAAACAAGGTGCAATAAATAAATCTCGATCGGAGGTTGTCTTAGTAAATTCCCTAAGCGGTGATTATGTTTTTTGCATTATCACAAATAATCAATCCGATGAATCATGGTCATTTGAAAACGAAGGGTTTGTTTTGATAAGAAAAATTTCAAGACTCCTTTGGAATTACTACCAATAAATTTTATGTTAATAAAAAAACCTGAAGTTTTTCACGGTAACCACAAAAAGAGACCTTACTTTGAAGGGTGGTACCATAAGATGTCTTTGGAAAATGGGAAATCATTAGTACTCATTCCTGGTATGTATAGAAGTGCTCAGATTAATTATGAAACTGCCTTCTTAATGATCTACAATGGGATATCAAATAATTTTAAATATTTAAAATATTCGATAGACAGTTTTAGATATAAAAAAAATTTATATCACCTTGAACTTGAAGATAGTTTTTTTTCATTAGAAAAAATAATTTTAAAAATAGATAATGATGATCTCAAAATGAATGGAGAGATTTTTTGTAGCGATCTAAAGCCTTGGCCTTTTAAACTACTAGAGCCTGGATGTATGGGGTGGTATGGTTACCTGCCTACTATGGAATGTTTTCATGGAATTCTAAGCATGGATCATAAGCTAAAAGGCGCATTGGCTATAGATGATAAAAAAATAAGTTTTAATAACGGTAGAGGTTATATAGAAAAAGATTGGGGTCGAAATTTTCCACAAAACTGGTTTTGGACTCAAGCTAATAACTTTAATGATAGTAGCCTGAGTCTTTCAGCATCGTTAGCAACTATTCCATGGAGATCAAGACAGTTTACGGGTTTTATTATTGGTTTAAATACAAAAGACCGGATGTATAGGTTTGCTCCTTACCGTAACTCAAAAATAATAAAAGCTACATTCAATGATAAAAATTTTTTGATAGTAGTTAAAAGAAAAAATCTAACATTGAAAATTGAATCTACAATAGGAGAGGTGTGCTCAACTTTATATGCACCAGATAAGAAAGATATGGTCCCAAAGGTAGATGAGTATCTTGACTCAAATGTTAATATTCAATTAATAGAAGGTGAAAATATTTTGATTAGAGATGAATGCTCAAATGCTGCTTTAGAAATAATTGGAGATATGAAAGTTCTGCTTAAAGATTTATAATATTATTTTTGATTTTTTGATTTAAAACGAACGTTTGAAATTCTTGATATTGATTTGTGTTTTGTCTTTCTTCCGGTAGTTCTTTTTCTCCATAATTTAAATGAATTTGTTTTGAGATTTTCCCTCATTATCTTAATAACGCCATCTTGGTTAATACCGAATTGATATTCAATAGCCTCAAAAGTTGTGCGATCTTCCCATGCCATCTCAATAATTCTGTTTATTTCTTCTAAAGTAAATTTTTTATTTTTTACCATTTCTTTAGATCAATATTGATTTTATTATTAAAGTAACACTTATTATTTATCCAGCTCAGCTTAACAGCAATGATATCA
>NHGT02000006.1 GCA_002170005.2 bacterium TMED144 | reverse complement strand
TTTTTATTAATAACCCTCAGTTCATTTCAATTATCCCAACAAATTGATAAAATTGAAATCGAAACTAATGATGGTAATATTTTTGTTGGCATTATTATCAATGAAACAGATTCTTCTTATACATTAGAAACCTCAAACGGAAATAAAATTGAAATTTTAAAAAACTCTGTAAATAGTCTTAAAAAGTTAGATGCTGTTTATATTGATGGTGAACTGCGAAGAGCTGATAGAAACAATAGNCTATATATTTTTACACCCTCTGCATTCCCAATCGAACATAATAAATCATATTGTAGAAATTGGTGTATATTTTTTCCATCTTATAATAGAGGNTTTACCAATAAGTTTTCATTTCAANTAGGNGGTCTTATTTTTCCAGGTATGGCTTTTCAAGATATACCCTATGTTATTTCTGGCAAATTTTCATTGCCAAATCTAGGTNNATTTCGATTAACAACTGGNATGATGTATCTTTCTATACCAAGCACAGATTTCGGTACAGGGTTCTTNTTTGGNGGAGGAACTATTGGAAATAAATTTACTCACGCCTCCTTGATTTTTGGATTTGGTTATTTTCGCTATGACACAGATTGGGAATTTTCTGAACAACCAATTACGGTATTTGCTTCAAATATAAGAATATCAAATCGATTTGCACTTGTATCTGAATTTTGGCTACCCCCTGAAATTGAAGATTTTTCTGTGGTTCCTTTCATGTCCTCATTGCGGTTTATTGGTAGAGATTTTTCAGTAGATTTTGGTGGNTTTTTTGAAATAGGTTCTGTNGGAGAGTCTGTACCATTACCACTATTAAATTTAACTTATCATTTTGATTGATAACAATGAAGATTGAATTTGAAAAATCTGAAATAAATAAATACAACTATGTAGACAAAGATAAAGAAATTATTTTTTTAAAAGATCAAATCAGAGANTTGAAAAGNCAGATAAAGCAATTGAGAAATATTATAAAAGATTTACAAAAGAATACCAATCAAATTAAAATTGAAAAATAGTGTAGATATAGTTTTAGTTGGCGCTGGACCTTCGAGTTTATCTTGTGCTAAAATATTAACTGAAAATAATATCGAGCATTTGATTATTGATAAGANGAGAAGAGTGGGGGGAAGGCTTGGCTCTGTTAAAGAATCTGGATATATTTTTGATATTGGATTTCAGGTTTACAACTCATCATATGTCAATACAAATTCACTGATAAATTTCAACTCTTTGGATTTTAAATATTATAAACCTGGTTCTATGATCTATGATGAAAATAGATTTTACATAATTTCTGATCCTCTTAGAGATTTAACTAAAATCTTTTCTACTTTATTTGCTAAATGCTCAAACATTGCAGATAAATGGAANATCTTTAATTTAAAACGTGATCTTAAAAATTATACAATAAAGAACGATAATTCATCAGATATTGAAACAATAGCATTTTTAAATAGTTATGGTTTTAGTGAGTCTTTTATAGACAAATTTTTTAAACCCTTCCTTTCAGGTATATTTTTAGAGAAAAAATTGAATACATCTTCCAAATTTTTTAAATATGTTTTTTCTAATTTCAATACAGGTTACGCNTGTTTNCCAANTGAGGGTATGCAGGTAATACCAGATNCAATATCAANGAAAATAAATGAGAATTCTTTTTTACTTNACAAAGAAGTAATTTCAATTGATCAAGATTCTAATTCTATTATTTTAAATAATGGTGATAAATTTTATTACAATAAAATTGTTTTATCAGGTGATTCTTTTGAGCTGATTGATAAAAACTTCAGAAATTATAATTCTACAACAAATTATTATTTTAATGCTAAGTATTTAAATATAGATGGACGATATATTCATCTATTTCCAAACGATTCTTTAATTAACAATATTTCAATACTAACATCTATATCTAAAAAATACTCAAAAAANAANGATCATTTAATTTCAATTACTTGCAAAAAAGAAATCGATAAAAAAGATGCTGTTCCGCTTTTAATCAAAAAACTATCAAAGTTTTACAATGAAGATTCCAAAAATTTTTCTTTTTTAAAATCTTTTCATATTCATAAAGCTACAATTTTTCATCCCGTAAATTTTTACAACAACACATATATAAATTTAAATAATGGTTATTTTTCAGGTGATACAGATGGCACAGGTAGCATAGAAAACGCTGTAATTTCAGGTAATAATATTGCAAATAAAATTTTGAATAATTATGATAATTAAAATCGTCTTATCACTTTTCCTATTCTTAAATCTTGAAATTCTATCTCAAGAATACGTTTACAAACAACCCTCAAGAGATGGCATTGGGAAGTTTTATCTAGATAGGGAAATAAGCAAAGTAATGGGCCATTTAGGTGCTAGTTGGCTTGAAAGAAATACAAGAGAAAAAGAAGAAAATTCAAAACTTTTAGTAAAAAATCTAAACTTAAATAAGGAAATGGTAGTTGCAGATATTGGCGCTGGTACAGGTTATTATACGTCAAGAATGGCAAAGCTATCAAAGCTAGTTTATGCAGTTGAAATCCAGCAAGAAATGTTAACAATTAATAAAAAAAATATGCTTAAAAGCGGTATTGAGAATGTAGAGTATGTTCTATGTAGTGTAAAAGACCCAAAACTCCCTTTAAATTCTGTAGATCTTGCAATTTTTGTTGATGTCTATCATGAATTAGATTATCCATTTGAAGTTATTAGTAATTTAAAAAAATATTTAAAACCCAATGGTGCTATTGTGTTAGTTGAATTTAGAATGGAGGATAAATTTCTCAATATTAAGAAACTGCATAAAATGAGCAAAAAACAAATTATTAAAGAAATGGAATATGTTGGCTTTACATTGGATAAAACTTTTAATAGATTGCCAATACAGCATATGTTATTTTTTAAAAAAAATGAAGCTTAAATTATTTCCTCTAAGGCTTGTTGCCTATCCGTCTAAAATTGTACCCCTTCATATTTTTGAAGACCGTTACAAATTATTAATTAATGAATGTATATCTACCAACAGTGAATTTGGTATCATATATCAAAATGATAAGATGACAGCAAGTGTTGGTTGTACAGTCAAAGTTCATAAGGTGTTAAAGCGTTATAAAGATGGAAGAATGGATATATTGACAAAAGGCAATTCCCTTTTTAAGCTCATTGACAAGCAAATCGAGCAAGAAATAGTCACTGCAAAAATAGAATTATTTTCTCAATCTGCTGATGATCTTGTTCCATTTGAAAAACTTAGGGACAAATATCTGCAAGTTTTGATGTCTATTGGTCTATCTGAAAATTTAGATAGACATCTTTTAAAATCCTCTTCATTTGAATTGCTTGAATACATCGACCTAATGCCTGAATTAGAGTTAGAAATTATTTCTATTGGTTCAGAAGAAAAACGTATAGAAGTATTGGATAATTTATATACCGAGCTCCTATTAAAATTAAATAAATCAAAAAAAAATAATTCACTATTAAATTAGAAATTATAGGATTAACCAATGTCGGATAAAAAAGATTTCAATAAGAAATATGAAAAAAAGATTTCTTCGCTTCAAGTGGACCTTGTTAGGATGCAAGAGTGGGTAATTGCCGAAAAGAAAAAATTAGTTATAATTTTTGAAGGAAGAGATGCTGCAGGTAAGGGTGGCACCATCAAAAGGTTAATTGAGAATTTAAACCCAAGGCATTGTAGGGTTGTAGCATTATCAGCCCCAACTGAAAGAGAGAAAACCCAATGGTATTTTCAAAGATATATTAATCATCTGCCTTCTGCTGGAGAGATAGTTATATTTGACAGGAGCTGGTATAATAGAGCTGGTGTAGAGAAAGTCATGGGTTTTTGCACTGAGAAAGAATACATAAGTTTTTTACAAACATGTCCAGAATTTGAAAAGTTGATAATTGGTTCAGGCATTCAACTTGTAAAATATTGGTTTTCTGTCAGTCAAGAGGAACAAATGAAAAGATTTCAATCTAGAATTGATGACCCTACAAAGGGCTGGAAGCTTAGCCCTATGGATTTAGAATCGGTAAAACGATGGGATGATTATTCCGCTGCTAAAGATAATATGTTGGAGCATACTGATACAGAAAATGCTCCATGGTATATAGTNGAATCAGATGTAAAGAAAAAAGCTAGAGTGAATTGCTTATCTCATTTACTATCGATTATCGAATATAAAGAAGTTCCACATGAGGAAATTTTACTTCCAGACCGTGATAAAGATATAGATTTTGAGCGCCCTTCAAAATCTAATTTTAATTACGTTCCTGAAATTCTTTAATAGTTGTTATAATGACTAAACTATTTGCAAGATTTGTTATTGTATTGTCAATTGTCGGTCTTTGCTATGCTTTATTTTAAAGACAGTTGGTTTTTAAGTATTATTTTGCTAATTACAATATTACAAAATTTATCTTCTAAGGATTGGCGTTAGAATTTTAATCTTTTTATAATTTTAATGTTGCGATGATATCCACTCTATTTTCTGATTCAACATTCATAATCGTTTCATTGATGGCATTGGTATTTACGATAGTTGCTATTTCTCAAAAATTAAATGATGCGATTAAAGGTATATCAATTGTGTACCTCATCTTTATTCTATATTCTTTATCATCTGAAAATACTTCTTCTAAAAAAGACCAAGATAATTCTAGCAATAATATTATTGACTACAATGAAGCAGAAGATTATAATTCAAGTGAAGATATTAGCTCACCTCAAAATAATTTAAATAACGAACTTGATTCATTGAACATAGATGAACTGATAAATGATTTAGCAAGAAGATCGTCTATTTCCTCAAATAAAAAATCATGGATATCATCAAGATCGTTAAAAAACAACGCAAGAAGACCTATAAAACTATTGAGCATTGAAATCGGTGATAATGTGGTATTAAGNAATATTGAAGGAAAGAGAAAAAGTTTTAATACTGATGATGAAAGGGTTTATTGTTTAACTAGAATCGAAAATACTAATGACTTTAGGACAACTATTTTTCATAAATGGTACAAAGATTTAAAATTAGAATCCAATATTATGATAAATATTGGTAAATCATATAATTGGAGATCATGGAGTTATATCAATATTAATTCTGAGAGGGTTGGAAATTGGAAGGTTGTCATTGAAGATTCATCAGGTTTTAAATATGATTCATTAGAATTTTTTATTTCTCAAAANTAAATATGAAAATTTTAAAAGACCTTTATGATTGGGTATTAAGTTGGTCAAATTCAAAATGGGGACCNACTGTTTTATTACTGATGGCTATTGCTGAGGCTTCTTTTTTTCCAATACCACCAGATGTGCTTTTATTAGGGTTAGCATTGGGTAGTAGAAAGAAAGCATTTTTTTACTCTTCTATTTGTTTAGCTGGCTCTGTTATTGGTGGGCTGCTTGGATATGGCATTGGTACTTATCTATGGTGGAATGAAAATTCACAATTTTCTAACTTGGCATTATTCTTCTTTAATATAATTCCTGGTTTTAATGAAATTATATTTTATGAAATCCAAAATAGATACGAACTATGGGATTTTTGGATTATTTTTACAGCAGGATTTACACCGATACCTTATAAAATCATAACAATATCCGCTGGGGCTTTCAATATAAATTTTATTATGTTTTTCATTGCGTCAATTGTTGGAAGGGGTGGTAGGTTTTTTTTATTAGGATTTCTAATTTGGAAATTTGGAGATCCTATTAAAATATTTATTGATAAATACTTTAATTTATTAGCAATTATCTTTACTTCTTTATTGATAGGTGGTTTTATAATGATTAATTATTTTATTGATTAATTTGATTTTTTTGAAAAATAAAATTTTTTTTTACATATTTTTATTTTTTTCTTTTTTATTCCCACAATCAAGACAAAGCGTTTTAGCAAAAAAAATTTCTGAAAAAATTAGAATTGACGGTATTCTTTCAGAAGAATCATGGAAATTAGCTAACTCGATAACTGATTTTAAACAAAGATTGCCAATAGATGGTAACGAACCCACTGAAAAATCTGAAATGAAAATTTTATATGATGAAGAAAATTTATATTTTGGTTTTATTTTTTTTGATAGTGAGCCAGATAAAATAAGATCTACCATTTTAAATAGAGGAGGTTGGATTCATAGGGATGATAAATTAGAAATTTCTATCGATACCTATCTTGATAGAAGAAATGCATATTTATTTGAAATGAATCCGTTTGGAACACAAGATGACGCTTTAATAACTGACGAAAAGCCTCCATCTCTTGATGAATGGGCTTGGGATGGTATTTATGTAAGCGAAGGCAGGATAACAGACTTTGGGTGGATATTGGAAGTTGCTATCCCATGGAATACGCTGAGTTTCCCCTCAAATGAGGAATTGGTAATGGGATTAGCTGTAAAAAGGTATATCAATAGGAAAAATGAGAGCGTGATTTGGCCGCATATTGGTTTGGAATATGGTTCTGGTATATATCAAGTATCTCAATATGCCAACCTATCAAATATAAAAAATATCAATAAGGGTAATAATTTTAAAATAAAGCCTTATGTTATTTCAGGCTCACAAAATATTAAAAATAATCAAATNAATAGCTCTAANAATCTTAGGGATTCAGGTGTAGATATATATTATGNCCTANGATCNAATCTCACNATAAATCTAACNTATAACACGGATTTTGCTCAAGTTGAAGCTGACAATGCACAAATAAATTTGAATAGATTCAACCTTTTTTATCCAGAAAAAAGGGAGTTTTTCCTAACTAGATCAAAACTTTTTGCATTTGGAAATCCAAGACAAACTGAAATTTTTTTTAGCAGAAGAATTGGATTGAACGAAAATGTGGTTGGGGGTTCTCGTTTATTTGGGCAATTTAAAAATAATTCAGTTGGTATGCTTAATATCCATACAAATANCNATGATAACAATTCATCTACATCATATAGCGCTTTCAGGTTAAGAAAAGATATTAGAAGTAGATCAACCTTTGGCGCCATCTTTACAAATGTATCAAATTCTGAAATTAATAACTCTGTATTTGGTATTGATGCACAAGCAAGATTTTGGGGAAATAGTTCCATTTCTTTATGGCATAGCCACATACAAGATTCTAGATATAATAATTTCCCACAAGCATCCATGATTAAAATTGATTTAAGGAATGATAAATTTTTTTTCACAACAGGACAACATCGAGTTGATAAAAATTTTGATCCTCTATTAGGATTTGTTCAACGCAAGAATATGGTTGGAACAGGAGCAATAGGTGGATATACTCCAAGAATTGGATCTGGCGATGACCTAATTAGACAGCTAGCATTTTCAGTTTATTTAAGAGATGTAAAAAATCAGTCTCGAATTAAAGAAACGGGAGTTGTGCAATTTTCATTTGATGCATTCTTTGAAAATCGTGATAAAGTTGGTTTTAGATTTTTTAAAAACACTGAAATATTATCAAATAGTTTTGAACTAGCTAATGGTATTAAAATTGAGAAAGGCACTTATGATGACTTAGGTTTTGCCTTCAATGTAAGAAGCAATCAAAGTAGAGCTCTTTGGGGAGATGTTAACCTTACGAAGGGAAATTACTTTGGTGGATACAAAACATCATTGATTGGATCTGTAGGAAAGAGATTTTCAAATCATCTAACAATTTACGCTTCAATCAATCAAAACAATATTGAGATAAATGATGCTAGGTTTTCAGCAAATATATATGGTTTGAGCTCAGAAATTGCCATTAATAAAAAATGGTTTATTAGAAGCTTATTTCANTATGATAATTTCACAAATATTTCACAAATATATATTAGACTTAACTGGATTCATACACCTGGAAGCGATCTCTTTTTGGTTGTCAATGAAAAATATAATCATACAGATATTTTTACCCAGCAACTACTTCAAAACACTATAGTTATGAAGTTAACTTATCAATTGCAATTATAACTTAAATACACTTCTTTTATTTGGTTGATTATTTAAATTTATATATAGAAAAATTGATAAATATTTAAATGTCCTACAATCATATTAAAATTGAAAAAAAATGGCAATCCTATTGGTTTGAAAAAAAAATTTTTTCAACANAAGTAGATCCTAATAAACCCAAATATTATGTTTTGGATATGTTTCCATATCCCTCGGGATCAGGTTTACACGTCGGNCATCCTTTGGGGTACATTGCAACAGATATAATCGCTAGATACAAACGCCATCTTGGTTTCAATGTTCTTCATCCTATGGGTTGGGATGCATTTGGCCTTCCAGCAGAGCAATATGCAATTAAAACAGGAACGCATCCTTCAATTACGACAAAAGAAAATATTGCTAACTTTAAAAAACAAATCAAAATGCTAGGCTTTTCCTATGATTGGGAAAGAGAAATAAATACTACAGACAACAATTATTTGAAATGGACCCAATGGTTGTTTATTCAATTATTCAATAAAGGTTTAGCATACGAAGCGGAGGTTCCAGTTAATTGGTGTCCAAAATTAAAAGCAGTTTTAGCGAATGAAGAAGTGATTGATGGTAAATCTGATATAGGAGGTTATCCTGTTTTTAGAGTTCCGATGAAACAATGGATGTTGAAAATTACAGATTACGCTGAATCACTATTAAGTGGTCTTGATGATCTTGATTGGCCTAATTCAGTTAAAGAATTACAAAAAAATTGGATTGGCAAATCTACAGGCTCTATCATAAAATTTAATATTAATGATTTTAATGAATCACTTGATGTTTTTACTACTAGGCATGATACAATATTTGGTGCGACGTATATTGTGTTGGCACCTGAGCATCCTCTAGTTGAAAAAATAACTGACAATGATCGAAAAGACATTATCCATGAATATATAAAAAATGCATCAAAAAAATCTGATCTTGATAGAACCGAAATTAATAAAGACAAGACGGGTGAGTTTTTAGGTCAGTATGCAATTAATCCAGTAAATGAAGAACTGATTCCAATTTGGATTTCTGATTATGTAATAATGTCCTATGGCACAGGTGCAATTATGGCAGTACCTGGTCAAGATGAAAGAGATTACGATTTTGCAGAAAAGTATAAATTACCTGTAATCAGAACAGTACAACCGCCAAAAGATTTTGAAGGAGGGGCATATACAGGTTCTGGCGAAATTATTAATAGCGATTTTTTGAATGGTCTTTCAATTGATGCTGCTAAAAGCAAAATTTTAAAATGGCTAGTCGATAACAAACATGGCAACAAAAAAACACAATATAAATTACGTGATTGGTTGTTTTCTAGACAAAGGTATTGGGGTGAGCCTATTCCAATCTTGCATAATAACGGAATATCCACACCATTAGAATTTAAAGAATTGCCATTGACCTTACCTAAGGTTGACAAATATGAACCTTCTGGAACGGGTGAATCACCATTGTCTACAATTAAATCTTGGGTTGAAGTGAAAGATTTAAATAATAATATTATTGCACTTAGAGAGACAAATACTATGCCACAATGGGCAGGTTCTTGTTGGTATTTTTTAAGATTTATAGATCCTAATAATGAAAATGAAGCTTGGTCAAAAGATAAAGAAGAGTATTGGATGCCCGTGGATTTATACATTGGAGGGGCAGAGCATGCTGTGCTTCATTTATTGTATGCGAGATTTTGGCACCATGTATTCTTTGATCTTGGCTTAGTATCAACNAAAGAACCATTTAAAAAATTATTTAATCAAGGTATGATTTTAGGTCAAGATGGATCTAAAATGAGTAAATCTAGGGGAAATGTTGTCAATCCTGATGATACTGTAAAAAAGTATGGTGCAGACTCTATGAGAATATATGAAATGTTTATGGGNCCNTTAGATAAAGCAAAACCNTGGAGCACTAGCGGATTGCAAGGCTGCTATAGGTTTGTTAANAAATTATGGTCACTATTATTTGATAATGAAAATAATTTAAATTCAAAAATAGTAGATTCTGCTGAAAATAAAGAAAATGANCAAGCGCTTCATTTTCTAATAAAAAAAATAACAGAAAATCTTGAAAGATTGCAATTTAACACATGCGTTTCAGAGTTTATGATTTTTATAAATCATCTAATTAAACAACCAGCGATTAGTAAATCAACAGTTGAAACTTTTACTATATTATTGAATCCATTTATGCCTCATATATCAGAGGAAATATGGTCAAGTCTTGGTAAAAATTCTGAGCTTACTTTTTCNTCTTGGCCTAAGTTTAATCNTAATTTGNTAAAATTAGATATGAGAACTATTGGAGTCCAAGTTAACGGAAAAAGACGTTCTGAGATTGAAATATATGATGAAGACAGTGAAAATNCAGTCTTAAAAAAAGCCAAAGATGACAAAAAAGTTTTATCTCATATTGAGGGAAAAGTCATCATCAAAGAAATATATATAAAGAATAAGATTATTAATATTGTTGTAAAATAATGCTATCAGCTAATAATTGGCATTTTTCAGCAGTCATTTCTTCAACGATGTTAATATATATTTTTTTACCATTTTTATCTTCAGTTGTAAATCTTCTAGGAAGCCCTTTAGAGTTTTTTTTGGTTATCATACGATAAAATATACAAGCAGTAAGATATGATCCGACAGGGGAGGGGTGTTTATTATCTGAAGTGAATAAAGAAATATTAGGGTACCTTTCTTGAAATAATCTAAATGCTGTTCCAACTGGAGCAATTGGAACATCAAATTCTTTTGATAATGGTATAAGATTGCTAATAATTGGGTCTTTACCATAAGAACTTTTGATAGGCATTGATGGATAAGTCCATGTACCATAAATAATAGATTTGGATGAATTTTTTTTAGCTAATTTTATAAAACGAGAAAAATATTCCAGAGATTCTTTAGTTTTTAGTATTGGGTTTTGACTGTGATCCTGTAAAATAATTAAACTATATTTATTTTTTTTTAAAAGATCCATAGTTTTTAAATTCTTATCACCAACCCAATGTTGTTTTAAAGTGGCGCCTCCAGCGGTTGACTGATATGTTTCCACAATATCTCCAGAATAATTACACATTTCATTTACCAAAGATGGAAGGTTCCAATAGAAGGTAAAACTATTTCCAACAAAAAGAATTTTTTCTTGTGATAAGATAAAAGAAAATAAAAATGAAAGTATGATAGATAAAGATTTCATGATATTAGCCAATAGTTATTAAATTAATTTATAAAAAAATATATAATTGAAAAACTCACCAATCCTACTGTTAAAGCAGCGAGACTACCCATGTAAAAAGGCTTCAAGCCAAGATTTTTTATTTTATCAATTTTTGTATTATATCCAACAGCTGACATTGCAATCAATAATAACAATTCAGAGAATTGTTTAACTAAATATTTAATATTTATCCATAATTCAGCACCAATATGATTTTCATATTGATCCCCAATAGTTCTTAGTAAGCCAAAAAAAATAAAACCGAAGATAAAATATGGAAAGATTTTACCAATTTTTATTTCACTATTATTATTAGATTTTTTGCTTGAAAAAAATGCTAAAAATGGAATAACTAGAACCATTAATGTATTCCTAACAAGCTTCATAACAGTAGCAATATTCAATACTGATGGGTTTGAGTATTGTTCAGAATAGATCATGCCTGATCCAGCGACTTGTGCTGTTTCATGTATTGACGTACCTAGAAACAATCCAACTGATAATGAATTGTTATCAAAGACTTTATAGGATAACAATGGATATAAAAACATTGCTATCAATCCAAATACAGTGATATTTGCAATTGCATAAGATATTTCTTCTTTCTTTGCATTTATTGAGGGAGCTAGCGCAGCTATTGCAGTTGCTCCGCAAATGCTCGTACCAACAGCAATTAACATGGATAAATTATTTGAAACTTTAAAAAATTTTCTAATGTTTAAAGCAATTATGATAGATAAAAAAATTGAAGGTATTATTACAATTAAACCCTGTAAACCGTATAATAAAATATCTGATATACTTAATCTTATTCCTAAAAAAATTATTCCAAGTTTAAGTAAATATTTAATTGAGAATTCAAACCCAGCATTATATTTTTGAATAATAGGTATTGTATTTCCAATCAAAGCCCCTAGAATTATAGCTATTATAATCGGCGAAATAGGACTTCTTTCTAAACCTAATATATTTATCCCTATATAAACAGATATANTTTCTGATAAAAGGGAAGTNANAATNCATATTATTNTACCAATAAGTGTATTTTTTATCATATATNNTTAATTATACATAATATATATTATACGACATTNTATAATNATATTANNTTTTTATGNTTAAAACTGAATATCATTATGAATNTATTANNTTATTATTTTTNTAAAGGTACACTTATTATATCAAATTAATTTATTTTTAAACTTTTAAATAACAGATAAAATTAGTTTATTAAAAATAAGGATAATATTTGACATGGGTTATTTATATTTGATTATAGCTATTATTTCTGAAGTTATTGCAACAAGTGCGCTAAAAGAAACATTAGGCTTTAGCAAATTATTACCAAGCTTAATAGTTTTTATTGGTTATTCAACTAGTTTCTATTTTTTATCATTGGTATTAAAGTATTTACCAATTGGTATTACATATGCAATTTGGTCAGGTGCTGGTATTGTGTTGTTAAACCTGATTGGATATTTAATATTTAATCAAAAAATAGATATGATTGGTTTAATAGGAATTGCATTGATCATTTCAGGTGTAATATTAATACAAGGTTTTTCATCAACTGTTAATCTCTAAAAAGAACTAATAATCTATCTTTGACAAACTATGCAAAAATAAATACGCCTAGATGAAATATATTCTTTTTTAATTTTTGAATTGCAAATAAAACATCTGAGGTTTTTCCTTGCAAAAACCATAAATCTTCGTCTTTTGACCGAACTGTCTAAATATTTTAACATCAAATCATCCTCAAAAAGTGTCTTACCTTTTTGCTTGTAAGATCTAATTGAAATATCTTTTATATTCTTGGATAACGAGTTTTTTTCATCAAAATTTAAATCTTTGGGTTTTTTGTCATACATAATCTTTGAATAAAAAAGTATTTCACTTCTTAGATAATTACCTAAACCTGCTATAAAATTCTGATTAAGCAATAAACCTGCTAAATTCCTATTTTTAAACTTTTTATCTATTAATCTTTTGAAAATAACATCATAAGTAGTTGCTTCATCGAGAACATCTGGACCTAGATTTTTTATATAATGATGATTGTTTTCATCTATTGTTTTTAAATANTTTATGTCAGTTGCTGACCANAACCTTATNGCTTTATTATCTACACAAAATTCAATCCTCANCTTCCTATTATGCTTAATTTTTGTTTTTAGATAATTCGTTGTCCACCTTCCATATAGTTGATTGTGCGTTATTATGCTCATACCATTATCGAATCTTATTACAACTGCTTTCCCTCTTGATGTAACTTCAATAATTATAACTTTAGTTCTGTTTAAACCCTTTAGGTTGGGATGAAAATAATTAATAGAATCAATCTTTTTGTTGATTAAGGCTGATCCAATCTTATCAGCCATTCTTCTTGTTTCTGGTCCTTCTGGCATTTTTTTATCTTAATTTATTATTATGAAATTAATTGATTTTGAAACATCTTATAAAAAGTTAATATTAAAAAATAGACCATCAAAAATTATAAAATCTCCATATGTAGGTGATGCTGTCGATGAATACGGGAAACCATATTTGGTTCATATGCCTGGCTTAGGCTTGGGTGGTCAATGTGTTTCCGGTTCTAAATTTTATGCTACCCCCTCTTCATCCAATTCAAAAACTGATTTTACATTTCANTCTGTNTTATTGANTGAACNAAAATATGAANATATAATAATCGGTGGCAATCCTTTTCANGCTGAAAAAGTTTCAAAATATATTNTTAAAAATAAATTAATAAAAAAATATTCANATTATGAATTAATTAAAAAACCNAAGAATTATATNTACAATGGNGACNTATTTATTAAAAATGANAATGAGATNATCNCCATTGAGGTCAAAAATGTTGTNTGCGCAACATATGATCCATCAAGAAAAATCAATAGNAATGAATCTGTATTTTATGATTCNACTTGCGATCCATTNGAAAGGTCAGGGATATATCCAAATGGCTCAATTAATCAATTATGGCAAGGGAAAAAAGTTGTTTCTGAANGGTCTATNAGGCAGNTAGAAAAAATGATTAATTTGACAAAAAGAGGNTTTAGATTTATAGTNCTATTTATAGTTAATAGAGATGANTGTNATGTATTTAAACCAAACTGGCAAAGAGACCCTATTTATTCTGAATATTTAAATAAAGCNTTTGATATAGGAATTGATATNATTGCTGTTAAGCTGAGCTGGATAAATAATAAGTGTTACTTTAATAATAAAATCAANATTGATCTAAAGAAATGGTAAAAAATAAAAAANTTACTTTAGAAGAAATNAACAGAATTATTGAGATGGCATGGGAAGATCGCACANCTTTTGAGGCTATTGAATATCAATTCGGNATNAACCAAGATGGNGTTATTAAGNTAATGAGNGAAAATCTNAAAACNANTTCATTTAAANTNTGGAGAAAAAGAACTACCGGNAGAAAGACAAANCANANATCAATATNAAGAATTTCAAACGTTCGTTTTAAATCAAAAAATCAAAAATAATATTATANATCTTTAAGNAGAACTTTCATATCTCCAATTATTTCTAAAGCAGCATTTGAGCANNNATCTCTAATCAAAATATTTTCACCTTCTATTAATTGAATANTAANATTTGAGTCAAGATACTCNTCTACNTTTGGGACCATATCTTTCTTATCTGGTGCATATAAAGTTGAGCACACCTCTCCTATTGTAGATTCAATTTTNAATGTTAGNTTTTTTCTTTTAACTNCTATCAAAAANTTTTTATNATTGAATGTAGCTTTTATTATTTTTGAGTNACGGTAAGGAGCAAACCTATACATCCGGTCTTTTGTATTTAAACCAATAATAAAACCCGTAAACTGTCTTGATCTCCATGGAATAGTTGCTAACGATGCTGAAAGACTCAGGCTACTATCATTAAAGTTATTAGCTTGAGTCCAAAACCAGTTTTGTGGAAAATTTCGACCCCAATCTTTTTCTATATAACCTCTACCGTTATTAAAACTTATTTTTTTATCATCTATAGCCAATGCGCCTTTTAGCTTATGATCCATGCTTAGAATTCCATGAAAACATTCCATAGTAGGCAGGTAACCATACCACCCCATACATCCAGGCTCTAGTAGTTTAAAAGGCCAAGGCTTTAGATCGCTACAAAAAATCTCTCCATTCATTTTGAGATCATCATTATCTATTTTTAAAATTATTTTTTCTAATGAAAAAAAACTATCTTCAAGTTCAAGGTGATAT
>NHGT02000005.1 GCA_002170005.2 bacterium TMED144 | reverse complement strand
TTCCCATCTTCACTCCATGTAGGAAAAGTATTAGAATATCCATTATCAATTATTACTTCTCCCTTAATTTCATTTTTTAAAATACTTTGAGTTAACAGTGTATATCGTTTTTTCAAAGTATTAGAAAACTGCTTATAAAGCTCTTCTCCTGAAATGCCTAAGTTTTTCTCAATGGATTTATTAATTGAAATAGCAAAGGGTTGAGACAATGATAGCAATATTTTTTCAAATACCTCAGATCCATATTTAGATGCTATATATTTTGATAAAGCAAAGCCAATATTATAAACCATTTCGTTACCGAAACCTGACTTTCCAAATACATTGATTTCATTCCAAGTTAACAGGCGACCATTAAGCACTTGATCTCTTAATAGCATATCTCTAGAGGAATCCCAATTATCCCAATCTGCACCAGGGTACATGAATTGAGCAATACCCTCTGCTAACCAAGGCGGAACCATAGAACCAGGATAAGAATAGCTAATCAGAGTGTTGGGATAACCGTATAGTACATCAGGCCTTTTTTCTTTCTCGTAACCAATGAATTGTAAATAAGAAGCTGGGATAGAATTTCCAAATTTTTTTGATTTTTGAATTGAAATTATATGTGCAAATTCATGAGTTATAACATTTTGTAGCCAACGGTGTGACCCCCTAAGCTCAAACTCTAAAGGACTAGTCCAAATAATAATTTTATTGTCATAAAAATAGGCTGCTCCGTTAGATATATCGTCAACATCGGTAAATATTATACTAGTTTTTTTCTCTGGTTCATAATTATACAGACTTGTAACTGCTGAAAATATATTTTCAGCAACTTCAGCGCCTAGACGCGCTGATGTTTCAGTTTGGTCATAATAATGGATCTTAAAGTTTTCAGTCTCAAAACTCATCCATTCAATCTCAGGGTGATTGTATCTTACTTGCCCACTACTGATAGATATTAGTATAACAAAAAAAATCGCCTTCACTTGACAATACCAAATTTGATGATTTTCTTTTGAATACCATTTGCATTTGACGCATTGATTTGCGAAATATAAATACCGCTATTTAAATCATTGACATTAAAAATTATCTCTTGATCCCTTGAATTTAAAATATCATCTTTCTCAAAATTTTTATAAATGGTCTTTGCAAGATATCCTGCAATATCGAATATATTGATTTGAATATTTGCCTCATCATAAAAATGCATTCTAAACTTTATATTCTCGCCATAACTTGGGTTTGGGTAGACATATGTCAACTTCTCATTAAATATATTTTTTTTTGATATATTTAACGTTTTAGACAATTCAATTACCCTATTATTGGTTGGACTGCCATTTTCATATAACCAGCTATTGAAAATAGGATCATTTGTTTTTTTTATTTTGATAATTCTCTTTTCAAGAAAAACAGAAAGATAATTTTCAAAAGAACCCAGAAATCGTAATTCATTGTTAATATTTGATGAAAAGGATTTAATAATCCCACCTTTATTATTTCTAAAAATTATATCTCCATATTTATTTTGATATATTATTTCAGGCTTATCATCATCAAAAATATCCAGAATTAATATTCGCTTGGATGCATTTGCAATTATAGGAAAATCATTTACAATGGTTAGATTTTTGTTAAACGCATAAATATCACCATTTTTATCAATAGTTAATATTTCAGCCTCCCGATCTTGATCAATATCGCCAATAGAGATAGTTTCATATTTGCTGACTAAGTAATGAAAATCATCTCGGTTTAATACTGGGGAGAGTTGAGATTCATTCTCTTGATAAAAATATTGAAGACTATCATATTGAGAAAAATAACTTAGTTCACCTTTGTGGTATAAAAAAGTAGAGTCATGGACAAAGAATAACAATGAATCACTGTTATCTATAAATCGAATAAATGTAGGCTCGAAATCAAAATCTAAATTTAATTCATCAGTGAGATTGAAATTTTTATTTTCATTATCAAAGTTAAATAAATTGAAACTATTTTTTGATAGACTACGGTCGTACGTTATTAAATTTGTTGTAGTGTTTTCTCCTATTACAATTTCTGTATTTGAAGAGGCATCAGAAAATGTGTGGTAAATTTTCAGGTCCTCACTCCACCATAGAGAATCACCATTGCCTATGAAATCTAAATTCCCGTCTTTGTCGACATCGTATTGCAGAACAATATTCTTGTTAAGATCTTTCAAGCGATAGATCTCATTAAGAAAATTTACGGAAAAACGCATGGTGTCATTTGCGTTAGAAATATCTAAGACTTCTATGTTGCTCGAGGAATTTGAATTGGAATTAGAATTTGGATAAGTAAGAGCTGTAAAGGACATGGAATTGATGTTATTTGAACGAAAGTATTCTTCATTTTCTAAAAACCACATGTCTCCAAAATAACCAGACGATGGATCGGTTAATAAGTTAGAGATGTAACCAATATCTTGTGCGCCATCTGCCTCTTCAAGATCAATTCCTCTCATTGCTCTATCTTCGTTTATATTGAATGAAGATATCTTATTTTTAATTATATTTTCATCAATATGCCAGATCAATAATCCTGATGATGGCATGCCAATATCGTAATTTGAAATGCTAGTAAAAACACCATTCTTATCTTGTTTCATTCCTACTGAATCGATCAATATCTCTAAAACATCGGGATAAATATTGTTTTGCTGATAATAAGCAAATCTTGATGAATCAATACCTACATCATTTCTGAACCAGTTTGATCTATTTTCAATTAAGAAATATTCGCTTGAATTTATATTCAATTGAATGATTTGGTCTTTTGTGTTGGAAGNTAAAAAAATATCATTTTGGCTCTGATCTATTACTGTGGGTTTTTCCCAACCGGCATATATTCTTGTCCATGGGTTAGGCCTCGAAGGAACTATGCCTCTTAAATTGTTAGATCCCTGATCCATTAAAGCAAATGTACCAACACCCGATGCCCCACTATCAAGTTCCCATAACGGGGGTAATCCTATTGCAAATCCAATCATCAATGCCCAAGTTCCTGTTACAGAAAACTGCAGATCACAAGGAGAATTAATTGCCGATGATATGGCTTCATCCATTATAGCGATGTTTTGTGATTCGGGAAGAATAATTCCTTTGTTTATTATTGAATTGCCACTTCTAATTTCATCTTTAAAATACNTATTGACCATATTTTCATCTACATANGTAGAGGGAATATCCTCAGGTGTTGGATCTAAAAAAGGTAGATCGAAATCTTGACCTAAACCCGGNTGAATAACGGCTACTAGATCAAAACTACCTANATCAATACTATCTCTANCATAAGCAGCGTTTACAGCNTCTTTTAGAAGCTCAGTAATTCTTTTTTCATGCTCATTTTCTTTACCTAATTCGTTATAATAATTCATACGTTGATCAATTAGATAGCTATCTTGGCTGCTCTTTGGAAAGATGGTCGAATAAGTGGTGTCAATACCAAAAGAGCCATAAGAAACATTTTCAAAATAATTATTTACGGCAACAAGTTGAGATTGGAAAAAATTTTTATCATGAGGAAAAGGATCAATTGTTTTATTAGAACAAAGATCGTTTGCATCAAATAAAAAATTTCCACTACCNGTAAAACCTGGATAANCGCCCTCAGGAAATGAGACTCTCAGCATTGCAATCTTNAGTNTACCTTGTATTTGATCTGCAGATAANGAGATCAAAGATGACAACAATAAAATGATTACTTTCATTTTATTGTTGATTATATNTTGCATTTCTTAAAATTGCATATTCATGGAAAACCTCATTGTGTTGGTCAGAGGATGACCAGGTTTTCCTGAAGTATAGCCAAAATCAAATCCATAATTTGAAAACCTNAGTCCAATGCCGAATGTTGGATTAGAGATTTTTCCTGTTTTGTCATAATAATAGCCACTGCGTAATGCAAAGTAAGTAGAATACCAATATTCAAGTCCAAAATTATGAACTAATTTATCTAATTCATTACTTAGAGAGCGATCATCGGCTGAACCAACTTCTTTCTGACCCCATTCATTATATATCCCCCAATCGCTATCGCCATATGATGCGCCAAGCTCTGAAGAGGTATTGACCATTTCTTCTTTATCGGGTTTGTTATTGCCATTTGCATCACCAGCCCATGACCATCCCCCTATTTTTCTATCAGCATCTTCCCCTGCAGGTGCTTTATCGATATCACCGCCTAATAACCAATCATCTACCCAAGAAGTAAAGATTGCTTTAAAAAGAGGATCTTTATGAGCAGTCTCTCTCTTNCCATCGCTATTNTAATCATTGTTTTTCAGAGTANTTTTTCCATTGCTGTCAAAACCTCCNATGATTCCATCACCATCCCAATCCATATCAGGATAAGATGCTACAAGAAGTTTATCCATATCATAAACAACGCTTAATCTATTGACTTCACTATTAAATAGTTCATAGGCAAAGCCAAATGTTAAATTGGTTGGCTGGGGGTCAGCCTGGTCGGGATCGATAAATGATACTTTCGGTCCAATGTTAGTCATTGTGATTCCAAGGTCAAGGGTTGGCAATAACCAACCTTTTTTCATATAACCAACATCAAATCCAAAATCTATAGAAGTGCCTTTTCCTTTTTCAGACCCCGTGCCTAATTCAACTAAGTGCTGATAGGAGAGCTTTGCATTTAAACCGAATGATGANGTTTCATTGATTTTTTGACTATAAGAAATAGCACCTGCCATCATATAAGAAGTAAATTTGCCCTGGTATTGGGCATATTCATCCATCCTTACTTGCTCGCCAAGATTAAGATAAATTAAATGACCACCAATGGTTCCAAGATTTGGAAAACTCTTTCTATATCCAAGAAATTCATAATACATGTCATCTGCTAAATTNGGTAACCAATTAACATGCATAAAGGCAAGCTCAGAACCTTCTTGATATGCTAAGCCTGCTGGGTTCCAGTAACTTGCGTAAGCATCATTTGCTACAGCAACTTGAGCTTCTCCCATACCGCCTGCTCTAGCGCCAGGAGAAATTAATAAAAAGACCGATCCGGCCTCGCTTTGTGCGTTAAGTAAAGAGCTGATTGGTAACAACAGTGCTAACGACACAGATTTTAGTAAATATTTCATATAAGACCTTTATTAGAAAAAAAATGTGTTTTTAATTATAGACAATTAAGNCGTTAACGATTTTTTATATAGCACTCCGNNATTGATTANATAAATTAGCTCTATTTGTANATCAATGCAAGATATTAGAAACCTACTAACCANGTGGACAAAATTGGAAANTAAGTTATCAATATAACGCAAAATAACATTACNAAATAAAATGGCATTGTAGATNTATAGACAGATTTCATACTTTCATCAAAACGATATGCAGATAGAAATAGATTCATTCCAACCGGAGGTGTTAGGTATCCTAATTCTAAGTTTGCAATAAAGATAATAGCAAGGTGTATAGGGTCAATACCAAAATATGCAGCAATCGGCTTAATAAGTGGCACGACTATAATAGTTGCAGAAAAAATATCCATCATACAACCGACAATTAACAAAAACACATTTAATAAGATTAAAAATATGTATTTAGAGGATATATTTGCTTTTACCCACTCTAGAAGCCTCATTGGTACCTCAGCATCAATAATATAGCTTGTTAAACCCATTGCTACCCCAAGTATGATTAAAACCCCTCCAATTAAAGCGCAGCAATCGATCAAAATATTTCCTACTTTTGAAAAAGAAATATCTCTATAAATGACAACGGTTATAAAAAAAACATATATCGCTGAGATAGCAGCTGTTTCTACTAATGTCATGTAGCCACCAAAAATACCAAACATAATTATAAATGGAATAGCTATTTCCCATTTGCTTTCTATCAAAGCAGATTTTATAGTATTTATTTTGAAACCATAAACTGCTACAGATTGTCTTTTAGAAGAAAAAATTGCCCACGAAGCAACGATTACAAGAATCAACAAACCTGGAATTATACCTCCTAAAAAAATAGATTTAATTGATACCCCTGCAGTAACTCCATAGATTATCAAAGGCAAGCTTGGTGGAAACAAAAGACCTATTGAACCTGAAACTGTTATTAATCCGAGTGAAAAATCTTTAGAAAAACCATCTTTAATAAGCATTGGCATCAATAATCCACCCAACGCTAAAATTGTTACGCCAGAACCTCCAGTAATCGCCGTAAAGAACCCACATATAATAACTAAAACTATTGGCGTTCCACCAGGTATCCAACCGAAAAGTGCTTGAAATAAGCTTAAAAGACGTATAGAGGATTTGCTTTCTGCAAGAAGAAACCCGGCAATGGTAAAAAGAGGTATCGTTGGTAGAGTTGGAGAAACGACGATCCGGTAGGTTTCTGCTGAAATTGCTGATAAAGGCGTCCAGTCAAACCAAAAGAGTAAAGCAGCTATTCCACCAAGACCCAAAAAAATTGGAAGACCATAAAATAATGAAAAAATGATAGAAAAAAAACTGAACCATAAAGTTACTGACGACTCTCTAACCTGTGGAATTGAGACAATTGAAAGAAATAAAAAAATTGAAAACAAGAGAGCCAATCTATTCTTTAATGAACTATAGCTCTTAAAAAATAAAATGACCGACATGAGTATAAGTGATATTGGCATGATAGACTGAGCAAACCATCGTGAAATTAAAGGAGATATGTTTACGGGGTATTGATATTCGACAGTTACCAACTGAAGAGATCCCCAAAACAAGGAAATAAGAACGATCAAGGAAGTACTTTTAGCAATAAAATGTTTTATGTTAAAACTGCTCTCAGGCTCAAATAAANTTGAAGANGATANCGANAGNAGCTTTCCCCNGCTGGAAGCAAGCACAGCTCCNAAGAAACCTANCCATAANGTTANATGNTGAACTANCATTCTTGATGAAGTAATAGCTGTNGTTCCAAAAAAACGAGCAANAACTTCCANTACAGGCAGACTTATTAAAAGANCTATGATTATATTAGTAAAATAAAATTCGAGTTTTTTTAGATTGCTAGTTATCAAGTTTTATTAACGAACTTCCATCTTGTTTTTTATTTGGATAAAGCGATCATATACCGGTTCATCAAGNANTGAACCTTTAAANTAAGGCAACATTTCTTCAACTAGNTCTTTCCATGTCTGTAATTGCTCTTCAGTGGGACTATTTACTTTTAAACCGTATTCTTTCATTATCTCTATGGGCTTATTCATTTCAAATCTGTTTTTCTTTTGAAAGCTATTACCAAGCTCTTTTGCTATTGCTAACATTTTATCTTGATANTCTTTATCGATCCTATTCCAAGTCTTGAGGTCAACCACAATCCCTCCAGTTAAATTTCCCCATTTCATATTTAACATATTGTCTGCTATGCCAAAGACTTGCTGAGATAAGACATACATTGGATTCAATNCTATGCAAGTAATTAAGCCAGTCTGCATTCCTGATAATACATCTGTCATAGCCATTGGCACTTGATTATAATTCAACTTTTTGTATAGCTGTGCTGATTTATAATCACCNGCCCAGCTGAAAATTTTATTTTTTTCAAGATCTTTAGGTGTATAGATAGGGTCAACCGAAAACCAATATGCCCAACCAACATCAACCATTGTAAGTAATTTGAAACCATTTTCCTCTGTTTTTTCGTACAAATCAGGTTCTAACTCATTCCTAACAAAATCAACATCATCATANGATTGNTAGAAAACAGGGACATAAAAAATACTAAAATAAGGATTTATTTCACTTAANCCCTCAGTCGTTATGGCACCTGCATGTATTTGACCAATACGCATCTTCCGTATCATATCTCGCTCATCGCCAACAACTCCACCGGGATAAATTCTTAGTCGAACCTCTCCATTCGTAGCTTTTTTCCACTCTTGCCCCATTCCAACAAGCATGCTATGCCATTCTGTTCCTTGAGGAGCAAGTGTAGCCATTTTAATTGTTATTTTTTTCTTAGCATCAACATCCGTCGTCAATAATGATATTACCAAGAAAATATATTTTATGAAGGTTTTAGTAAAAGTATTCATCAATATTATCCAGAAGCCATTGCGCTCTTTTATAATTAATATAGTTAGTTAAACGTAATTCTTTATCGCTATTGATATCAATATTTAATGCTTTATAAAGGAGATTAGTGAATTCCCTTTTATTTTGATTTAGTATGGAAACATTTTCTGCATATGTCACATATGGAGACAGATCGTTTCCTTCTGATAATTCAACAGCTTTTTCAAAATACATCCGGGCAGTATCTTCTCGATTTCCTTTAAAGTCATGACGTATCATTGTATACGAGATCATTGCAGAGTACAAACTGCCCATTTGCCAATTTGGATCTAAGGCTAAAGCCTTATCAAATAATACGCCGATCCTTGGAATTTTAATTACCCATTCAGGAGAGGCTTCACTTGATGAGATAGCTCCTGCAAAAGCCGCACCAAGCCAATAAAGACCTTCAACATCCTCTGAAGTAAATGGTAATATCATTTTTGATTCACTTATTAACCAATTGTCAAAATTTTCATATTTTTTATTAAATGCTATGGTCCCATGCTCAATAGCTTTTTCAAAAAGAACCAAAGCTTCTTTGTAGTACGAGGAGGCTTTATCAAGATCTGTAAATTTATATTGATTAGCTTTTTCAATTTGAAAAGCAAATCCTTGCATCGTTATATACTTGCTTGCTTTCAATAAAAGATTGACATTGTCAGGAGAATTATGAATTTTCCTCTCTATTCTTGAAATATAGAATCCAAATCCTTCTTCAGTTAAATCTGGAGCATGCTTGAGAGCAACAACTGAAGGACTGCAACTAAGGAAAAAGAGTAAATTTAGTAGAAAAAGTGTTTTTTTGCTTTGAAAGTAGGAATTTCTAATTATNAAATTCATCATAGATCGGAAAAGCATCGCAGAGGTCATTAACTTCTTTCTTAACTTTGCTGATCACTTTTTTATCATCAGGATTATAGATAACCCTATCAATTAGATCGGCTATAATACTCATCTCTTGATTGCCCATACCTCGTGTAGTGATAGCAGGTGTTCCAATTCGTATACCGCTGGTAACAAAAGGGCTTCTCTTGTCAAAGGGAACCATATTTTTATTAAGGTTGATGCCTGCCAGTTCTAAGGATTTTTCAGCTTGTTTACCAGAAATATNTTTATTGGTAAGGTCGATCAACATAACATGTGTGTCTGTTCCCCCNGTGACTAAGTTATANTCNTTTTCAATTAAGNATTGAGCAAGGGANTTAGCGTTTGAAACAATGTTCNTAGCATATTGNTTGAATGAAGGATAGAGNGCTTCTTTNAATGCNACGGCTTTTGCTCCAATANCATGCATTAAAGGACCNCCTTGAACACCGGGCATGACTGATGAATTCAATAGCTCAGAAACCATTTTTAATCTTCCTGACTTCGGAGCAATTGCGCCCCAAGTATTTTCAAAATCTTTCGGCATCATTATAATACCACCTCGAGGCCCTCTTAAGGTCTTATGAGTGGTTGAGGTTACTACATCACAGTACTGCATTGGAGATGGATGAATGCCAGCAGCAACTAAGCCTGAGGTATGTGCGATATCAGCCATTAAAAACGCTCCTACATCATTTGCAATTTCTCTAAAATTTGAAAATTCAACCTCTCTGGGATATGCACTTGCCCCACAAATTATGATTTTCGGCTTTATTTCTCTGGCCATTTTTTTTAAGCTTTTAAAATCAACCTTGCCTGTATCTTTATCAACTTGATAAGCTGCAGCATTATAAAGTTGGCCAGAAAAGTTAACCTTACTGCCATGTGTCAAATGACCGCCATGAGCAAGATCCATTCCCAGAATAGTGTCATTCTGATTAAGAAATGTAAGAAAAACAGCCATGTTGGCTTGAGATCCTGAATGAGGTTGAACATTTACATATTCACAGCCAAACAACTCTTTAGCGCGCTCTATGGCTAAATTCTCGACTTCATCAACGTGCTCACAGCCGCCATAATATCTTGCACCTGGATATCCTTCAGCATATTTGTTTGTTAAAACACTCCCTGTCATTTCTAGGGTGGCATAACTAGCGAAGTTTTCTGAAGCAATTAGCTCAAGGGTGTTATGCTCCCTGTTAAGCTCTCTGATTAGAATATTGTATACTTCTCTATCATTTCTTTTAAGATGATTAAAATGATTTGAAGATAAACTTTTACTCATATTACCAAGATTTATCCTTGTCAAGTCTTTCTGATACCCAACTATAACAGCTACCTGATGTCTTGACATATCCCTTGTTCTTTACATCATCTTCCATCATAAACCATTGAGCCCTCTCAAATAAAACTTCATTATCTCTAAGCCATGTCTTTGAACGAGCATATCTTGTAAAGTTTCTTTTTTCAGCTTTATCAAACTGCCTAAAAGCCAATGATGCTATAATTCTGTCATTAGTTGATGGCTCACCTGAGCGACAAGCCTGAAAAGCCTTGTAGTATAAATTGCCTTTAGCTGCATAAGCCTCTCCTTCACCAGAAAGAGTCACAGCTTTGTCAGCCCAATCAAAAGATGATTTATAATTTTCATCCTCTAAATAAACTTCAGATATCTTAACTGCTATTCTAAAATCTCTTGGATCTAACCTAAATAACTTCTCAAGAGTTTTAGCAGAATCGTTAAGTCTATCAGCGGAGTCATAAGCTTGAGATAATTTTCTCAGAACAACTTTACTAGAAGGATCTAAGTCAGCAACCTCTCTCAATACATTAACAGCGTCTCTAAATCTATCAGCTGAAGTTAATTTATCAGCATAATCAAGGCCATAACTTATGTTAGATGGGTTGTTCTCAAATCTGTTTCTGTATACATCCAGAGGGTCTCTTCCACTTTTTTCATAGGCTTGGGCTAAATCGCTTTGAGCGCCTTCATTGTTTGTATCTATCTCCAATAAATCTCTTAAAACAGCAATTTGGTCATCAAAAAGGTTTTGGCTTTGATATAGTTTTGCTAAATCAGTTTTAATTTTTATATCTTCCGGAGCAAGAACAGATAGTCTATCCAATTCATTCATCTGCATATCAACTTTGCCTTGTTTTTCATATGAAAAGGCAAGCCTTTTTCTTAATGCAATATTATCAGGGAGATAAGATAAACCCTTCAAAATAACATACTCAGAACTATCATATTTTCCCAAGTATTCAAAAGCTATAGCATAGTATAAGTAAACCTCGGATGGATCATCTTCATCGCAACCTATATCAGTTAATTCACCATAAACTCTGACAGTGGATTCCCAGTCTCTATTTTTATAAAATTCTGCAGCGGTACTCATTAATCTAGGGCAACGAACTTGCTTGACAGAATCTCTTTTTGCTCTCTCAATAGCAGCCAGCTCATCAGGTGAAGCTTGAGGTGGGGCACACATTGTCAATAAAATAGAGATAACTCCAATCAATGAAATTTTCTCAAATAGTTTGCTCTGCATTAGTTTCTCCTTTTTAAAAACCAAATATCTCCTATCGAAATTGAAATATTAAGGTTTTGAATTGTTTCTTTTTTATTTAATCCTTCTCTATTCCCAAATCTGTAGGACAAATCTATTTGATTACCAATCAAACCAAATTTAAATCCAAAACCAAATGAAATACTATTCTCAATTACGTAAGATTGAGATAAATAATATTGGTACTTAGTTTGATTGATACCAAATCTTAATATCAATTGATCTTGCCAAGAGTTAGAATTTGGATTGCCAAACCTTAAAAAACCCATACTTAATTGATTGTGATTATTAATCTTATCTTTAAAAATAGAATTAAGGTTAAGATTGTTCCCAAAATCTTTAAAACTTTGATATTCTGAAAAGGCATACAGAAATTCATTAAAATTATAAGTAAAGCCAAGACCTAGCTCAAAAGGGGAATAAATATCATTAATTGAGGTTGTATCAACATCTAATTCGTTTGGATAGTCAGCTGCATCAAAAGCAAAATTGTTGTTTCTATCTTCATACATGTCAAAAGTATATAATATTGCATTTATAGGTTTTGGGGCAAAAAGTATTTTAGAAAATAATGTTAGATTTCGTCCTTGATTTGAAAAAATATTTCCACTCATATCAATGGAATATGTTAACCCTTCAAAACTCCGTATATTAAATAATCTGTAATTATATGGCTCAATATATAAAGATTGCTCATCTCTGCTCGAACCAAAATAATTGTTAATTGATATTCCAATGCCAAATCTCTGACTCAAAGGCATAGAAATGCCAAAAGACCCCTTTATGATTCCACCCCCAGCTGAGAAAAATTTACTTGATTTAAGAGGAATATTATTGTAAGAAATACTTACAGTATCAGTCATAAGTCTAGTATTAACTGTATTAGCAGGTTTTATAGATATACCTAAAGCAAAACGATCTTTAAAAGGGGCAATGAATTGCAAGCCTGAGATCCCTGAATAGATAGAACTCTTAACACTTTCTTTATAATTAGATGATTGTGATTCATAGGAAACGGAAATAAATGTTGAACCTAGGTTTGGCCATGATGAAACATTGTCAATTGAGGCTCCTTGATGAAAGGTGGGTATGAGACCTGCGCCACCACTACCAATTGTTGATGTATGCAAAGACGTTTTGTTTAAACCTAACCCGTAAGCACTTTCTATAGATTGAGATATTGTAAAGCTCAATAGCAACAAGAATAAAACTGTTATTTTATTAAGGAATTGCATAGATAACTCTCATAACTGGAAACAAATCTTTGCTATTTAAACTATGGAAACTTGTGGATTTAAATAAGTTGTTAACAGGGCTAGATTCAACTTTAAAGCCGTAATTTACTCTTGATCCCTTTGATATTTCTCTCAAAGCGCTTCGGTGGTTTAATTTAACTTCACCATTTACAGTGTTTGATGTTGTCATAAAAGTAAAATTAACTCCATAAGGGTCGTCATTATACTCATTAAAAACATCATAATCTCCTGTCGATTCAATAGGGTAAGAATCGATTGTAAAAGTTGAGCTTGAATCTAAATCAACGTTGTTAAGTATTAATTCAGCTTTCTTCAAAATTCCTCTATCAGGAAGTCTAAAGTCGTCCAGTTCTACATAGACTAATGACTTGAGCCCTTTGGCATAACCGAGAGAAATATTTGCCGTGTCACTTTGTTTGACAGCTGGTTGTTCAATTATTGTTATATCATCGTAAGAACGAAATGACTTTTGAAAGTTTATCGTATCATTTTTAGAATTTTTATAAAAGACTTTCATTCTGGGATAATAACCTGAAATTGTTTCTGAACTATGAAACTTTAAAGAACCTTCGATTTTGTCAGAAGTTTCTACAATAAAGGACATATTAAAATTATCAATGTTTGTACCTGTTATTTTTTCAATATCCTCAGTATCAACGACAAATTTAAGCATTACAGTGGTGTCTGATGAATCTACCATCATTGAAGATGAAGAGAGAATTGATGAAGATGAGTAATTGGTGAAATTTTTAAAGCTTGCCTCGCTCTCATTGAATACTGAATCACTAAAATTAGGGAAATATCGTAGATTAAACTTTTGGTTTGAAATCAAGGTATCTGAAAAACTTTTTAAAGATATTTCAGCGCTATCAACTATTAAAGAATCCTTATATAAATTATAAGAATGATCACTATCCTCTGATAAAGTATCAAAACCTATAAGGCTATAATGAAATTTAAACCCTTCATATTCTCCAAAGAAAAGAGTATCTAGGTTACCGAATGCAGGTTCGACTTTATAATTAATGGTTTTTGTGACATTAAAGGATAAAGTATCCAAATTCAGAGGTAAATTTTCATTTTCTACAATAATAGGGTTTTCTTCACAAGAATATATGGAAATAAAAAAGAGGAAATAAAAAATACAAAAAAAGAATCTAAGCATTGATGTAGAAAAACTATTTAAACTTTTTTAAAAGATTCTCATTGATAATATCAGATATTGAGTTGTAGTTAGGATTGTCTAAATCTTCAATATTAGCCTTAATTATGTTGTTTTTCAAGGAACTCATTCCTTTTATTTTCATAAAATCATCATAAGT
Organism: bacterium TMED144; assembly: GCA_002170005.2. GTDB lineage: Bacteria > Fidelibacterota > Marinisomatia > Marinisomatales > TCS55 > TMED144. Next base: position 62,303 of record NHGT02000005.1, on the reverse strand, counting down.
GTTTGATTCAGGTGTATCAATAGTAATAATAAGATCTGCAAATGGAGCAACCAACTCATAAATGTTAATATTATCACTTTTTACGGATGCTGGTAAACTCACTCCAGCTAATTCAAAAGCTTTTCGATTAAAATTAACATATTCATCAATTGAGTGTATGGTAAGAACTGTTTTGATATTATCATAAAATTCTTTGGAATCATATAATTGCTTATATATCATTGGCGTCATTGCTGTTTGCCAGTCGTTACAAATTAATATGTCCGGCTTCCAAAATAGGTGAGGAAGAGTTGCAAGAGAGGCCTTAGAAAAATACGCAAAACGTTCAGGATTATCAGGAATAATTCGACCGTTTTTTGATTTATATAATAAATTTGACAATGTTTTAAACCTTGAGTCATTTTCTAAAAAATAGACTTGGACCCTTGTTTTTGGAATAAAAGCGCTTTTGGCTGATGTAAAGACTTCTTCATCATCAAACTCAAAAGGAATTTCTCTTAATCTTATTACCTCTCTTAGGATATATTTTCTCTCACTGACAAAACCATATTTTGGAATTATTGTCCTTATATCATGCCCTAACTCTTGTAAAGCTAATGGAACTTTAACCGAGTAATCGGCTAAATGAGAAGTGTTAGCAAATGGAGATATTTCTGCTGTTAAATAAAATAGTTTCAAAGACATTTTTTAAATATTAAGCTGCTTTATAGATTCTAAAGCTTTATTGTAAAATTCTGATCCAGGAAAATAGTCAACTAGGCGCTGATATTCCTCTATTGCTTTTTTTGTATTTCCCATGCTTCTATAGCAGTGTCCGAGTTTCAATTGAGCATCATCATCTTTATCCGTTGCGGGAAAACTAAAAACTTTTGTGAATTCACTTACTGCTCTTTTATAATTTTTCATTGTATAGTAACATTCAGCTAACCAATATTGGCTGTTGTCAGCTAGATCATTTGATGGATCAGTCTGTACCAGTTTAGAAAAAAGGGTTACAGCTTTGTCATATTCTCCATTTTGATAAAAAGATAGAGCGTCGATATAGTTTTTTTTATATTGTTCTGGGCTAATAGAAGATGGACTTGATGTAGAGGACTTCGTGTTTTTTAAAGTATATATTTCGGTAAAGCTATTTGTCAAGGTTACAATTTTATTTTCAATCATTACTAATTGAGCTAGTATTTCAAAGTTTACACTATCAATATATGCTGCTTTGTCTTCAATTAATCTCATTTTGTTCTGAATAGTGTTTATCCTATTTATGAGAACAATGGCTACAGAATCTGTTTGTTCTTTGGCTTTTAAATTTGCTTTTAGAGCATTTTGCAGTTCAGGAAGTAAAAGGCTTATCTGTGCTTCAAGAGAATCGGTTTTAATAGATTGATTAGCGATTTTATCATTAATATTTCTTATTTCTCTTGCCAATGAATTGGATTGAGAAAAAATAAACTCCTGTAATAAAAATAAAGAACATATAAATAATAGTTTTTTGCTTATTTTCATAAAATGCATGATAGGATGAAATAAATTTAACAATAAATTATTATTTGAGCTATTCAATTTTTAATAGCTCTGCTCTCGTCCAAAATTTAAAATTAAACCAACCATGATAAAGCAAGAAATTAAAAATGAACCTCCATACGAAATAAATGGTAATGGCAAGCCTTTTACTGGCATCATGCCTGAAACCATTGCGCAGTTAACAAAGATATGGGATAAAAATATTGATGATATGCCAATCAAGATTAAGCCTGAAAACTTATCTGAGGCATTATATGATAGGCTTAAAATTCGGTACATGAAAATACTAAACAAAAAAATCATCACAAATAAGGCTACAAAACCAAGCTCTTCACCAATAACGCTAACAATAAAATCTGATTCTTGAACAGGAAGAAATTTAAGTTGGGTTTGTGTGCCCTCACCCCATCCTTTCCCCCACAAACCACCAGAACCAAGAGCGGTTTTGCTTTGAATTATCTGATAACCAGCACCAAGTGGATCTAACTCAGGGTTTATAAATGTTAAGACTCTATTTTTTTGATAATCTCTTAGAGAATTCCACACTAGAGGGAATATCAACCCTAAAAAAATGTTGATAAAAAATATAGCAATTCCGTGCCAGCCATGTTTTCTTAAAGCAAAAATCACTAAAGCCATTATCGCTATCCAAACAGTAAAGATAAGAACATTTGATGCTGATAATATGCTTAAAAATGGTGCAATAATTAAAAATAAATGATAAGGTTTAGCGCCTGCCCAATAGAGCATAGGAATTATAGGGGAGAGCAAAACAGAAGCAGTTCCTAGGTCAGGTTGGTTGAAAACTATTATTGAAGGTATTAATAGCAGTGGTAATGAATAAATAATTGTAGAAAAATTAGTTATATGCTTATCTCTATCTGATAAAAATCTTGCTAAAGCAATAATTGCGATCCACTTTACAGATTCGGAAGGCTGAATATTGAAGGGCAAACCCAAATCAATCCATCTATATGTTCCCTGCACCTCATTTCCAAGAAAGGGAAATGAAACAAAGGCTATTGAAAAAATGTAGATGTAATATATTCTTTCATGAATGAATTTTTTTGATAAAAGCAGACTGCCCAACATTAATATTAGAGACGGTATTATAAAGATGAGTTGTTTTTTAAAAGCGCCTGATGAGCTTTGAGAATCAATAACACTGATACTATTAAGTGATATTAAACCAATCAAAATCAAGGAAAAAACAATCCACAAAATACCAAGTGGAGATGATTTGATTTTAGAGAGATAAAAATCTATCATTTAGCTTTTTTCTTTATTTTTATTGTTTAAAAAACGAAAAATATCTCTCGCTAACGGAGATGCTATTTTACCACCGCTTCCACCGTTTTCAATAAGGACAACCACAGAATTTTTTTGCTTTAAATTATCTGAATAGCCAATGAACCAAGCATGAGGTTCACCATGAGGGTTTTCAGCTGTGCCCGTTTTGCCATAAATTGAAAGATTTGATATTCTTGGGTCTGATAACCTCCCTGTGCCATTTTGATCTATAATTACATTTCTCATGTAATTATTTATTTTTTTCCATGTTAATTTACTTATCGAGGTTGAAATAGCAGATCTGTCCTCATTTTTTACAATATAAATAGGATTGTAATTTCCATAGGTTGCTATTGTATTAATATAAGCAATCATTTGTACCGGTGTAACAAGAACCTCGCCTTGACCAATAGATATATTTAGTAATGCACCAGTCGACCAACCGTCCGTTCCATAGAGTTTATTCATATAAGCTCTATCTGGAACCCTTCCTTTCATTTCATTGGGAAGGTCTATCCCGGTTGGAAGTCCGTGAAAAAGGGCTTTTGATCTTTTAGCTAAATTATCCAGTCTAATTTTTTGTACTGCTTCATAAAAAAATATATTGCATGACATGGTCATAGCATCGTTTAAGTTTACGTACCCATGACTTCCAGTGCACTTGTGTGTGCTTTCAAAAAATTCATATTCACCATTACAAAGAACTTGCCAATTTACATCAATCAAGTTTCTTTCTAAAAGCTCTATAGCCACAACCATTTTAAAAATTGATCCTGGAGGATATGTGCCGTTTGTNGCTCTATTCAATAATGGTCGGTCTNTATTTTCTATTAAAGATTTCCAATCTTTANTNGAGACAAATCCNCTGAAAAGTGATGGNTCATAATCTGGANANCTAATCATTGCTAAAATCTCTCCACTTTCTGGATTGGAAACAATCACTACNCCTTTCAATCCATCCAATTTATTCTCAATGAATTTCTGTAGATCNAAATCTATTGTTGTTACGATGTCTGATCCTGGANCAGGCAAAATATCGTTTGTACCATCTATTCTTCCAGATTCTCTACCAAAAGCGTCAACTTGAAAATAAGAGACCCCTTTTGAGCCTCTTAGTGTTTTTTCATACTTTTTCTCTATTCCAGACCAACCAACTAAATCATCGAATTCATAATTATGTTCTTCATCNTTAGTAATAATATTTTTATCAACTTGTTTTAAATAACCTAAAATATGAGANGCTCTAATATTTGAACTATATATTCTTTCNGGGTATTGCTTATATATTATTCCATTTAATTCATTTTTCTGCTCCTCCANNCTGCTCAATTGAGTAATATTTAAATCTTTNGCNAGTCTTGTAGGGATAAATTTATTTCTATANTAATTATTATGATTTTTGTTTAATTGTTCAANGCTTAAACCAGTAACTTCATTTATAATTTCAAAATTTTTATTTTTATCTTTTACCTCTGCGCCTATACTGTAAAGAATATAGGTTGGGTAATTATCAACAATGATTTTTTTATGTCTATCAAGAATTAGACCTCTTGAGGATGGTATAGATGTCGCTCTAATATAATTGCTTTTAGCTCTTTGTTCATAAAAATCAAAATTAAGAACCTGNAGCTGAAAAAATCTCCATAGCAAAATAAAGTTTANAAAGAAAACAATTGATACTAAAATATAAAAACGATGTTTTGGAATATTATTAGGAGTCTTGAGCATGAGAAGCCTGTTCAATAGAGTAGAAAAATTGCAAAATAAAAACAAACGTAAAGGTATAAAGGAAAAGATATATACTTTGGAATAGGTAACCTGTAAAATTAGACAAAAAAAGAACTTGAAATCTAAAATATGCCATAATGAAAAAATAAATCAAAATTATTACAATCCAATAAAAATAAAAAATATACGGAAGCATTTTTTCATACCTTCCAATTAAAAAAGATATGGCGTAAGATGCAGTTGATAGAAGAAGAGAATGCAATCCAAAATAAGAACCTACTCCAGATAAATCAGAAATAAATCCTAATGTGAAAGCAATAAGAATTCCTTTAAATCTTCCAAGTATTAATGTTGTGTACAAAACAAATATCAAAAGAAAATCTGGTGAGATTTGATTTATGGCTAACAGTTCTGATGAAACAAGTTGAAAAAGAACAACTAATAACGAAAATANAAAAATTTTAAACATTTAATTCTGCTCTTGAACAACAAAAACATACAAATTATAATTTTCACNNNATNGATTTTTNGATCTGGCAACTTTTTGAAAACTACCTCGNTCNTCNATAATTTCTNTAACAACTCCAGCATTTAANCCTTCTGGNTATATTTTACTAAAACCAGATGTCACAACTNTATCTCCAATATTGATATTTGCATTTTTTTGGATTTCNCTAATTTCAAAAACATCATTATCNTAAAATCTCATAATTCCAGTTGCTTCTGAAGGCAATATCTTAACAGATAATCTAAAATTAACATCATTAATGGTTTGAACAAGAGATGTTTCTTCATTGATAAATATAGTTTTACCAACAACTCCATTTGTAGTTATAATAGGGAGATTTTTTTTTATGCCATCGTTACTACCAAGGTCAATGGTTAAAGAAGAAAATATTGGCCCCGGGCCAAGATTTATAACTTTTGCAGTTCGAATATTATATATGCTTTCTTCTTTGAAATTAAGAAGTTCATTAAGATATTCATTTTGCAGACCTGATTGCAATAAGTCATCAACTTGTAAAGATAGTTGAATATTTTTTTCTCGAAGAAAGTTTATTTCATTTTGAAGATTGATATTGTTTTTGTACCAAACGATGGGGGAATAAAGCTTTGAAAATCTGTCATTGGCTTTTGCTCTTATAAGCAAGATATTGGGTGATTCGTTGTTAAATAATAGAGACAGCGATAAAAAAAACACAAAAAAATACAATAAGTGATCTTTATTGCGGATAATTAATGTGTATATGTCTTTCATTAAATTTCTATATCAATACAGACTCATATTTTTTTACATCTTCTAATACTTTTCCAGTTCCTCTAACAACTGATAATAATGGATCTTCAGCAATATTTACAGGAACATTAGTTCTCTCTCGAATTAGCTGATCTATTCCCTTCAGCATACTACCTCCTCCCGTCATTATTATACCCCTGTCGAGAATATCAGCAGATAATTCTGGAGGCGTTCTTTCAAGCGCTCTTTTAACNGCATCAACAATAGAATTAATTGGATCTTTTAAAGCCTGTCTAATCTCATCAGAAGATACCTCGATTGTTTTAGGTATGCCTGAAACTAGATCTCTTCCTTTTACTTCAATCATTTCACTTTTAATTCTCATAGCTGAACCAACAGATTTTTTAATTGACTCAGCTGTCGAAAAACCGACCTCTAGTTTGTGCTCATTTCTAAACCACTGAATGATGGCTTGATCCATTTCATCACCAGCAACCCTAATAGCCTCTTTGGTAACGACGCCGTTCAAGGCAATAACTGCAATTTCAGTTGTACCTCCTCCAATATCAATGATAATATTTCCAATTGCTTTAGAAATATCGATTCCAATACCTATGGCAGCTGCTACAGGTTCTTCGATTAAAAAAACTTCTCTCGCATTTGCTCTTTCACCAGAATCTCTTACTGCTCTACGCTCTACCTCAGTTACACCTGAGGGGACACAAATAACCATTCTTGGCCTGGAAAGTCTATTCATATTTATTTTATTTATAAATCCCTGCAACAACCCATCAGTCATATTAAAATCTGCAATAACACCGTCCCTTAATGGGCGAACGGTTTCAATTTCTCTATGTGTTCTACCAACCATAGCTTTAGCATCATAGCCTACAGCGATGATTTTGTCGTCATGGACAGATTTAGCAACTATTGATGGCTCGTTAATCATGACACCTTTACCTTTTATNTATACTAGGGTATTGGCAGTGCCTAAATCAATGGCCACATCACCTGAAATCCAACTAAAAGGGTTTTTTAATTTTTCTAAAAAATTCATGCATCAATCATACTTAATGGATATTAAACACGTGTAAGTTAAATCAAAAGATTGAATTGGAATATTTATTTATAAACTAATTGCTTTTTCTTCTGCCTAGATTGGCATACTTATCAGCTATAGCATTTTTTTCTCTTGGAATATAATCAAATGTCCAATCATTNAAAGAGCTTAGTAAATTTGTTGCTCTTTGATGTAAAAGTTTCATTCTATCATTTTTAATTTTATAAATACCATTAACCTGATTAACAACTAATTGACTATCTGAGAAAATATTTGCATTAAATAATTTGTTTTCAATTANCATTTCAATACCAAAGATCAAGGATTCATATTCAGCTTCATTGTTCGTTGAGTCATGCATGTACTCTGAAAANAATTTAAATTTTTCTTGATTNATGAAGATAACACCGCCTATACCAGCAGTTTTTGACTGTAGATCAGCAGAGCCATCAATAAANAGCTCAACTTTATCAATTGAGCTAATTTTTTTCTTGAAATCTAATAAATTGGGATATCCACTGAGATTTGTGTTTTCTAGTAAATGCNTGAGCTCTTTTAATTCTTTTTCAGAGAGCTTCATTAACTTTTACCAAACCTGACCGTGAAAAAATGGTGTTGTGAGCTTATATTGCCCAAAACCGTTTTCGTCAACAAAGTCAAAAAACTTGTTAACTTTGTAATAGTGCCATCTTTGTTGATAATATCTNCCNATNGGNTCATTATANTCTTCNACNTCNTCTGGNCNACCAAATAANATATANATCATNCCCATTTGAGANTCCCANCCTTCNTTNTAGCCTTTAAAATTNGAATTAGCNAATTCNACTCTNTTAAAATANTCATTTTGAAGTTCATTTTCTTTGGTCGAAGGGGTGGGATCTTTTTTTGACCANTAATCAAGAAATATTAATTCTCTTTCATCTTTATTTGCCTTTTTNAAATCTTTCCATTCTTTGTCTTGAAGAATATACCTCATGCTAGCAATTGCTTGATCCATGCTACCAATTGAGCTCGCAATACCAGCNCTTTTGGAAGCAAAAATCAAAGTTTTCTTATCTTTTGATTTATTTTGTGAAATATTTACAGTTATCATTTTTCTGAGGCCTGATGATAGCACATCTTTGGGTAATAAAATTCTTTTTACAAACGAATTGTCTTTAGAATTGATATCAATCGAATTATCCCAAATTTTATCTCTACCAGTGTTTGTAATTGAAATTTCTAAATTAAAATTTCCAGGCTCAATTTTACCTGAAATAAAAAAAGGTATAAAGTCCGATTGGTTCGGAACAATATTATTAAATAATGGTATTTCGTTTTGATTCAAACCCCATAAGCCATCAAGACTGTCAATGATAAACATAGAATAAATTTCAATTTTAGATTTAGTGTCAAGTTCGATCTTCTTAAGCTTGATTTTGCTATCTCTGGTTTCAATATCAGCAAGTTCTGAAGTGATAGAATATTTACCAAAAGGTATTTTGAATTCATGAAAATGTAGTGTGTTTATTTCTTTTGAAATTGATTCTAAATAAGAATTAGTTAAAATTTTGTTAGACCAATTCTTTCTACCGACAAGCTCATTGTCGTCATTTTTCAAAGTTATAGTTACTTCATAATTACTAATAAAGTTATCATTTTCTTTCAAGAATTGAAGAGAGNCATTGGGTANAGAAACATAAGACAAGANTTTTAATGAATCACTACCTTNATCANAAATAACATAATTNCTAAAATTGAAATCACGAATGATTTCTTTTTTGCGATCCATNGGCGATCGCATTGTTTGNGCAAAAAGTGAAAATATAGAAAGTGCTATTAGAAAAAATTTAGTCATTTTTACCTTTTATTGTATCTAAACGAAATCAAACCATTTCTTGTTCCAAAGAAGACAAAATCATCATAAATATACACATCATTNGTATTTTTAATAAAGTCATATGAATAAAATTCAGATAAATTGGAAATTTTGTCATATTTGTAAATACCGTCTAAAGTTGATATAAAAAAGATATTATTTTTCACTGCTAAAGCGTTAGCACTCTTACCATTATAAAGCGTAGCATCTAGAACATTTGACCATTTTCTTTCTTGCAAATCAAANGATATTATACCTTCACGGTTTAAGACATAAACTTTATCATTGTTGTATGCAATGTCTGTAAATGAACTAAAGTCTATTGGATAAATAAAATTTTTATCTTTGTATCCAAATTTATGACCTGCATAAAATTTGTTGTTTTTAGTATCAAGGATTGAAATTCCAATATTTGATATAGTAATTAAAATATTTTCCATAAAGTAGAAGTCTGAAATATTCAAGCCTTGTAATGCTTCTACTGCAAAATTATTCAAAAAATTATCATTCGTTTGATCATAAATAAATAAACCATCTCTAGTGCCTATCCATANATTGTTATCTATTTTTGAGATTTTATTAATTAATATGTTTCCATATAGCTTATGGCTTTTATCAAGCCAAGCATCATCTTTTTTATCAAAAAAAATTAGACCATCCCCTCCAAACCAGACATCCTCTTCATCNACAAAAATTGAATTTATAGAAANTTTGCTAANATTCATGATATCATCGAAAATATAATCTTTAAGCGAATATGTNNTAGGATTGAATTTTGTAATTCCTTCATTGTTGAAATTATTACCACCGGCCATCCATATTTCATTGTGAGAACCTAGTGCATTAATTTCATTTGTNGCAAATTTATATTTTACAGGGGTAAATAAACGCATTGTCTTGTTGGAATGAAAAAATAATCCATTCGAACAACCGATCCAAACATTTCCNNTTAAGTCGTCAGCAATTGATATAATTTGATAACGTTTACCATTTGAATTTATCAAACCCAATCCATCAAACATCCAGCCATCTACNATNGAGTAATAANAAGATAATTCATTAAAATCTTTTATTGTAAAGGCAGATGAACTCCATCTGGTATNTTCTTGAATAAAATTCACTTTTTCAATTAGCCTTCCATCAAATAAATCAAATTTAAATAGAGAGTTAGACGTTTTTATCCATAGATAATCATCCGAAGAACCCATAGATATAAATCTAGATCTATTACTCAAACCCATTTGAAATATTGGTACACTTCTCCATGCACCCATTCCATCAAAACTTATTTCTAAACCAAAAGAGGTTAGAGCGTATAGAGTGCCATTTTCTAACACATGGACTAAAAAAACTTGGTTNCTTTTTAATCCCTGCGGCATTGCAATNGGATAATCAAATTTTCNCTGAATGTAATCATATCTTATTATCCCTGAATTGTCAGTTCCGAAGTATGCGAAGTAATTGCTAAANGANATTGAATTAATATTTCCCGGGGATGAATATTGAACCCAATCGAATGTAGAAAATTTATTTTCAGGCTGNGAANACAAGAAAGAANAATAAAATATTATGAAAATTTTACAGATTAAACTTGCCAATGATATCCTTAAAAGAATTTTTAGAAACAGGNACTACNCCTACCTCTTCACAAACTATACCNGCAGCTTGATTTGCAATTTCCGCTGAAATTTTNTAATCNACGTTACATACATCGCATAAAGCAAAAGTTGCAATTACTGTATCGCCAGCCCCTGATACATCGTGAATTTTTCTAGCATAAGTAGGTGATTGAAAATGATTTGATTTATCAAAGAGCGATATACCATCAGAGCCTTTNGTGATAAGTAAGATTTCNCAGTCTAGTTTTTTGATCAAATCAAAAGCAAATTCTTTGGTTAGTTTTTCTTGATTCGTGGCAGCGCAGAACTCAGAAAGATTAGGCTTTATTAATCTCGTGTTTTTATATTGAAAAAAATTTTTATTCTTGGGGTCAACATAAACAGGAGTATTGAAAAAATTGCAAATACCAATAATATTTTCAATGTTTAATTTATTAAGTACACCTTTATTGTAATCTTGNAATATTACACCATCAATATTCGTTAATATTTCTTTTAATCTACTGATTAATTTTTCTGAGTTTGAAATACTGATNTTATCTGTTTTTTCATTGTCAANNCTCATTACTTGATGACCGTCCGCAATAATTCTTAGTTTTTGTGTTGATGGTCTATTNGTTGAACTTGAGAAATTAACAAGCTCAATATTATTACTTTTTAATAGATCTTCAATTTTCTTACCTTCGTCATCATTGCCAAGTACGCCAGCCAGCATCACNCTTGCACCTAAAGATGTTAAATTCAATGCAACATTTGCAGCACCACCGAGCTTATTTTGAACATCTAAAGTCTCCACAACAGGTACTGGAGCTTCTGGTGAGATTCTATTAATTGTGCCAAACACATATGTATCAAGCATAACATCTCCAATAACTAAGAAATTCTTTTTTGAAAAAGATTCTAATAACATTCTAGNTTCCTTTTAATCAACTGCGACTTCTACTTTTTTTTATATTTTTTTCGATTTGTTTTATATTTATAGNTTGCTGGTCTGTTATTAGAACCTGCTCTTATTTTGCTAACATAGCCATTCTCAAGATAGATATTTACTGAGGTAAATAATTTTAAAATCTTATCATTAATAGATGATAANATAATAGTAGTACCAAAATTTTTATTCATTACTTGAATTTTTTTTCTAAAATTTATTTCAGTATTATTGTCAAAATAAATACCATAATCATCAATTATTAAAACTCTTGGATCGCCTTCCAATGCCAATGAAAGGTTTGCAAATGCAAGCTCTCCTTTAGATAATTCTGATGGTTTATTCTTTAACAATCTATTCAAATTCATTTTTTTTGAATAATAAGAAAAGATATCTTTGGATTTATTATTCTTTATTTTTGACGGTATACTTTTACCAAAATCATTTTTTAATAAATCAACAAATTTAATTTCTGAATTTAAAATAACTTTGCCCATCCAGTTTGTTTCAAAAAAAGAGTTATCATATTTTACCTGTCCCGAGCTTTCTTTGATCAAACCTGATAGAAGTTTTAACATTGTCGTTTTTCCAGAACCTGCTGGGCCTACAACGCCATAAATTGCACCTTTGTGAAATTTCAATTTTTTTACATTGAGAATATTTTCATTTGAGATATCAACATTTACACGAGTAATATCATACAATGCATCTTGATTTGTGCTCATTTCAATTACACTCCTAATTAGAGTGAATGAAAGTTATAATATTTAAAGATTCTCTAAATAGCGCTCTACATCGATAGCAGACATACAGCCTGATCCTGCTGCAGTAATTGCTTGTCTGTAAACATGATCTTGAACATCGCCACATGCATATACACCATCAATATTTGTTTTTGTACCACTATTTGTTAATAAATAACCATTTTCATTAGTATCTAATTGATCTTTNAAAAGGTCGGTATTTGGTTTNTGNCCAATAGCAAGAAAAACGCCATCGCAATCTTCGTTAAATCTTTTCTTTGTTTTTTGATTTTCCAAGATAACGGATTTGACGCCACTCTGNNTCGTTCCTTCAATATCTTTCATCACAACATCCCAAATAATTCTGACCTTTGAATTTTTCATTACTCTATCAACCATCACCTTAGATGCTCTAAATGCATCTCTGCGATGAATAATAACAACCTCGGACGCAAACTTTGTTAAGTAAGTTGCTTCTTCCATTGCGGTATCACCACCACCAACTACCAGTACCTTTTTATCTTTGTAAAAAAAACCATCGCAAGTTGCGCAAGCTGANACGCCAAAACCCATTAATTCATTTTCTTTTTCTAGTCCTAGCATTTTTGCCGAAGCTCCGGTTGCAATTATAATGGTATCAGAAGAATATTCATCTTTACCAACCCAAACTTTAAAAGGTCTATTATTTAGATCAACTTTAGTGACATGTTTAAAGTGGCATTCTGCACCAAACCTNTTTGCTTGTTCGCGAAAATTCTCCATTAATTCTGGACCCATAATTCCAGATGGAAAACCGGGATAATTTTCAACATCAGTAGTGATTGTTAATTGACCGCCTGGCTGATTACCCTCAAAAACTAATGGTTCAAGATTTGCTCTTGCAGCATATAATGCCGCTGTTAGGCCCGCAGGCCCTGAACCTATTATTATAACCTTTCGATTCATTCTTTTGTTTTTTAAAAAATTATATAACTGAGTCTAATATTTCAGTTATTTTTTCTTTGGGAACAGCTCCAACTATTTGATTTGCAACTGATCCATCTTTGAAAATTAGTAACGCGGGAATACTTCTTACTCCATATTGCGCTGCTACCTGATTATCTGTATCAACATTTAACTTTCCAATTTTAGCCTTACCTAAATATTCGGTAGCTAATTCATCTACGATTGGACCTATAGCTCTACATGGTCCACACCACTCAGCCCAAAAATCAACTAAAACTGGGATATCGGATTTTAAAACCTCAGCTTCAAAATCGTCTGTACTAAAGTGTTTTAGATTTTCTGACATATGTAATCCTTTGATTTGATATAATTTGAATGATTGAACTTAGTTCAATAAAATTTTTGATAAAAATATCAATTTTAATCTTTGTAAAATATTTTAACACTTTTACCATTTACTTCATCTGGAACCATAACTTTAATTATATTAGAAATTGTAGGAGCAATATCAACCGAACTGATTCTTTTTTCAATTGAGATTTTTTTTAAACCTTTTGATGAAATAAAAAAAGGTATATGAGAATCGTAATCATAAGGCGTACCATGTGAAGCCCCAGCTTGGCTTCTGGTTGACCAAAATCTCTTTGGAATCATTATAACATCTGGACTCTTAATTGGGTGAATCATATTTTTCATTCTCAAATTAATCTTATCATCATTGGAAGAGATAATTTCATTTTTAGTCAAAACTATTCCAATGCCTGGTATTTTAATCATTTCTTTTTTTATCAACTGGCTAATTTTGTTGCGATCTTTTTTTTGAATAGAATCATCATAATAAAAACCATAACCATACCGATTGACCTTATTTTCACCATAATCAGAATCAATTTTGATCAAAGTTTTGGCAATTATTGAGTCTCTAACAGCTGAGGAGATTCTTCCAGAAGCAAAGCCCTTTTCTTTTAAATATTCAGGAAGCTCAATGACACCATGATCACTGGTAAGGACATAAAGAACATTGNTATTTCCAATTTTTTGGTCAATATCCTCAATAAAGTGACCTAGATTTTTATCCAGTCTCAGTAGATTATCTAACTGCTCTTGTGAATAGGGGCCAAATGAATGACCAACCCCATCGGCAGCGGACAACCCAATAAACAAAATGTCTGTGTTGTCATCTTTTCCTAATTTGTATTTTTTTATGGCTAAATTGCTTAGCTCTAACAANGNTCGATCTCCAAAAGGTGTGACATAAAAAAGATTTAATAATCGATCGATTTGAATATCCCTAAAAATTATCGGAAAAGATGGATTGTAACCATCGCTAGTTGTCCAATCATTTTCACCATAAAAATAGTCCGATCGTGCATTTTGATCGTAAACATCTTTATTTTTTAGAAAACTCCAAGTGCTATCCNTATAAAATCTGACACCCATATCCTTATTAAATTTTCTTACCCAAAGAGGAATTCTTTTGGCATAATAGGACGANGAAGTAAATGAGCCTTTCTTATCATACCAAAAAACTCCGTCAGGGTTTTTACCACCCATCATTACCGCAGATCGGTCTTTACCCGAAAGGGATACAACTTTTGATTTTGGGTTTTGACTTTTTAACCAATCTCCCAATGCGGTTGCTTGAACGTTTCTATATGAACTTGCTTTATTCTTACTGATNAGATCATAAGAAAGCGTATCTTCAGCGCAATACCAACTACGACCTAAATNTCGATCGTACCATTGATTACCGATTATCCCAACAGGGCCAGGGTACATACCGCTAGCTAAAGCAAAATGTCCAGGGCCAGTACTTGTATTACTATAATCATGATAGGTCTGGGTAAAATTGACACCATTNTCAANTAAAAAGCGTAACCCTCCACTGTAAAGTTTATCATATTTTATTAATAAATCTGGTGTTCCTTGATCAATCACCAAAAAAACAACCAATTTTGGAGGCCTATCCAATAAGTTCTCATTAGCGATCAAAGAACAAAGGGTTAAAAAATAAATTATGTAATTTTTAAAAATCTTCTTTTCCCTGCTTTAATTATTTTGTTCTCATTTGAGCGTAATTGATAATCAAGATCATCAATCTTTATTCCATCTATTTTTACAGCGCCTTGTTTAATCAATCTTTTGGCTTCACCTTTGCTTGGCGCTAAACCTGAATCAAGCAATAAATCAACTATAGTGGTTTCGTTCTTTATTTTAAATTCGTTCATTTCATCAGGATTTTCTTTGTTTACTATAACCTTCTCAAAATGAGCTTGCGCCTCTTGAGATTTTTTTTCACCATGATACATTTGAACTAGCTCTCTTGCGAGATCTCGCTTAATGTCTCTCGGATTGGTANTTTTATCATCTAATTTTTCTTTGATANATAATAATTTGGATTCTTCTAAATCCAAAGCAACAGAATAATATTTGTATATGAGTTCATCCGGAATAGACATTGTTTTTCCGTACATGTTCGCTGGATCATCCATTAGACCGATGTCATTTTCGTAAGATTTAGACATTTTGTCTTTCCCGTCAGTTCCTTCAAGTAGCGGAAGCGTAATAATTGATTGAGGTTTCTGACCTTTCTCCTTTTGAAGATCACGGCCTACAAGTAAATTAAATTTTTGATCCGTTCCGCCTAGCTCAATATCTGCTTCTAATTCAACCGAATCCATTCCTTGGGCCAAAGGATACATAAATTCATGAATAGAAATAGGTGTTTCTGATTTGAATCGCTTAGTAAAATCATCTCGCTCAAGCATTCGTGCAACAGTATATTGGCTGCAAAGTTTTATGACATCACTAAAGTTCATTTTATTTAGCCAGTGACTATTAAACACTATTTCTAATGCTTCTAAATTTAAGATCTTAGCTGCTTGATCTATGTAAGTTTCAGCATTTGCTTTTGTTTCTTCTATGGTTAGCTGTGGTCTTGTCTTGTTTCTACCAGATGGATCTCCTATCATAGCAGTAAAATCACCAATTACTAGAATTGCTTTATGACCTAACTGCTGAAAATGAGACAGCTTTCGCAATACTACACTATGTCCAATGTGCAAGTCAGGCCTACTTGGATCGCATCCTAATTTTATTTTCAGCGGCTTATTATTTTCTAAAGATTGTGAGATTTTTTTCTTCAATTCATCTTCAGGAATAATTTCTTCTACTCCTCTCGAAATTAACGCCCACTGATCTTCTAATGCTGGAAAACTCATAACTATCGTAATCTTAACTCTCTTTCAGTTTGCCTTTTTATATCGCGTTCTTTCTTGGCATCTTTTTTTTCATAAATCTTTTTTCCTTTTGCAATTCCTATTTCAAGCTTAGCCCAGCCACGATCATTAAAATAAATTTTTAATGGAACTGCGGTTAGCCCTTTCTGGTCTANAGCAATTCTTATTTTTTCGATCTCTTTTCTGTTTAACAATAACTTTCTTAATCTTGTTGGTTCATGTCCGTCAAAACCTGTATGTGAATATGGATTGATATGAATGCCGCTTGCCCATAATTGATTTTTTTTTAAAAAGACATAAGATTCTTTTAGGTTCGCGCTTCCCTCCCTTAGACTTTTAACTTCGCTTCCCATTAATTCAATCCCTGTTTCGTATTTATCAAGAATGTTATAGAGATGAAAAGCTTTTCTATTAGTGGAAACAATTCTTTGTTCCATTTACGAAAAAACCCGATTNATATGATTATTAATTAGAAATATTTCAATAATCTAAATGTAATAAATCATCAATTGATAGGACTATCTCAATTAAGATTTTTTAACCAAAAAAAATTAGAAAAGTTCATATTTCCCTTTTTTGTTTTGCTTTAAAATATAATCAATTTTTTTCTTAACAGCTTTTATTTCATAGCTAGTTAAGCCAAATTGAATTGTATTGCCAGACTTTCTGACTCCTTTTCTTGGATTTAGGTTCTTTGAGGGAGAAACTGAGAAAATTTTGTCCTCGTTGAATTCAAATTGTGCAACTACTCCAAGTTTTTCATTTAAATCTTTAGTCGTAACTTGCTTTAAACGATCGATGGTTTTTCGTGGTAGCTTTTTAACTCTAATATACTTCCATATAGCCCCCCTATCGCTTTCTGGACTGCTGAATGTCACGCCATTATCTACGGTAAAGACTCTTGGGTTATACTCATCAGTGGAGGTTAGCAAATTACCTTCATTGCTGTCTTTATGGTTNATGATATTTGTCATGATATTAGTGTTGGCAAAATGTTTTGCATAGGTAGGATTGACTTCAAATTTCTCTTTATCGTAGACCTCACCTCCTATGGTAACTTCATTTAACCAATATTGCATCATCACAATAACCAGATTAGGCTTTCTAAATGTGGGTATTGCCTCAGCTTCAATATTTTTATATTCATCGAACATNAAGCCTCTGCATACTGTTGGAGGAACAACATATTCACTTTCATCGAGAATAAGCTTTTGAAGTTCATAGGCNGCCATTTCAAATCGAGGCGCATTGTTGAATTCGTGACCACCTGGTAAGGCTCTTCTCCATTTTATTTGAAGATCATTCCCGTCCAAGTAGCGTAAAATTACTCGTTTACCAATATCCCCTTTAAAGCGCAAATCTTTAAATCTAAATATCTCAAAATCAGTATTTTTAAGTTTTTCTTCAATGGTTGATACTGCATAAAGAATGTTAGANTCTTGAGCATAAAGCGATGTACTCAAAAAAAGAGTAAAACTGGCTACTAGCAATAAATTCTTATAAATACTTCTCATTTAATCCCTCCTTAGCATTGTAAATAGATTAAGGTTATATTAGTTTAAAAAAAAAATTTTAAAAAGATTAAAATATTAAACTANTTAGATAAAAAAAGTGAAAATTGCCATTATAGAATCATTCAATGGGGGTTCGCACAAATCCTGGATTGAAGGATTGATGAAGAACAGTACCCACGATATTATTTCTATATCATTAGAAGGGAAATATTGGAAATGGAGAATGAGGGGTGGTGCTATTTCTCTNGCAGAAAAATTTTTACGATCCAATTTTAAACCTGATCTTTTTTTATTGAGCGATATGGTTGACGCCACGATATTTAAAAGTTTAATTGGTCATAAGTTCTTTAATACACCGATAGCTATGTATTTTCATGAAAATCAACTGTCATACCCTTGGAACGAGAACGAAAAATTTAATGAAAACAAAAAAATGCATTATGGATTTATTAACTATTCATCAGCTTTAATATCAGATCATGTTTTTTTTAACTCAATATTTCACATGAATAGTTTTTTGAATGATGTGAAACAATTTTTAAAACAATTCCCAGATCATAATGAACTAGGATCAATTGAAAAAATAAAAGCCAAATCTTCAAACCTACCACTNGGTATTGATCTTAAACGATTTGACGAACACAGAATAAATGAAAAAAGTAAGATACCATTGATATTATGGAACCATAGATGGGATTACGATAAAGACCCTTCTACTTTTTTTGAAGTGATTCAAAAATTAAAAAATGAAAATGAAAAATTTGAATTAGTTATTTTGGGACAAAATATTAAAACCATGCCTAAAATTTTTAGGGCTGCTAATGAAGAATTAAGAGAAAATATTAGGTATATAGGTTATTGTAAAACATTAAGTGAATATTCTAAATGGTTATATATAAGTGATATATTACCAGTAACAAATATCCAAGATTTTTTCGGTATTAGCATTGTTGAAGCAGTTTATTGCGGTACATACCCACTGCTCCCAAAACGCCTGACCTATCCCGATCTATTTAACTACAGAAAAAATTCTAAGCTATTTTATACTAATAAAAATGAACTTTTCTATAAACTAAAACATTGTATTAACAATGTAGATCAAATTCGTCTTTCTTCTTATTCTTCTTTAGTGAAAAGGTATGATTGGAGTGAATTGATTGCTGAATATGATGCACAATTTTTATCAGTTACAAAAAAATAAAGACAAAATAACAAACTATACTGCCATTATGACAGTATATACTGTCATAATAACATATATAAATACAAAAATGACATAAAATTTTAATTGGTATAACTCTTGAAACTAGTNNAAGTAAATACAATGAAAGGATTTTAAAATGAACTTAATAAAATGGCAACCTAACCACAATATTCTTAATGATTTTGATCTAATGATCGATAATATATTTAATGATGGATGGAATCTTCATACTGTACCAAGAAATAATACTCATCCAGCTATAGATATTAAAGAATCAAAAAATGAATATACGATAATNGCAGATCTTCCTGGTTTTGAAAAATCAAATATTAATTTATCTATTGATGAAGGTTATTTGACTATTAAAGCCAATGAAGAAAAAGTTAACGATTCTAATGGTCGTTANATGCTTAAGGAAAGGANCATGAGANATTATTCGAGAACATTCTCATTACCCGACAATGCTTTAGACAGNAAAATAAGTGCAAAATATACCAACGGAACACTGAGCATAACGATTCCTAAGAGTAAAGAGGTAAACAAAAACGTTAAGCAGATAAAAATAAATTAACGACTAACAAAATTAAATAGCTCTGATTTTTCAGAGCTATTTAATTAACTCAAGAAAATTTGCTAAGATTTTTTTTACTTTATCCTCATCATAAGGTTTGGAATTAGATACGGCTATACTCCTNGAATAAACGGTAACTCCTAAGTATTCNAATTGTATCCGAAAAGCCGTTAAAAAACGAAAACCNTCTCCCCCGCTATNAGTAGCCACTAAAGCTGATTTATTGTTAAATGCTTCTCTCCAATCTTTAGTTTGAACACTTATCCACGTTAAAGCATTTGACAAAACTGGGGGTACGCCACCATTGTACTCTGGTGCACAAAAAATAAAACTTTTTGCCTCCAATATGCTTTTAACTAAACCATTTAAAACTTCTTCGTTGGCCTTAACTCCAAATGAAAATAGAGGTAATTGCAAACTTTCTAAACTAATGATGTCAGGGCAGCCAATTNAGTCGNGTGTCTTATCGACATGTTTTGTTACTTCTATTAAAGTAGACTGGATGCTATTTGAAAGATCTAGATTTTTATCATTTGTCGCTGATATGATTTGAATTTTATGCATATTATATTATTTGTATTATTACTAGATATTTTAAGGTTTTTATTTCATTTAAAAAACAATCATATGTTATTGAATAATATACTTGAAGCGATCGGGAACACTCCAACGGTACGGTTATCCTCAATTGAAAAAGAAGTTAGTTGTCAACTCTATGCCAAATGTGAATTCATCAACCCTGGAGGTTCTGTAAAAGATCGTATTGGATTTCAAATGATTGAAGACGCTCAAGAGAAAGGCCTTATTAAGCCTGGCTATACATTGGTTGAGCCTACCTCAGGAAACACAGGCATTGGACTTGCCCTTGCGGCTAGTGTGTTAGGTTACAAACTGATCATAGTAATGCCTGAAAAAATGAGCATGGAAAAAGAAGTAACCTTGAAAGCATTGGGTGCAACCATTGTTAGAACCCCAACAGAAGCAGGACACGATGACCCGGATGGCCTAATAGAGGTTGCAAAAAAAATTAATCGCGAAACTCCTAATTCTTATATTTTGGATCAATATGGAAATCCCAATAATCCTCAAGCCCATGAAATGGGTACCGCTGAAGAGATTTGGAATGACTTTGGTTTAAGTTTAGATATGATAGTTGTTGGTGTTGGAACAGGCGGAACAATAACGGGAATAGCAAAAAGTTTAAAAAAGAAGAATCCAGATATCAAAATTGTTGGTGCAGACCCATACGGATCTATCTTAGGAGGGGGAGAGGATGTTCATACCTACCAAGTTGAAGGTATTGGTTACGATTTTTTCCCAAAAGTGCTCGATAATACCATTATTGATAAATATATAAAGGTTAACGATCAAGATTCATTCACTATGGCAAGACGAATTATCAAAGAAGAAGGATTGCTATGCGGCGGCTCTTGCGGAACTGTAGTATGGGCTGCCCTTCAAGCAGCCAAAGAGCTAGGTCCAGATAAAAAATGTTTATGTATTCTTGCAGACGGAATAAGAAACTATTTAAGCAAGTTTGTTGATGATGATTGGATGAAAAAGAATAATTTTAAGCTAGATTAGTTTTTTTAGCAATTCTAACCACCTCTTTTGCAATGGAAATAGGTATTCCAGATTTTTCTTTTATAGCTTGAGGGTCTAAAGATGCGATCTCATCTATNCCATTAAAATCTTTCATTATTTTTTTAACTCTACTTGGCCCCATACCCGCAATATCGTCAAAAACTGATTTCAAAGAAGTCTTCTTCCTCTTTGTTCTTTGGAAAGTAATTGCGAATCTATGAGCTTCATCACGAATTCTTCTTAGTAGAATTAGACCGGAAGAGCTTTTTGGAATATTTTGCGGGTCTGAGTGACCCGGCACAAATACCTCTTCTAATCGTTTTGCAATTCCAATCACAGTTATATATTCTAGGCCCAACTCTCTCAATGCTGAAACTGCCATAGAAAGCTGCCCTTTGCCTCCATCGATTAAGATCAGGTCAGGAAAACCCAAACCTTCTTTTTTTANTCTTGAATATCTGCGTAATACCACCTCTCTNATGGAAGCAAAATCATCAATTCCTTCAACANTTTTAATATTATACTTTCTGTATTCATTCTTTTTTGGCTTCCCGTCAAAAAAAGAGACCATAGAAGCTACAGTATTGGTTCCCCCTAGATGGGATATATCAAATGCTTCTATTTTACGCGGTGAGGATTTTAATTGCAGATCCTCTTTAAGTTGTTCAACCATTTTAGGAACAAAGTCTTTTCTCTTCATTCGATTAAGCTTCCACTCACCTAACAATAATTTAGCGTTTTGATAGGCCAATCTTAGTTCTTTGGCCTTTTCCCCTCTTTCGGCATATTTGAATTTTACCGATCCTTTTCGTTTTTGTTTTAAGAACGCAGTCAATTGGTCTGAGTTTGTTGGCTCTTTTGGTAAAACGATTTCATTGGGTATGAAATCAGATTCTAAATAAAATCTGGTCAAAATAGTTTCAAAAATGCTCTCTTCACTACTGTCTAAATTCCTCAATGAAAGTTTTTCTCTACTGTTTATTCTACCATTTCTAATACGAACTACAACTGCAATTCCATAGTCTTCATCTGTGGCTAATGCGAATATATCTCTATCCCTAAAGTCAGCTGATACTTTACGCTGCCTATCTCTGAAATCCTTTATCGCGGTAAGTTGATCCCTAAAGACTCCAGCATCCTCAAAGCGTAGGTCATGAGAGGCATTGTTCATTTTTTCAGCAATAGAGTTTTCTATATCATTGGTTCTACCATTCAAAAATTTTATTACGTTTGAGATCATTTCGCCATAGATTTTCTCTGAGACCATGCCTTCGCATGGGCCTTCACATTTTTTAATGTGATAATCTAAACAGAGTGATATTTTCTTTTTTTCTATTACATCATCGTCAATAAAAAAATCGCAACTTCTAATTGGAAAAATTGCTCGTATNGCTTTTAAAGTTCTTCTCAAATAAATAACGTCTGTATAAGGACCAAAATATCGAGAACCATCTTTCACTATGGTCCTAGTTATAAACACTCTTGGATAGGGTTCTTTTGTGATGCGAATGTAAGGGAATGATTTATCGTCCCTTAGGTTGACATTGTAAAAAGGTTGATATTTCTTAATCAAATTAGCCTCTGTAAGTAGAGCCTCAACCTCGCTAGATACAACGATCCAATCCACATCTTGAATCTTTTTTATCATAGAAATGTTTTTTGCTGATTGATGTTTGTTCTTCTGAAAATAAGAACGCACTCTTGTTCTCAATTCTTTTGCCTTACCGATATACAAGATATGAGAACTAGTGTCTTTAAAGAAATAAACACCAGGTTTTCTTGGTATTTGTTTTAGGCGATCTTTGTCAAAGGAGTTCAAATAAAAACTTATTTAATTATTCAAAATTTTCAACTTTTTTTAATTTTTTCCCGATAACAAAATCGTTTGAATTGTAGCTTTTCTTTTTTATCGATTTAATTTCCCAAATCATGCTAAAAGCTGATTTTCCTTCATCATTAAAATTTTCCATTTTACTTTTTACAACCTTACCGGGCACCTGTTCATACTGATAATTGGGGTCAATACTTTTGATCATTCTATCTGAAGACATGACCATGCTTNCATTTGACCGTTTACCCTTATAGCTCTCAACAAGTTCCATTTCTTTTTCTAGAACAAAAGAAATTAGCGCTGTATCCGTGGTAATCCATTCAGTAGTAATCATCTTAGATCCACTTTTTCTACCAAAGGATGTAATGATTTTTTTTACTGAAAAACCGTTTAACTTATCTTTATCGGTAAAAATATTTCTATCTAAAATTTTAAAACCATTATCCTCATTGTCGTCTTCATCACTGTCCTTATTGTCATCTTCCTCATTGCTGTCATTGTCAGAATTGTTATTATTTTGATTATCTCTTGAAAATGGATTCGTGATATCTTTCGTTTTGGGGATTCCATTGTTTTTAATGATAGATTGAAAATTCTCAATGGTATACTCCCTTTCCTCCAGATCGAATACTGTTCTCATTTTAGTTTCACCATTTAAAATNATCCCATTCCTTTTGTTGCCACCCATCATCATTCGAGTATAAAACTTATCAATTTCAATATTATTGTCTTTTTTAAAACTTTTATCGCTTGCATAAGATTTGACGCTTGTTGTTATAGNTCCCATCATTGGTATATTCATCAAGGNGGTCATTTCCATCTCAATTTGGTCTTTTTCATTTTGAGAAAATACTGATTGATAAAAAAANAGAATAAAAATAATCCTAGGCATTAGNTACTACTCCATGGTAATCTATCTAAATCGACATTTCCTCCAGACANGATCAATCCAATTCTTTTATTTGAAAATTGAGCTTTTCTTTTTAATAAAGCTGCTAGGGTAATAGAACACGAGGGTTCTACAATTAGCTTCATTCTTTCCCAGACCATCCTCATGGCGTCGATAACTTCTTCTTCTGTGATAGTGATGATTTCTGTGACAAATTCTTTAAGTATAGGAAAATTTAACGCTCCGATCTGTGCTCTTAATCCATCGCAAATGGTATTTATAGTTTTGTTAGGAATAATTTTTCCAGCTACTAGCGATNGAAAAGCATCATCCGCTTCGCTTGGCTCAGCTCCGTAAACTTCAATTTTTTCTTCAATTTCATTTGTCATGATAAGAGTGCCTCCTATTAAGCCACCACCGCTGACGGGAGATACGATGATGTCAAGATCTGGGCAATCTTCAATCAATTCTTTCGCGCAAGTTCCTTGTCCAGCAATAATTCTCTCATCATTATAAGGATGAATGACTTCTGAGCCATTTTTTTTTACCAAATCCTCTAAAACACCCTCTCTCGATTCTTGGCTACTTTCACACCAAACTATCTCGCCTCCATTTCTTTTTACATTTTCTACTTTTATCTTTGGGGTATTTCGAGGCATTACAACATGGGTTTTACCCCCTCTACGTGTCACAGCCATTGAAAGAGCAGCGCCATGATTTCCAGATGAAGTTGTCGCAATACCTTTTTTTAAATCTTCCTCTGATAAAAGCTGAACAGCATTGGTCGCGCCCCTGATTTTAAAAGAGCCCGCTTTTTGAAAGTTCTCACATTTAAAGAACAATTTTGCTCCAGATAATTCATTTAGACTTGAATTTGTTAAAATGGGTGTTCTATGAATAAATGGACGTATTCTATCATGTGCTTTTTCAATATCTTTTAGAGTTATCATCAGGAGAATCTAAATTAATCGTAAATTAAAATCATATTAATAAAGGTTGAAAATGAATAATAAAACAAAATTACATATGTCCACAGATGAATTTCGCAAAGAAGGCTATAAGGTCATAGACTGGATTGCAGATTATTATGAAAATATAGAAGACTATCCAGTCATGTCACAATTATCACCTAATGAGATTATTAATAATCTTCCTGAGANCCCACCTTTAATAGGAAAAAAATTTGATANCATTTTAAAGGATATGGATCTACTCATGGATGGTATTACACACTGGCAGTCTCCCAATTTTCATGCCTTTTTCCCATGTTCCACTAGCGGACCAGGAATACTTGGAGATCTTTTATCTACTGGATTAGCAGTAAATGGAATGAATTGGATCACCAGTCCATCAGCAACTGAACTTGAAATCCATATGCTAGATTGGCTAGTTAAAATGCTAGATCTTCCAGAATATTTTCTTTCAAACTCCAATGGGGGTGGAGCCATTCAAGATACTGCATCAAGTTCAAGCTTGATTGCTTTATTGGCCGCAAGAGAAAAAACAACAAAAACAAATTCCAATAAAGCTGGATGTAGTGGCAATTTAACGGTATATACATCATCTCAAGCACATTCATCAATAGAAAAAGCCGTTAAAATAACTGGCATTGGAACAGATAACCTGCGGTTGGTCAAAACAGATAAAAATTTTGCTATGAACGTAGAGCATTTAAAACAACTTATTGATAAAGATATTAAAGATAACCTCAAGCCTAGCTTTGTTTGTGCAACGATTGGCACTACATCGAGCACTGCTTTGGATCCAGTAGAAAAGATTGGAAAAATTTGTAAAGATCTCAACATTTGGCTACACGTTGATTCAGCAATGGCTGGACCTGCTGCCATTTGTCCAGAATTTAGGTTTGTGAACAAAGGACTAACTTATGCTAATAGTTATACCTTTAACCCTCACAAATGGATGCTTACAAATTTTGATTGTAGCATATTTTATATTCAAAATAAAAAGTATCTACTAAATGCTTTGTCGATCATGCCAGAATATTTAAAGAATAAACAAAGCTCAACTGAACNAGTTACTGATCTTAGAGANTGGGGAATACCNCTTGGAAGAAGATTTAGAGCTTTAAAATTGTGGAGCGTAATAAATTATTATGGGGTGAAAGGCATTCAAGACTATATTAGAAATGACATGCATATTACTCAAAAATTAAGAGAATGGATCAGTAAAGATGATCGCTTTGAAATTATAGCGCCAACACCTCTTACGCTTATTTGTTTTCGATTAAAAGGCAGTAACGATGAAAATAAAAAACTGTTACACAANATTAACAAAAGCGGCTCNATGTATTTAAGTCATACAAAATTAGATGACAAGTATACTTTGCGATTTTCAATTGGAACTTCAACTTCCAGCTTAGCCCATGTAAAAAATAGCTGGAAAAAAATTCAGGAGCTTACAACCCAATTAAGAAATTAATTAGGTTTTTGTGCTAATTCTACTAANACGCCCCCTGCGCTTGAAGGATGTATAAATACTACCTGATAGCCTTCCGCTCCGGTGCGGGGCTCATCAGATAAAACTCGAATATTATTTTCTTTAAGCTCTAATATTGCTTGTTTTATGTCATCTACTTCAAAACATACATGATGTATNCCCTCTCCCTTTTTACTTAAGAATTTTCCTACTGGAGTATCGGNCCCTCTAGATTCTAATAACTCTACTTTTCCTTTTTTTGTATCATAAATATCTGTTNTCACGCCTTCCGACTCAACCACTTCAGTGCTACGATGAGGTATTTGTAAAATATGTTTCCAGAACGGTGAGCTAGTATCTAGATCTTTTACGGCTATAGCAATATGCTCAATTCCTACGATCTTCATTGTAAATCCTTATTTTTGGTATGCTTTAGTTTCACNCCTAGACCATGTTCTTTGGGAAGTTTCAATCTTCCATTTTTAACAGTTACTCCCTGATANGGATCATCCTCAATCAGCAAATTTCCATCNAGGTCAGCATAATCAACAAGGGGCGAAAGATGAGAAGCTGCGGTGATTGCAANTGAGCTTTCAATCATACACCCTANCATTATCTTCATTTTAAATTTTCTAGCCAATTTAATCATTTCTAANGCTTCATATAAATTTCCACATTTCATGAGCTTTATATTGATACCGTCAAACACATTTACTAGGGATGGTATATCCTTAGAATTTATACTGTTTTCATCAGCAATTAATGGCAATGGAGAAACATCCCTCAAAGAAGCAGTATCTTTTAAATTAGTTGATTGAAAAGGCTGCTCAATAAACTCTACATTTCTATCTGCAAGCCATAAGCTCATTCTTTTTCCCGTTTCAAGATCCCATCCCTCATTTGCATCCACTCTTATGGTCTTATCTGTCTTTTCTCTTATCAAGCTTATGGTTTGTTTGTCTTCCTTTTCACTTACACCAAGCTTTACTTTTAAAATAGAGAATGGACTCGATTCCTTGATCTTATCAATGATTAGATCTCTATTTCCAATTGATATCGTATATGAAGTCAGAGGTGCCATCTCAGGATCAGCTTTAAAAAATTGATANAGAGATATACCAAGGGTTTGACAATGCCAATCTAATAGGGCCATAGATAGGGCTACTTCCAATGATTTTAAACCATTGCACTGTGGTACTAGTTTTTCAAAAAAGATATTACTTTTTACCATGTCTTCATTCAAGGTAATACCGTTTTTTAATACTGATAAGATANTGCCAGTACTTTCATTGTAACGATCTGATGGGGCGGACTCGCCTCTGCCAATTACCCCATCCNGTTCAATATATACATAAACAATGTCGTAGTAATTATGACTACTTCTCGAGATCCCAAACGGGTGAATGCAATGAATTCTATTTACTGCGTATTTTAAATTCATTGTTTCCTAGGAGATGAAGCGTTACCCTCCCAATCTGGATCAGCAACACCGGTCCAACTTTCTCCGCTTTTCATTACGGCATGTATTCTGCCAAATCTAGCTTTATCCTTTTGAATACTTACTGTATATCCCTTATTTGCATAATACAGACTATCATCCATCGTGAAACTGTTTTTATCGGTGAATTCTAGATCTATAGTGCCATCGTTTTGAGGATGAACTCTTGGAAGTGACATTGCCTCCTCCAGAGATTTGCCATTATCTATAATTCTACTTATGACGGCAATAATGGAAGATGGGATTCTAGAACCACCCGCTGCACCTAAAGCTAAAATAGGCTCATTGTCTTTCGAGATGATCATAGGAGAAATGTGAGATGATGCCCTATCTCTTGCCTTTACTTCTCCTAAATAACCACCGAGAGTTTGCGCATAAACAAATCCAAGGCCAGGTGTAGCAACTTTTGAGCCCATGGTAGTGCCAACTGTTTGTGTTAAAGCAACGATCATACCATTTTTATCAACTACTGTTAAATGTGTAGTATGTCCGTTTGGCAAAGTAAATGCATAAGGCATTAATTTATCGATCTCAATCTGAGGGTTGATAACTTGTCTAGCTTTCTCTTTTGCATATTCCTTAGAAGTGAACTTATTAGCATCCTCTAAGTTTTTTTGCGCCCTTCTATCCAGATAAGCAGACTTTATAGAATTATATATTGCTTCACCCCAATCACGATTGGATTGAAGGTCTTTTGAATCAGCGTATTCTTCTAATATATGCAAAGCTTGGATTGTTATTGCACCATAGGATGGTATCCACAATCCTTTTATATCGTAACCCCTGTAATTTCCTTCAACAATGTGCGATTCCATCGCTTCATACTCTGCAAGCGCTTGCATACTAAGCACTCCGCCATTGGCCTTATTATCGTCGACAATTTTTTCCGCTATCCAGCCTTTGTAAAAAACATCAGATCCTTCATCTGAAATAGCTTGCAAAACTTTAGCTAAATCATCTTGAACAATCCATTCNCCTGGTTTTTTTGGTGAACCATCGGGCNTTAAGAAATGCATTTTCGATCCATCAAATTCATTCAATTGTTCATTGACATAGGCCTGCCTCATCGCTTCACCATAGATTAGATGATGACCATTCCTGGCATAATCAATTGAAGATTTCATTACAATTTCTCTTGACAGTGTACCAAAATCAGTTAAAGCTTTTGTTAGNCCTTTNACAACACCTGGTATGCCAATACTTGGATAGCCATAACGTTTTTTTGGCGCTAAATCAAAATCGTAATCGCTAGGCGCAGCTGTAGTTGCATCAATTCCATGATAACCTGACTTGGGGTCATAGATTAGGATCTGAGCACGGCCCCCAATTCCACTCATAGAAGGCTCAACAACAGCAAGNGTATAAGCAGCGGCCACCGCAGCATCTATTGCATTTCCACCTTGANTCAATATTTGAACTCCTGCTTTTGTTGCTAGNGGATGNCCAGTTGAAACTACACCAGATTTCGAGGTATGTGACTTTTGCAATGATTCTATATAGATACCTTTATCTAGCGAAGGTATGTTAGAACAAGAAACAAAGATTAATAATAAAAAAACATATTTATTTTTATTCATTGTATTATTTCCTCTATAGCATCAATCAACTCCATATCACCAAATCTAATGAGATCTGTAGTTGGTAAATTAAATTTATCTTTGGTTTGATTGATAGTTTCAAGAGCTCTTTCTTCTGAAAGTGCAAATGTTAATAGGTTGATACCAATAAATTTGGAATCTTTAAAGTGACTCATCAGATCTAAATGCAATTTTATTATAGTTTCCATAGAAGACATCGGATAATCAGTTACATCTAAGGGTCTTGCTGGGTCGTGAGTCATTAACATATAATCCGGCATAGCACCATGCAATAGACCCAATGTTACCCCAGCATAATATTGGTTGGTTAACGATCCTTGGCCTTCGACAATGATTAATTCAGGATTTCTAATTATTGCATCATCGATAGCTTTTTCAATTTCTCCAGACATAAAATCAGCTTTTACAGCATCTATTGGGACGCCACTTCCACTCAAAAGAATGCCAGTTTGGCCTGTTCCAACAAATTCTACTGCCCTACCTCGTTTTTTTAAACGCTCGGTAGCTTCCCATGCGGTCGTCATTTTACCTGAATCGCAATCTGTACCTACAATTAAAAGAACAGGTGTCTTTCTTTCTTTCCATGATCCTATTGGAAAATGAGGTGGATCGGGAGGCATTCTTAAATCTTTTAGACTCACATTCGATATTTTTGCTTCATTAAAAAACTCTTTATCGTGGTTTATAAATTCGTGCATTCCACTAATTATATCGCAACCATTTCTTATTGCGCTAAGAACATCTTTCCTATTTTCTTTACTAATAAAACCACCTTGTGAAGCGCTGCCTATAACTAAAGTATCAGGAGAGAATTTCAAACACTCTTTAAAACTGCTAACAACGGGTATGGATGTACCATAACCAATCTCATCAATAGCAAACGCGCCAGATTTTTCATGATCTATAACCGCTACCACGTCACTTTCTCTGTAGCGAATCAACATATTGCCGGTTTTATTTTTAATATAATTAAAAGCTCCGTGGCACAATATAGCAATTTTTTTATTTTCACTNTTTTTCATAAACTTTTTAAATATTNTTAAAGNTGAATTCTATAAAATTTGATTATCTTNTCGCTAAGTTAATTAGTCNAGAAATACAATACACATGGAAATTTACAAAAATATTATATTAACNTTATTGTTANTAGCCATTGGTTGTGNNGACGANAAAAATGATTTATCTAATGAAAANATTAANAATAACGANGNACTNATNGNATATGGCATNGGTGAATTTAGTTTTACAGGTTTAAAATTTTTTGAAAACAAACCNCTAACTATNTATACTTTTGCACCGGATTCAAATTTAAANGATCTTANGGTGGTTTTCNTAATGCATGGAAATAATAGAAATGGAAANGAATATTGTTTTGAATGGGTTAAAACCGCTCAAAATCATAAGTTTCTTTTGTTGTGTCCTAATTTTGANGANCTNAATTATCCNGGATCTGAAAATTATCAATTAGGTGGAATGTGGCTAAATNATGCGTTCGTAGATTCATCTCAATGGACCTATAATTTCATTGATTCTATATATCAATTTTTACTAGAATTAAAATATATAAATANCAGTAAATACGCAATTTATGGGCATTCAGCAGGAGCACAGTTTGTTCACAGGTATGCTGAATTCATTCGACCTTTNTCCGCCGAAATTATCATTTCAGCTAATGCTGGCTGGTATACTAGAATCGACACAATGGAGCAATATCCGTATGGATTCAAAAATTCTCCTATAAAAACTATTGCGATCAAAGATATCTTGAATCTACCTTTAACTATTCTTTTAGGAGAGCTCGATATAAACCCAAATTCTTCTTCCTTAAGAAAAACGGAAGAGGCAATGCGTCAAGGTAAGCATCGCTTTGAAAGGGGTAATTTTTTCTATAATGAAGCAAAAGAATTTGCTAGAAGTAAAAATTGGCAATTTTATTGGCGCTTAGAAACCGTNCCNAATGTTGGTCACTCTAATTTAGGAATGGCAGAAACCGCAGGCTTAGTGATACATAANGCATTTAATCAATAGCTATAATATCCCTCCTCAAATGCATTTTATAAAACTTTGACACTGNTGAAGTGAAAGCAGTAGCAAATTTTGACCATGTTGCTGTATTCTCTCTTATTCCAGGCCTAGGAGCTTCAATCTGAATTGCGCTAATCATCCCTCCATTTTTTGAACCATGAACTAATGTATTGTATCCGCCTGAAAAAAATCTCGAACCCTCTGGTCCCAAATGATCGCTACTGGGGACACATGAAAATCCTAGATTCGTCAACATGGTACCAAAACTTGAGGATCCTCTTAATAGTTCTACAAACTCAAACTCTGATGAATCGATCAGTGCACGAATGCTAGACATATTTGGATCAACATTGTTCTTTAATTCATCATCTGAAAAATCCAGCTCATCCCCTTTGATCAAATATCCAAGCCAAGTCCTTAGATCGTAAAAACCGTCTGGGTTTGCGCCATGACCATGCATATCAAAAAAAAGACCTGATCCAAAATCTCTTTCTATTTTTTTCTTTGCTTGGTCGATATAAAAATGAAACTCATTAAAAGCTCGAAGAGCAAATCTGTTGTTTTGAGCCGCTTCNATACTATCTCTATTAGCATCCAATTTTGTTCGTTTCAATCTGCACAATATTACATGAGGTCTTCCGCCATACCGGATTACCATTGAATCCATAATAACTTTTGTAAGTTGGTATGTGTTTGCATCGGTTACCGTTGTTCCATATGTTCTATCTGATATCTCATCCGGGATTAAAGATCCTCCATGAGGAGCAGATAAAATGATGGGAATATTACCAGCAATATATTCAATATAATTATTTCTTCCAAAATAGGTAGAATCTGTTATGTATGGTGCATCGTGACCTAAAGCAGGGAATATTTCTTTTTCAATAGTGTCCTTAGGTACAACGGCTTTTTCTTCCACTTTGTCCTGATTTGAATCCTCGCATGAGATTAACCATGCTATGATAACTAGGTAAAGATATTTTAAGTAGACCGAGTTCAGTTTCACGAAAGCAATAGAGAAACAACTAAGAATACAACTAGGATAGAAATAATATTCAAAAGAAATCCAGCTCTTATCATGTATTTTTGCTTTATGAACCCCGTCCCGTAGACTATTGCATTGGGAGGAGTCGCAACCGGAAGCATAAAAGCGCAATTCGCTGCTAAACCAACACCAAAAACCAGTGCGAAGGTAACAGAACCACTAAATTGATCTGACAAGGCAATCATAATAGGAATAAATATTGCGGCAGAGCCGGTATTTGAAGAAATTTCAGTTAAGAAAATCATTACTGCTATACAAGCAATAATAACGATCCATGTCGGTGATCCTGAAATAGATAAAAATAATGATTCAGCTAAAAATTTTGTAGTACCTGTTTGCGTGAGCACTTTTGAAAGGCACAATCCTCCGCCAAAGAGCAGCAAAATTCCCCACCCTATTTTCTTCTCAAGATCCTTCCATGATATTAAACCAAGCATCGGCGCTATAGCGGTAATAAGTATAGCTATCATCCTATCAAAATTTTTCAATCCGAGTAAATCATTTATAGGTCTAGAAAAGATCCAACAAACAACAGTAAAAGCAAATAAAACTACNGTNCCTTTGGCTNTTGGTGTCCACTCAAAATCAACNTTCTCTACTTTATTTANTGCTATCTTGCTCTCAGGCCTAATAATTATCCATAAAGAAAAGATAACGAATGGAAATAATATTATCATTGTTGGAAANCCAACTGCAAACCATTCAAAAAAATCAATGTCNANGGCGGATACTGCTATNCCNTTNGGTGGNGAGCCTACCATCGTTCCATTGCCACCGATATTTGCTGCATAGGCTGTTCCCAGTATCANCATGGTCCGCATTTTAGGGTATTCACTTCCAACTAGTGCTACAGCTATGGGTATCATCATTGCGGTTGTTGCGGTGTTGCTCATCCACATTGATAAAAAGCTTGTTACAGCAAAGAAACCAATTACTGAAAGCCATACTTTCCCTTTGGTTATTCCTATAACAGCATTTGCAAGCCAGCGATCAATACCATGTTTTTGCAGAAGCGCAGCAAGCGTAAAACCTCCCATAAATAAATAGATAATAGTACTAGAAAAAGGAGCCATAGCTGCACCTGCATCCAATACTTTGAGAAAGTATGATATTACTGGAACTAATAACGCAGT
The DNA here is from genome assembly GCA_002170005.2 of bacterium TMED144. Taxonomy (GTDB): domain Bacteria; phylum Fidelibacterota; class Marinisomatia; order Marinisomatales; family TCS55; genus TMED144. The sequence goes on along the minus strand of NHGT02000005.1, from coordinate 28,807 downwards.
GACAGCTAAAGGTATGATTTCAGTCATCCACAAGCCAGCACAAACAAAAAGAATAAAAAAACCTTTTTGTAGTTGNGNATCGCTAAAAAANATATAGCTTAAAAATGCACTAAAAAGAACCCCTAGGGCAATTACAATAATCTTCTTAGAAAGTGCAAATTCAGACATATTTATTCATTCTCTAGCTCCTGCCAATCACTCATCAATTGATCAAGTCGTTGATAATGNGTATTTGTTGGAGGAAAAAACGAACCTTGCCTAACTCCTCCGCCTTGCAATTGACCCGCAAGCCTGATAGTGCCTCTCTGCACAGAATTAGCTGTTTTTTGCTTCGCTTTCAAAATTACAAACTCCTCATCATCTTCTTCTAACTCATCCTTGGACCTTTCAATTAGATCTTTGAGTCTCTTATTCAATGCAAACGAATCNTCATATAGTTTATGAACTTTTAATAGAAATGATTCTCTCAAACGATATTGACCCGAAGATATATCAACNAAGGGATCTGCCTTGACAAGCACTTTACCACTACTCTTACTATCATCTGTGCTAACTACGATATCAAAAGAACCAGGCGAAACATCAACTCCTTGAATTCTGAGTGGATGTGGTGGCTTTGGTAGAATTTCTTCTGGTTTTGGCTTAATTAACCCTTCTTTATCTCCAGCGTCAGCTGAAAAAGTGGGTGTATCGTACTTTAAGTCCCAAACCAATCTTTTCAATTTACCTTTTTCAGATATTTCTTTGTATTGCCTTACAATTTGATTTCTTTGTTTAATAGTTATATTTACAGAATCAGCATCTGTGTTAACAACATAATTAATCAGTGCGCCGTACTCTGGATTTGGACCAACCCATTCCTCCTGACTTCTATAGGAAGTGCTTTTCCAATAGTAAAAAAGGGTCGCGTCTCTAGTTGAAAACAAATGNACATCCTTATNCTTAGATTCGTTCCATTCCGCTAGCGGAGCAAGGTCATCCAAAACCCAGAAGCTTCTTCCGTGAGTTCCCAGAATAAGATCTTTCTCTCTTGGATGAATAATCATATCATCGTAGAGGGTTGTCGGTAAATTAGAAGTAACTTTTTGCCAATCTATACCACTATTTAAACTAACGAACACAGCATGCTCAGTTCCAATGAAAAGAAGATCGTGATTATCAGGATGCTCAACAATAACATTGATTGAACCAGANGGCAGATCTGCGCTTAGTGATTTCCAATTTTTTCCAAAATCTTCGGTTTTATAAACATATGGCGACCAGTCACCCTCTCTATGTCTATCAAAAGTAACGTAAGCATGACCTCTGCCCCGACGAGAAGCTAAAACCCTACTGACATAAGCATTTTCAGGAAGGCCTAATATATTTTGGCTCACTTCAACCCATGTTCTACCATCATCTCGTGTAAGCTGTACGTTGCCATCATCCGTACCAATCCATACCTCTTTCTTGGTTATGGGAGATTCAGATATAGATATAATCTCTCCAAAAGTTGAAGTACCATCATTTTTTGAAAGTTTTATATCTGCTCCTAAAACCCCCATAATCTCCAACGAATCTCTATTTATGTTTTTTGTCAGATCATCGGTTCTTTGCCATGATATACCACCATCTCGTGTAGTGAATAATCTATTCCCTCCTAAATACACTTTCTTGTTAGAATATTGAGATAGAACAATTGGGGTAACCCAATCAAATCTGTATTTTTCTTCATCTTTGCCAGGAATTGGTCTAAGTCCCTGCATATTTCCATTGCGCTTATCNAAGCGAATAATGTTACCATTTTGTGACGCATTGTAAACAATGTCTGATTTCGGATCTGGTTGTTGAGACATACCGTCGCCAAATCCAACCTGCTTCCAGTTATCTGCAAGAATTCCAAGCCAATGGCGAGTAGCGCTAGGACCCATCCAAGAATGGTTATCTTGCATACCACCATATATATTGTATGGAACATCCATATCTACGCCCATAGCGTAAAATTGACCAATAGGTATATTATTTAAACGACTATAGGTTTTTCCGTAATCCCAACTTTCATGCAAACCTGCATCACCAGCTAAAAAAAAGTGATTTGAGTTAGATTTATCGATAAAGATTGAGTGATGGTCACTGTGGACGCCTACATCATAGGTTGGTCTTGTTGGTAATTGATAAAATGTTTTTCCAGAATCTTCCGTTCTGTAAAGCTCAACCGCTAACATATATATTATTTTGTCATCTTTTGGGTCTGTAGCAATATGACTGTAGTACATAGGTCTNGGGTTCAATGTATTCATTTTTTTCCAAGATACTCCACCATTGGCACTTCTATAAAANCCACTTTCTTTAGAATGCTCAACGGTTGCATATAATACATTTGATCGATTTTGCGANGCCGCNAGACCAATNCTCCCTAGGTCGCCATCTGGCAAGCCTTGAGATAATTTAGACCAGTTGGCGCCGCCGTTGGTGGTTTTATAAATGCCGCTTCCATCTCCNCCGCCATTAAAACCCCAAACCTTCCTCATTCGCTGATAGGTTGCAGCGTAGACTATGTTCGGATCATTAGCATCTATCACCATGTCAATTATACCTGTNTTATTGTCTACATACAGAATTTTCTTCCAACTTTTACCACCATTGGTAGTTTTATAAATTCCTCTTTCATCAGATTCTTTCCACAGATTGCCCAAAGCTCCGACGTAAACAATGTTTGAATTAGAAGGATGAACTATGACTTTAGAGATATGAAACGTCTTCTCTAANCCAATGGATTGCCAGGTTTCTCCTTGATCGGTTGATTTATATACACCATTTCCCCACGATGAGCTTTGTCTATTCTGCTGCTCGCCTGTACCAACATATAGAATGTCGGTATTTGATTTTGATATTGCGATATCTCCAAAAGTTGATACCGCTTCATTNTCAAATACAGGCTTCCATGTTGTACCTTTGTTTGTTGATTTCCATATTCCACCTGACGCAGAGGCTATGAAAATCATTTCTGGATTACCAGGCATGACCTCCACATCGTGAATTCGTCCTCCTGCAACCGATGGACCTATATTTCTAAAAGTTAAATCTGAAAATAAATNTGANGAGTTTTGCGCATTAATTGAATAAACGCTAATTAGTAGAATGATGTATTTCTTCATAATAATAAATCCTTTTTGCTGGTATAAAATAAAAAAGCCCCCAATAAAATGGGGGCTTTTTTTTCTAACTTTTACTTTAGTTTGAAGAAAATATTACTTATTAACTTCTGTTTTTGTATAAAGCGCTTCCTGGTCTGCAATTACTGGGACATTAGAATTAGAGTTCTTTTCACTTTGCGCATAAGGAAATCTTTCCACATGTTTTGACGCAGCTTGAGTATTCAAAGGAAAGGGAACGATTAGATTTGTTTCACCATCACCGCGCAACCTTCTATGATCATTGAATGGACCATAAGNACCATATAGTGAAATATATCTTTCTTCAAGAATTTCTCTTANAAGAGCAACTTCTTTAGTGACACCATCAGCATTTTCCATACCACCAGATGTAAAATCAGCTTCTACATATGCATCGTAATTGTAATTAGCAGATACATCGTGTGTAGAATTGAGTCTTCCACCTGTAGCAAGCCATGCTCTGTAGGTATTCAAATTTGTTAAGCCTGCAGCAAAACCACTTGTACGAGCAGCAGCTTCAGCTTTAATCAATTGATTTTCGCTATATGTTGCAAAAGGCTGTGGTTCATACTGATGTGCGACGCCTGTATTTCCAGAAGCTGAATTCTCGTCAACCATGTAATAATTGTGACGAGCAAGCTCATTGGTTTTAGCATTACCGCGATACACGGATTCTGCAGGATTCAACATCTTAAGAAGATAACTGCCTGCATTTCCAATATCACCAGTTCTTGAACCAGCTAACAGGGTATAAAACAAGTTCTTATCTCCTTGGTCAATAGCTGCATCTCCTCTGGGATTGTACATCATATCGCCAGCTGAAGAAGAAATACCATTATTAGCAGCGGATAATGCTGCTGAGTAATCGCTTTGAACCAATGCGTATCTTGCTTTTAAAGTATAAGCAGCTTCAATCCACTTACTTTTATCACCGCTAAAAACGATATCAAATGATTCGTTTCTTGATGATGCTGTAGTTAAGTCAGCAATTGCTTCATCCAATAAAGATGATAGTGAAGCTAAAACTGTCTTTTGGGTATCGAACTTCGGATCTTCAACATCTGTACCAATTTCACTGAATGGCACATCACCCATTAGAATTGCAAGTGTACCAATAGCATTTGCTTCCAATACCTTAGCAATACCTACTAAAAGTTTGTCATCTGGTGCTGCATTTCTGATGTATCTCGCATTTGTCGTTACGCCAACATAAGCAGCATTCCACTCATCGTTAGATTCATCCGCTGTTAAAGCGTAGGTGAAAATATTAGAATACAATGAAGTAAAGCCAATATTTTGACCAGAATACATACCAGAGATTCTGTTGAGGTGACCTACTTGAACCTGCGTGTTTGCAAGCATAGCACCATTAAGAAATAATCTTGCATCAACATCAGCTAAGGTAATCTCATTAGGGTTGTCATTCAATGATTTATCTATCTCACAGGAAGACATCACTAAAGCAATCATCGCAACAGATGCAAAAAGTTTATTCGTTTTAATATAACTTTTAATTTTTGTAATCATTATGCTATCCTCTCTTAAAAGTTCGCTGAAACTGAGAACAAGAATGACTTTGTGCTTGGATTTTGGAAATAATCCAAACCACTTCCGGTTTGAATACCGCCAACGTGAACTCCGGGATCAACACCGACAAGTTCTTTATACCATGCAAATAAGTTTCTTGCAGTTGCAGTAAAGGTTACATTGCTTAAACCAGTTGTTGCCATTAGAGCTTCATTGTTCAAGAGATATGATAATGATAATTCTCTAATGCGTGAAAATGTTGCATCTTTAGTAGCAAAATTGTAAGCCTGGTTATTACCAAAACCACCACCAATAGACTGGCGGAACCATGCTTCATCAAGAAGAACATCACCTCCACCAAAGTCATGGATAAATCCTCTCACAGTAGTTCCAGCAGGAACTGTCACACCTTTTACATTAACAAGGTCTTTAGTAAGGGTCACTTCATTATCTGTATCGGTTGTGGTTCCAAATCTTCTCAATACCCATTGGGTACGAGGAGCATAACGGCCGCCTTGAGAATGCTCAAATAACATATTAACTGTAAAGTTGTTCCATCGAGCATTCAAACCTAGGGTACCTCTCCAATCTGGATTAGGATTACCTAAAGCAATTAGAGAAGTTGTGAGCTGCGGGAAACCAATATCATTCAAAATCAATTTTCCATCCCACTTACCATTCTCAGTTTGGGAACCTGTACCCCATAGGGTACCGATAGGGTACTTTGTGACATTTCCGTTTTCATCTGTAGTAGGAGCAAGTGCGACAGAGGTAACATTTCCTACGGCTAGGTTAAGCACTTTTGTACCTGCAAGATCTTCAACAAGATTTTCATTGGTTGCCCAATTGAAGTTAAGCTCTAAAGATGACGACTGATTGCTTAACACGTTAAATGAACCATCAAGCTCAATACCTTTGTTGCTCATCTTAGCAGCATTTGCATATTGAGATGAATAACCTGAAGTTGGTGATAATGTTCTTGAGATTAACATATCATTAATTTCATTGGAATAATATGTAAAGCCAAAAGAGAATCTATCTTCAAGAAAGCGAAGATCAGCGCCGATTTCAGTTTCAGTTTTTACTTCGGGCTTTAATTTGTCGTTTCCTTTGTTATTATCAACTCGATAGCCACCACCCCACTGACCAACAGAAACTGGATCGCTATACGAAGAGTAACTAAATCCACTTTCAGCAAGAGTTTCAAAACGATGAGCAGCAGGTCTTACACCTACTTGCCCCCATGCCAATCTAAGTTTTGCAAAGCTCACAAAAGGAGCAAATCCTCTAACCACATCGGTAGCTTGGTATGCAAGATCGACTGCAGGGTAGCTGTATGCATCGCTAATAGTTGAGTGTGTCTCGTTAGCTAAAGAAAGATTCAAAAAGAACTGATCTAGTGCATCAATTGATAACACACCATAGAGTCTGTTTGAACGTAAAAATAGTCTGCCATTATCAACCGCTGATGCCTCGGAAGCAGTATTTAAATTAGTTGTGAATTTATCTGAATTAACTAAAAACCCATCAATGAATGATGAAGATCTACTATATACTCTATCATTAGTGTTAAAACCAAATGTCGCAACCATAGAAGCAACACCAAGTTCTAGATTTTGACGAGCAATTAGATCATAATTAGTTTCTCTGTTGGTAATCCTAGCCAAGTCAAACGCACCAGAATTTCTAGATGATCCAGCAGTTCCAATAGGATAGAAACTTTCTCTATTATCTGTAAATGTATCAAGACCTTGCCTTAAAACAACCTGAGTACCCTCCATTGGCTCATAGGTCATTTCGTTAGACATAATGACGCGATTAACCCTGGTAGTATTTTTCTGCTCGTTAATTGTCCAGCCAGGATTATTATAAATTGGGTTTGTACTTGAACCGCCAACATATCTTCTGTAAGCACGATGTCTTCCGGTATTCTCGGTACCACCACTCCAATAACTACCTTTATAATACTCATTATCAAAGTCAGCTGGAGTCCTTAAAAAACCCAACATAACACCAGACACGTTTGATCCTCTCTGGAGCCTATTTGAACTAGAATATGTATAACCCACTTTTGAAGACATTGAAACATTAGGAGAAAGTCTAAACTTTGTATTCAAACGCACATTATCTCTGTCATAATATGAATTTCTTATTATTCCATCTTGATTAAGACGACTGTAACTAAACAAATAAGTTTTGTTGGCATCGCCACCTGAAATTTGAAAATCATCTTGTGTATATCTACCAGTTCTAAATACCTGGTCATGATTTTTATCAATAAAAGTGTCTTTAGAATTTTTTTGAGTAATGGTGTACTGAGTAAACTGCCCATCTTCAGAGACAAAGTAGGGCTTAGTTTTGTCAACTGTATCCTCGCCACCTGACCTATCAGCAATTTTATCACCCCATGATTCCGCTTTTACACCCCAAACACCATTATTACCTTGGCCATAAGTACTTTGTCTTGGTATTTCATCATGAATTTCATCAAAGGATTCAGTTCTTTTGTAACTCATTTTCATCCTACCAACTGAACCGTCTTTTGTTTGGATCACAATTACACCATTGGCAGCCTTTGATCCCCATAATGATGCAGCAGATGCACCTTTTAATACTTCAACTGACTTGATGTCGTTAGCATTGATATCATTTAATCTTGATTGTTGAGAAACTCCTCCAAAACGGCTTGAATTTCCATAAATCTGTGAATTGTTAATTGGCATTCCATCAACTACAATTAAAGGTTGACTTGCACCAGAAATAGTGTTTGAGCCTCTAATTTTTATGGATGTTCCAGCGCCCGCATCACCACTTACTGAATTAACAATAACGTTGGATGCCTTAGCAGCTAAAGAATTTGCTACTAACGCTTCTCCTGAGCGTGTCATATCAGCCGATGATACAGAAACACTGGTTGAACCTTGTTTGTCTCTGTTTGCTTCAAAACCTAAGGCTGTTACACTGACTGCTTTCATGCTCAAAGCATCAATAGATAGTGCAAAATTTAGTTCTGCTGTTCCCTCCGAAGGTACATCAACATTTAGCGATAAATTACTGTAACCAATGTAAGTAGCTGTTACAGAAACACTTTGCCCCTGAACAGAACCTGCATCAATCATGTAATTTCCATCGCTATCAGCTGCAGCACCAAGTGAAGTTCCATCAACTACAACGTTTGCTCCTACTAATGCATTTCCTTCAGAGTCAGTAACAGTACCCTCAATAGTTTGTGCAGTAGTGAAAGCAAGTAAAAGCATAAATGGAACAATTAGTTTGCATTTATTCATTATCTCTCTCCATTAATCATAGATTAATTTATTTATAAAAAAATATTTGTTACATTAATGTAACCTACAAATATAACTTATTTTTTTAAAAAATTATACAATAAAAATTAAAAAAAATATACTCAATTGGACGTTAAATCACTCATCTTTTATGATCTTAAAATTCAAGAAACCAAATAGAATAGCAACAAAAGGATTAATAATATTGAAAAAGCAAAATGGCAAATATGACAATGTGGCAACTCCCAGTGCCGCAGACATGTAGGCACCGCAGGTATTCCATGGAATTAAAGGGGAAGTTATTGTTGCTCCATCCTCTAATGTTCTTGATAAATTTTGAGGAGCTAGTTTCCTTTGATTGAATTCACCTCTGTACATTCTACCCGGTAATACAATTGCAATATATTGATCAGCTGTTACAATATTTATACCAATACATGTTGCAACGGTTGTTATTATTAATGAAGCGGTGGAATTGACAAATGATAATAAAGATGAGACTAGTTTTTTGAGAAGGCCTGTCGTCTCTAGAACAGATCCAAATGTTAAAGAGCAGATAACAAGCCAAATTGGATTTAACATGCTAATCATCCCACCTCGGCTCAATAAATCGTCAACTATTGCATTGTTGCTTTCAAATTGAAAACCGGAAAAGAGCGCTATCCAAACTCCGGAAAACATTGTTAAAAATTTGGATAACTCTGGCCGCGAGACAAAATTAGAGACAGCATCTGGTTGAAAAATTACAGCAAAAAAACCTCCTAAGAGCGCTCCGATCATAACGGTGGGAAAAGCTGGAACTTTATTGTAGGCCAGCAGAAAAACAGTGAAAAGTGGAATAAAAAGCAAAAAACTAATATTGAATGAATCAAGCATAGTTGCTTGAATTGCTATTAGTCCAGATTCATTTCCAGAGGGGATAGATTTTAAACCAAGAATCAAAAAAATGACAAGCGATATTACTAGGCTAGGTCCCGTCGTCCATATCATATGTCGAATGTGTGTAAAAAGATCAGTACCTGCAACTGCAGGAGCAAGGTTAGTTGTATCTGAAAGCGGGGACATTTTATCTCCAAAATATGAACCTGAAATAATTGCGCCTGCTGTCACTGCAGGAGAAAGACCCAAACCTACAGAGATTCCCATTAGAGCTGCGCCCAAAGTACCAGCAACTGTCCATGAACTACCTATACTTATTGCTGATAAAGCACAAATAATACAAGTAGCAAAATAAAAAATGGATGGAGACATAATATTCAAACCATAATAAATCATAGCTGGGACTGTACCAGACATAACCCAAGTACCTATCAATGCTCCAACAGCTAATAAGATTAGTATAGCGCCCATTCCTAAAGATATTCCATCTATAATTCCTTTTTCTATAGTTTTCCAACTGTAGCCATTTTTTAAACCAATTATTGAGGCTAAACAACCAGATAAAATTAAAGCTATTTGATTAGCTCCATAGGATGAATCCTCTCCAAATAGATAAACCGATAAGGTCAGAAGAATGATCAAAAAAATTATAGGCACTAATGCATCCAGCATACTCGGGGACTTAATTTGAGACATTATCTAAAATTTGCTTTTCTTTTTTCTACGAATGCTAGTAAACCTTCTTTTGATTCAGGTTTGTCAAATAGACTACTAAATGCCTCCACTTCAAATGAGAGTCCTTCATCTAGGGTTCTTCCGATTCCATATCTTATGCATTGCAAGGACTTCGCTATCGCATTGGGGCCATTTTTCAAAATTTCATTGGACAATTCTTTGCATTTTTGAATTAGTTTATCTTGCTTGACAACATGATTTACAAGGCCAATATCATTTGCTTCTTGAGCTGAAATTCTTCTTCCGGTAGTGATTAACTCGTTAGCTAACCCAACTCCTACTATCCTTGGCAAGCGCTGAGTACCGCCCCATCCAGGCAAAATACCTAATAAAACTTCAGGCTGTCCAAACTGGGCATTCTCACTAGCAATGCGAATATGACACGCCAAACTTATCTCGCAACCTCCTCCTAAAGCAAAACCATTGACTGCTGCAATAATCGGTTTAGAAGAATTTTCAATTGTGAGGGTGAGATTTTGACCTGACTTTCCAAATTCAAGCGCTTCTTGTTGTGTCATTTCATTCATTCTTTTTATATCTGCACCAGCGACAAATGCTTTATCCCCTTCACCTGTTATAATAATGACTCCTACATTACCATCATTAATAAATTCAATTATTTGATTTTCTAGACTTTCGATTACACTAGGATTCATGGCATTGTAAGCTTCGGGCCTATCGATCGTTACAATAGCAATATTATTTTCTAAAACTGATTTAATAACTGACATATATTATTCCCTAAATGTTCTGCTAAACAAGACCATGACTGTAAAAATCTCCAATCTTCCTAGAAGCATACAAAAACTCAATAACCACTTACCAGCTGTCGGCAACAATGCGTAACTGTCTGTAGGGCCAAAAGCACCAAATGCAGGTCCTACATTTCCAATAGCAGATGCGGATGCTCCCAATGCTGATATTAAATCTAAGTTAAATGATGCTAAAACCAAGGCAGTTAAAACAAAGATGGATAGATATATTAAGAAAAAACCTAAGGTATTTCTGACTATGTCATCCCCTATAGATCTCTGACCGATTTTTAATGGTATAATTGCTCTAGAATGAAGCATTCTGCGAGTTTCAGTTGCAGCATATTTTACAAGGAGTATAATGCGAGCTATTTTTAATCCACCGCTTGTAGAACCACCCATCGCCCCAAAAAACATAAGAAAAAACAATAACAGCTGTGAAAAGAAAGGCCATAACTCATAATCAGCATTAGCATAACCAGTTCCAGTCATAATTGCAATTGATTGGAAAAGAGATTTTAAAAAATTATCATGCGACCAATTGTACCCTGAGCTTGAGATGTTTAAAAATATCAATACAGTAGCAAAAATAATCAAAATCAAATAGATTTTAAATTCATAATCCATAATATGAGACTTTAAATTGCCGGCCAATGCTCTAAAATGAAGGGTAAAATTGATTCCAGCAAGAAACATAANTAAAATAATTATGTACTGAATCGCAGGGCTGGAGTAAGCTGCTATACTCTCATTTTGAGTACTAAAACCGCCTGTTGGCATAGTAGTAAAAGCATGGCATACAGCATCGAACCATGGCATTCCGGCTAAACCAAGCAAAAGTGTCTGAATAGCGGTGAATCCAATGTAAACAAGCCATAATACTTTAGCTGTTTCTTTTACTCTAGGTCTTATTTTGTCAGCAACAGGACCAGGAACCTCCGCCTTAAAAAGCTGAACACCTCCAACACCCAATAGTGGTAAAATAGCAATTGTAAAAAGAATGATTCCCATCCCTCCAATCCACTGAAGAAATGATCTCCAAAAGAGAATGCCCTTTGGTAAACTTTCAATACCATTTAATAGATTTGGAAGTGTTTGAGTATTTCCAATAATTGTGGCTCCTGTAGTAGTTACACCNGACATAGACTCAAACCAAGCATCAGTAAAATTAGGGACAGACTCGGTTAAATAAAATGGCAGAGAACCTGCAAATGCTACGATTAGCCAAGCAAACGTAACTAATGCAAACCCATCTTTGCTGGTCAATTTTCTACTTTTTCTTGTTATCAGCCAGACTGGAATAGAGAATGAAAGGCAAATAACAATTGATAACACATATCCCCGAATGTTTGGCTCAGAATTAAAATAAGCAATGAGCGTGGGTATCAATATTGAGAGACCCACAATACCTAGCATTGCAGCTAGGATATTAAGAATGGTTTTAATATTCAATTATAGCTCAAATAACCTTCTAAGTTTTGGAACTGCGGCGGATTTAGTAAAAACTAAAACGGAATCCTCTTCCGTTAATTGTGTGGAGCCTCGAGCAATCGAAAGATTGCCGTGATGATTTATAACGCCTACAATGCTGTCCTCAGGAAATTTTACTTCTTTCAAAGGTTTCTTTGTGACAATGCTCTCTGATTCAGGTCTAAATTCAATTACATCCACATCAATTTCATCAAACTTTGTTACTGATGTCTCTGTTTCATCGCTTGAAATAAAACGTAGAATAGAATTAACTGTAGACATATTCTTACTTAAAACAGCTCCGAGTCCAATTTCTTGAACGATAGGCATATATTCTGTTGTACTTAAATGAATGATAGTCTGTTTAACACCAAGGTGGTGTGCAAGCATTCCTGAAAGTAGATTTATTTCCTCTTTTTCTGTAACTGCAATCAAACTATCTACGTCTTGAATGTTTTCTGATTTCAGGAATTCTACATCAGTGCCATCGCCATGTATGACCATGGTGTTGCTCATATCTGTAGCTATTTTTTCAGCCTTTTCTCTATTGCTTTCAATTATTCTAACAGACATTTCTTTTTCAAGACTTTCAGCAATCGTTCTTCCAATTTTACTTCCACCTAAAATAACAACGGAATTTGTTTGAACTGCNTCTTTTCCAAGCATATAAAGCAAGGATTCAAGTCTTTCAGTTTTAATAACAAAGTAAGCAGTATCAGATGATTGAAACTCGAATTCGGACCATGGCACATGTGATTCAGCTTCTCTAAGGACAGCAACAATACCAAATTTAAAGTCTCTTTCCTCATCACAAATATCTCTTACTGTTTTTCCGATNATTGGGCAGTCATCATCTAAATGTACACCAATCATTTGCATTCGACCACCCTCAAAATCAGAAGCTTGAATTGCATACGAGTGCTTGACNAGCTGAACAATTTCTCTACATGCTTCCTTTTCAGGGTGAATTACATGATTAATGCCAAATTTTTCAGGTTTAATAATTGAATCTCTAGTTGTGTAATCCTGGTTTCTTAATCTCGCTATTATTTTTTTTGCTCCAAGCTCTCGAGCTTGTTGTGAGGCTATAAGATTTACTTCATCAATAGTTGTCAAACATAAAACATAATCAGCCAACTCTACACTTGCATTTAATAGATTTTTTGGGCTAGCCCCNTTACCCTCTTGCACAATTACATCTAAAGATTCAGAAGCTCTCTTACATTTTAAAGGGTCAATGTCAATGACAGTGATATCGTGGTCTTCTTCACTTAGAGCTTTTGCAACGTGAAACCCTACTTCACCAACGCCAACTATGATAATTCGCATATGCGATATTTCTCCATAAGGGATAGATATTAAATAATTTTAGCAAGAATCCCATGTTTTTTTAATTAGAGATGCGTTTTATTTCTGCGCCCAATTTTTGAAACTTTTCTTCAATTTTTTCATAGCCTCTATCTATATGGTAAACCCTACTAATTGTTGATTTGCCCTTAGCAAAAAGNGATGCCAATACTAAGGATGCGCTAGCTCTAATATCTGTAGACATTACCTCAGCCCCTATTAGTTTTGTAACCCCATTTACAGTCGCAATATTTTTATCTATTGATATATTTGCACCTAATCTATTCAACTCAGGGATGTGCGAAAATCTATCATGATAAATATTCTCTACCATCTTTGCCTTACCTTTGCAAATTGACATTAGCGCTATCCATTGTGCTTGAAGATCAGTTGGAAATCCAGGATGAACATTGGTTGCAACATCCACAGGTCTGATTTCATCAGCTCTTTTTATAGAAATGGAATTATCTTCTATATTCATTTTACATCCAGCTTTTTGCAAATTTTCTATAATTATAGCAATATGATCNGGATTTACTTTGGTTAATTTAATATCACCTAAAACAGCGCCAGCCATTAAGAATGTGCCTGCTTCAATCATATCTGGTATAACAGAGATATTGACTGGTTTTAACTCATCAACTCCTTTAATTATTAANTCGCTGGTTCCNATACCATTGATTTCAGAACCCATCTCTTTAAGCATTTCACATAATTGAACAATATGAGGCTCGCGCGCTGCGTTGGTTATTTTAGTAATACCTTCAGCAAGCGTGGCAGCCATTAAAATATTTGCCGTTGCCCCAACAGAAGGAATTTCAAAATATATATCCGCCCCTCTTAAGCGTTTGCATGAAGCATATATATAGCCATTAGTTAGGTTGATATCTGCACCCATTTTTTCAAAACCGCGTAAATGATAATCAACAGGTCTTGGACCCCAAGCGCAACCACCAGGTAATGACACCTTTGCTTCACCAAAACGGGCTAGCAATGGACCCATAACATAAAAGGATGCTCTCATGGTTTTTACTAAATCATAAGGAGCCTCAAAAAAAGATATGTTATCTGTATTTAAGGTTAGTTTTGACTCTTCAAAAAGAGACTCAACACCTAAAATATTGAGAAGATTTATAAATGTTCTTGTATCTCGAAGATCAGGTGTATTTTCAATGATAGTTTTACCAGGAGTTAGCATTGAAGCAGCCATCATTGGTAAAACAGCGTTTTTAGCTCCGCTTATCTCAACCTCACCACTAAGCCGTTTGCTTCCAACTATTTCAAATCTATCCATATGTTTCTGATGAGCTACCTTTAGTTGCTGAAATTGATGCATAGGCTTTAGGATTGTTTCCATAAAGCTCAGCAATAGCATTTATTTTGTCTTTTTCATTCAAATATTTAGCAATAACCCTCGTTTTTGATTTTGATACCTCTTTGTAAACATAAAGATGGTTTTTTGCTTTGGATGCAATTTGTGGCAAATGTGTTATGCAAAAAACTTGTTTATCGTTTGATAATTTTAAAAGTGCTTGTCCAACTTTTTCTGCAGCATCTCCTGAAATACCGGAATCAATTTCATCAAATATTAGCGTTGAAACTGGATCAAAATTTTTTAAAACGGTTTTTATAGCCAACATAATCCTTGAAGTTTCACCTCCTGAAGCAATTTTTACTAGTGGCTTAGGTAACTCACCCGGATTTGCACTTAAGTAGAACTCAACCAAATCGAATCCTTTCGGATTGATTTCTACATTTTCATCTTTAAAAATTACTGGACTATTTTTTTTTGCTTTCTGAAAAATTCTAATTTCAAAAACAGCATTAGGCATATTCAAATTTGACATTTCTCGGATGATTTTTTTTGAAATCTTTATTGCGATGTTTTTTCTTTTTGAATGCAATTCCTCCGATAGGATTTGAAACTCCTTAACCAATGAATTTTTTCTTTCTAAAAGATCAGAATATTTTTTATCTAAACCTTGCATTTCTTTTAATTCAACGTAGGCTTCATCCAGATATTGCAAAACATAGTCTACAGTCCCACCATACTTTCTCTTAAGCATTTCTATCCCGTGCAGCCTTTCCTCTATTTGTTCTAAATTATGATCTTCACCGTCTAAATTTTGAACATATTGCAGCAAACCTGCAGATGACTCTTGAATGGATTGTGATGCATCTTGTATTTCATTTACAAAGGGAGTTAGTTTTTCATCAAATCTTGATAATCTTTCTAAATTTGAAATTGCAGAAGAAAGTTGTTTATAGATTGAATGATCGCTTTCATTTAGAGTAAGGTTGATATTTTTTAATGTTGCAATGGTATCCTCAATATTCTTTAACCTTTTAAATTCCTTAGAAAGAGATAAATCTTCATCTTTTTTTGGGTCTATAGATTCAATTTCGTTAATTTGAAAATCCAACAATTCTTTTCTTGTTGATGCATTTTCTATTTTTTTTTGGGAAGATCTAATTTCTAAATCAATATTTTTAAGATCTTCATAAAGAATATCAATCTTAGCTAAATTTTTATTTTCTTTTAAAAAATTATCTAAATAATCAATATGATTTTCAGAATTCATAATTAACTGTTGCTCATTCTGCCCATGAAAATCAGCTATAGACTGGGATCTTTTCTTATAATCTAAGTCTGAACAAGGTTCTTCATTATGGAACGATCGCGTTCTTCCGCTCTTTGATAAAAGCCTTCTGTAAAAGTTTTTATTGACCGACTCTATTTCAAGCTCTAAAACTGATCTTTCAGCACCACTTCTTACAAAAGTTTTTTCACCTTTTGAGCCGAGTAAAACGGATAGGGATTTTAATATCAATGACTTTCCAGCGCCAGTCTCTCCAGTTATGACAGTTAAACCATCATTAAATGAAACTTCCAATTCTTCAAGAATTGCAAAATCTTTTACACTTAATCTTTTAATCATTGTATTTCCAATATATTAATAAACAGCCAAATAAAAAACCTATCGAATCAGCTAAAACATCAAGACCGCTTGAAAATCTACCTGAAATAAATGATTGAAAGTATTCATCACAACAAGCAAAAAGAACCCCAAATGGCAAAACTAGTTTTAAAGTATTTAGGTTTATAGCTTTCATGCTTTTGGTTGAAAGGATACCTAAAATAAAATATTCTATAAAATGTATTAATTTATCCCATGAAAGTAAAAAATTTTTAGGTAAAGCTTGGGCTGGTAATGAAGATAATGATAAAATTAAAAGCATATATATGAAGAGAGAGACCCTAAAAAATCTATGATTCATAATATGCCATAGCTTTTGGAATGACATCCAATAGATCGCTTGCAATTAAGGATTTCTTACTTGAATTTTTTACAATCATATCTGCTGCGTAACCGTGAATGGCAACTGATATCAAACAGGAATGAAACATGCTTATTTTTTGCGCAGCTAATCCAGCTATCATTCCTGCGAGAACATCACCTGTTCCGGCTGTTGCAAGCCCTGAATTGCCAGAACCGTTAATATATCCATTGTCATTATTTACAATTATACTGGAAGGGTATTTTGCGATTAAAGTTCCTTTAAAATCTTTCATAAAATCCGTAATCGAATTTGGAAAAGAATTGATTATTTCTACTGATGATAAGTCTAAAACCCTTGATAACTCTCCCATATGAGGTGTTATCGCAAAATCAGAATTAATTCTACTAAGTAAAGATTTATCATTATAAAATGGTTTCAATCCATCTGCATCTATGACTAGGGGTTTGGTTATATTTTGATATAAAGCATTAACAAGGTCTATTGTTGAGTGATGATTTCCAAGTCCTGGCCCAATTAATACCGAATCGCATTTTTCTGAATAATCTAAGATTTGTTTCAAATTTGATAACTGAAAAAATCCCTTTCCATTATCTTCACATGGTAAAGTTAAACCTTCGGTAATCTTTTTCTCATAAATATCATTCAGCGATGAAGGTGCACAGGTAACTGTCAAGCCTGCCCCTGATCTCAACGCAGCTATGGAGGCCAGATATGCTGCTCCTGTCATTCCTTCAGAACCAGCAATTATCATTACTTTCCCTTGTTTATATTTATGGGTCATGTCAAAAGTTCTTGGAATTAAAGAAGAAATAAAATCTGATTCTATTTGATTCCAATTTATACCTTCAAATTTTTTTTTCTTGATAAAATCAATATCAACCGGAATAATTTTACCAGAGTAGGATTTGCCAGGTAAAATTATCGATCCAAGTTTTGCCTTGCCCATTGCAATAGTATTGGATGATTTTACTGCATTTTTGGAAACTAGGCCGTTATTGGACTGAACCCCAGTAGGTATATCTGCAGAAATAACATTATCAAATTTATTTATAATTTTAGTCCAACTTTGAATTTCAGTTCTCAATTCTCCTTCAAAACCAATACCTAAAATACAATCAATTATTACTGATGATTTATTCTCAACAAATGAAGTATCCAATTTGTTTTTAATTTGAATGTTGTGATGAAGACATTCTTTGTAAAAATACAATGTATTATCAGATAGGTATTTCTCTTTATATAACAAATAAATAACTGGGTCATAATTTTTTATTTTTAAATCCAAAGCAGCTGCAAATCCATCTCCACCATTATTGCCTTTACCACATACAAAAAAAAAATTTTTATTTAAATATTTTTCCTGAAGAAATCTTGAAATCTCAATACCTGCATTTTTCATTAATTCAAGACTGGAAAGCTTGCCTGACTTTGTAGTCAAATCATCTAAATACTTTGCTTGATCTTTGGAAAAAACTTGCATTATATAGTCAATAAAGCAAATGCTACTGCGTATTTTTTTTCATGTGATATGCTTAATTGAGAATTTTTTATTTTCAATGTTTCATTCACTCTAACTACTGGTACACCATGAGAATCATTGACAATCTCTATGGATCTAAAATCTATTTGATTTATAATTTTCGAAGAAAAAATTGCTTTTTTTATAGACTCTTTTGCTGCAAATCTTCCAGCAAAATGCAAATAACAATTTTTCTTATCATAGCAATACTTTATCTCGATGGGTGTAAATATTTTTTCTAAAAATTTTACACCATAATTGTGAATTGAATGTTTTATTCTTTCAATTTCTACAATATCAGTACCAATGAACAAATTATTTTCTGTTAACATCCTTAACTATTCTTACCACTTCATAGATGTCATCTACGTCCCAATCAGCTCCAGAATCGGTTGTTCCAAAAGTGTCACCATATTTAGCAAAGATAGTCTTCATTCCAATTTGTTTTGCTCCAACAACATCTCTATCCGGCCAATCACCGATCATTAGAACTTCTTTTGCTGACAGATTTAATTTTTTTAGCGCCATCATAAATGGCTTTGGTGATGGTTTTTTTGAACCTGAATCATCGTAGGTAAGCACCGGATCAAAAATATGATGAAGATTTAGATAATAAAGACGCATCCAAGCTTCTCTACTTGGTGCATCTGATACAACCGCTAGCTTAATACCCATTTTTAATAGCTCTATCAACGTTTTATTAACATTAGGATAAACAAGCAAAGTTGCTTCGCGAGCCCTTCTGTAAGAAACTATACCAGCAGCTAAAACCTTGTTGCTGACTTTTCCAGTGGTTTGTTGAAGATAATCATCAAAGACTTGTTGGTGTTCCCAACCTTTGTTCAAATATAACTCAAAAATATCATCGAAAGCTTTTTTCTCATCAACTCCAAGGCCTGCTTCATTCATAGCTGTTACAGCTGCTCTTACAGCAAAGCGCTTCATCTTGACAAAATCTAATAAAGTATTGTCAAGGTCAAAAATTATAGCCTTGATCATCAATAGTAACGATTTCTAAAAAAAATAAACGGTTTTACTTTTCGTATTTTTGGGGATTGTTGACTTTATCGATTTCATATTCGGCCATTTTACGCCAAGATCTATCGTTTCTAGCGCTTTCAAAAGCATTAAGAGCAGCGATTTTATTTCCTTTTCCACCGCACCATTCAGCTATACCCAATTCAAACCAAGCTCCACCAAATCTATTTTTTATCTCTGTACTTTGCCTTGCAGCAGTTTTTGCAGAACCACAATTGCCATTACTGTTATATGCAGATGCAAGCCTGAAATAGCTCATTGAATCGTTTTCGTTGAGAGCAACAGCCATTTCTAAGCTAGAAATGGCTTGATCCCAATTTTCCTCTTCGGAATAAATTACACCTAAATTAGCATGACCTTTTGAATAATTAGGATTAACAGTAATAGCCATATTGAGCGACTGCTTAGCTTTCTCAAAATCTTTGCGGTTTATAAATATGTCACCTAAAGCTCCATAAGCTTTGTCATATCCAGGATAAATATCAATTGCAGTCTGCAAGGCGCCAATTGCACCATCTGAATCATTATTTGAATTTTTAGCTAAACCTAGTGCAAAATATCCTTTATAAAATTGTGGATTTACATCAAGAGCCTTCTGATATGAATCAATGGCAAGAACTCTATCTCCCATTTTTGATTGAATTACACCCATTTGATAATGAGCCTGATAAAATGTTTTATCCACTGAAAGCACATTTTGATAAGATGAGATTGCGGCTTCAAGGTCTCCTCTTTTGTAAAATTGATTGCCATTATTAAAATAATTCTTGGCAACATTCTTTACAGCTGTTAGGGCAGTTTCATGTTCAGGGTTTATTTCTAAAACCCTGTTGAAATAACTAACAGCTTCCTTAAAGTCTTTCTTTCTAAAATAAGTTAATCCAGTATTGAAAACGGACTCTGGATATTGAGGAAACTTCTCAGATGCAATTCTAAATGATTCGAGTGCTTGGTCAACATCACCGCTTTGCATTGATCTTTTTCCTTTGCTCATTAAGGTCACAAGCTCGCTCATTTGTTCATATTCTGAACGAAATTCTTTGTTTTCAGGTTCTGCTTCAATTGCAGCAATGAAATTCTCTCTAGCGCCTTTGAGGTCCCCTTTTCGCACAAATGTTCTGGCTAATCCGATGTAAGCGGGAGCAAAAGTAGGATCCATTTCTAAAGCAGAGTTAAAACTAGCAACTGCAGATGAAATATTACCAGATTCTAGATCTTCAAGTGCGTTGGAGTATAGCTCATCAGGTGATTGCGCATTAATAACCACAACAAAAAGTCCAGTTAAAATGATTTTATTGATCATAACAAAATAGCCTTTATTCTTTGTGCCGAAGGCCGGACTCGAACCGGCACAGGGTTTCCCCCACTGCCCCCTCAAGACAGCGCGTCTACCAGTTCCGCCACTTCGGCAATATGTTTAATTGTAAAAAATATAGTTTAAATATATGTCTTATTAAGTTTATTAAGAAAAATTAACGATAAAAAGTTTAAAAGTGGGCAAATTTAAATTAAGTAAAATATGATTTATCTTAATCCTTGATTTGATTAGGAATATCAAGCACTGCCGGCTGGGGGTCAGCTGAAGGCAAATTCAATGTCCCATCCTGTTGCGCTTTTTCTATAACAGAATCAATATTAACTGAAGATGGTGACCCAACTAAACTTATAAGCAAAGCCAGTCCCATAAATGCTACGGCAAGATAAGTCGTTAGCTTGCTTAAAGCTGTAGCAGCTCCCCTTCCACCGAATATTGTATTGGTTGTTTGACCGCCAATTGACCCAGACAATCCTCCGCCTTGACTGGCTTGCATTAAGACCACCAAGATTAATAATAAACTAATTATGGCGTGAACCGCTATTAAAAAACCTAACATTTTTTCTCCAATATTATTTGTTAAAATTACACAAATCGAGTATTTCGCAAAAGGTTTCAATTTTTAAACTAGCGCCACCTATTAAAAACCCGCTCACGTTATCAATCATTCCTATTTCTCTAGCATTTATATCATTGACTGAACCGCCATATAAAATTGGCAAATCAAAGGATTTGCCATTGAAAAGCTCTCTTAATATACCTTCTATTTGCTGATGGGTAGTATAAATTTGATCAACGGTCGCCGTTTTTCCGGTTCCAATGGCCCAGATAGGCTCATATGCGATGATAATTTTATCTAAATTTGATACATTTATTTCCTCTAATCCACTCTTTAACTGATCTTTTAATGTATGCTCAGTCAAGTCCTTATCTCTTTGTTCCATTGATTCACCAATGCAAAGAATAGGATTGATTGAAGACGCTAAACATGATTTAATCTTTTTATTGATTAAATTGTTGTTTTCATAGAATAAAATTCTTCTTTCAGAATGTCCTATTATTGCATAATCTATTCCAATATTTTCAAGCATTGGAATAGAAACCTCGCCAGTGAAAGCACCGCTTTCTTCATAGTGAAAATTTTGCGCACCAAGATAAAAATTATCAGAATTGAATTTTCCAGCTAAAATTTCCAATCCAATGAATGGTGGAAAGATAATAACCGAACTTTGATTATCATTTTCACTGAGTTGAAAATCTAATTTTTCTAAAAATTCGCTAGCTTCATTTAGATTCTTGTTCATTTTCCAGTTTGCGGCTACAATCATTCTTTTGTTCATTATATTTCCAATCTTTGTAATGCAGGGAGCGTTTTCCCAGAAAGTAATTCTAATGAAGCACCTCCCCCAGTTGATAGATGCGTAACATTTTTTGTAAGGTTGTATTTTCTTAATGCTGAAGCAGAATCCCCACCACCAATTATACTTTTAGAGCCTTTTTCTGTAAACTCAACAATAGAAGATGCAAGCGATTTAGTACCTTCTTCATAGTTTTCATTTTCAAAGACACCCATTGGGCCATTCCAAAAAATAGTTTCAGCATCATTCAAGATAGACTGAAACCTTTTTATGGAACGTGGGCCTATATCAAGACCCATATATCCATCTTTGATTTCATTTTTTGAATATATAACTGGCTTTTTTTTACTTTCGAAAGATGTATTACAAATGTAATCAGAAGGAAAAACTAATTTTTGTGTATTTTTAGTTTTTTCTAGGATATCAAACGCGGCACTAACAAGATTCTCTTGATAGATGGAGTTACCAATATTTTTTCCTTGAGCTTTCAAAAAAGTAAACACCATGCCACCGCCAATAATTATACGATCTGCAACATTCAGAAATCTATCTATCAAAGATAATTTTGAGTCAACTTTTGATCCACCCAAGATAACAATTAAAGGTTTTTTGGGTTTATTTATGAGTTTATAAAAGTATTGTATTTCATTCTCAATAAGAAATCCCATTCCTCTGTTACTGAAGTGATCAATTATACCTACATTTGATGCATGCTCTCTGTGAGCAGTTCCAAAAGCATCATTAATAAATACATCTCCATGTTTCGCAAGTTTAGAGCTAAAATCTTTATTGTTTTCTACCTCGTCATTTGAGAATCTTAAATTTTCCAATAAATGAATTTCGCCCGACTTAAGACCCAGGGTAACATTGAAAGCATCTTCACTTACACAATGATGAGAAAATTTAATTGGCATTTCAAGGAGATCGGCTAACACTTCACCAATAGGCATTAAAGATAGTTTTTTATCAATTTTACCCTTTGGTCTACCGAGATGGGACATCAAAACAATCTTAGCGTTATTCTTCAAACAGTAATTCAATGTTGGCAAAAGAGCTCTCAATCTAAAGTCGTCCTGAACTACACCGTCACTGATAGGCACATTCAGATCTGCTCTTATCAGAACCCTTTTATGTTTGATGTCAAATGTGGATATAGACTTGATCATGTATTACCTATAATTAAAATCTTAAACTTATCTATTAATAATTATATTTTATTGAAGTTAGAATTAGTTTTTAATTTAAACATATCTAGGGGAAAATATAATTAACTTATAGCTGATCAATGAACAATCAATTACTTCAAAAAACCAGCTTTCAAGACCTCATGCTAAATCGTATTCATGAGATCCTTCTCGTTGCAAGTCCATATGATGCTTTTATTCTTGAAGAAGAAGGAGGATTGACCCAACAAATTCTCTATGAATACCTTGGCATGAACCTTTCCTATGCTCCAAGGGTATGGCACGCTGAGACTGCTACAAAAGGTCTTAAAATGCTATCCGATAGAGCCTATGATATGGTGATTGTAATGATGAGGATAGCTGATATGGACCCATTGACATTTTCTCAAGAAGTAAAGGAAAACTATTTAAATAAACCTGTAATACTTTTAGCGTTTGATGAATCAGAGATACAAGATATTGACAAGAATGATATCAATAGATCGATCGATAAGATTTTCATTTGGTCAGGAAATGCAGATGTCTTTCCAGCGATAATAAAATATCTTGAAGATAAGATGAATATTCAAAGGGATTTCAACATAGCTGATATAAGATCCATTCTCGTTGTTGAAGATGATCCTAGGCAATATTCCATTACATTGCCATTCCTCTATCAAACTATGCTAAAATATGTAAGAAGCTTGATAGATAATAAGTTGTCTGATATTGATAAGATGTTCCTATTTAGAGCTAGACCAAAGATAATACTTTTATCAGATTATGATGATGCGATCAATTTTTATGAAAAATTTTCCAACAATATTATTGGAATTGTTTCAGATGTTCGTTTTCCAGTAAAAGGAATCATAAATGATAAAGCAGGAATAAAATTTGTAAATCACGTAAGAAAAAAGTCAAAAAATATTCCAATTGTACTTCAATCAAAAGATGAAGAAAATACAGTAGAGGCATTAAAGAACAATGCTGGATTCATACACAAAAGCTCTCCAACTTTATTAAAAGATATGGAAGACTTCATGGTTGAAAATTTTGGATTTGGAGACTTTNCATTCAGAGATAGAAAGACAAAGGTAATAGCTAAAGCAAGTACAGTGAATGAGCTAAAAAACCATTTAAAAAAGATTCCTGACTCATCTTTGAAATACCACTCTGATAAGAATCATTTCTCTAATTGGTTAGCAGTTAGAGGTGAATTACGAATTGCATCAAATCTAAGACCGCTAAAAATTAAGAATTTTAAATTGGACAATCTAAGAGAATTGCTGATTGACAATCTGAATATCATCATTAAAAAAAGGAAAGATGGTCAAATAGTAGAGTTCGACTTAAAAAAAGATAATGAATTGCAAGATTTTACGAGGCTTGGTACTGGATCATTGGGAGGTAAAGCTAGAGGTTTGGCTTTTGCTAAAAATCTTATTTCTAATATAGAAACTGGAAAAAAGGATAAAAATACTCTTATTAGGATACCAAGGATCGCAGTTATNGGTACTGATGACTTCGATCGTTTTATGAAAGAGAATGATCTAAATAAGATCGCCTTCTCAAAAAATAAGAATGATAAGGATATAATATCAAAATTCCTTAAAGGTGAAATTTCTTCAAAGTTAAAGAATACCCTTTCAAAATTTTTGGACAAAATGAGATCTCCATTAGCAATTAGATCTTCTAGTCTCCTTGAGGATTCTCAATACCAGCCCCTATCAGGTATGTATGCTACCTACATGCTCCCCAATTCAAATAGATCAAAAACAAAAAAACTAAATGAATTAATAAAAGCTATAAAACTTGTTTACGCATCAACATANCTAAAAGAACCTAGTTCCCTTATTGAAAAGTCGGTCCATAGACATGAAGAAGAAAAAATGGCAGTTATCATAATGGAGCTCATTGGAAAAAAGCATCAAAGTAGATTTTATCCAAGTGCGAGCGGTCTGGCTCAAAGCTATAATTACTACCCTGTCTCTTACATGAAAAGAAATGAAGGAGTTGCATATTTAGCACTTGGGCTTGGTAGAACAATAGCTGAGGGAGATAAATCCTTACGCTTTTCTCCTAAATATCCAGATATCATACCGCAATATTTTTCAATGCGCTCAACAATTGAAAACTCTCAAAATCAATTTTATGCTCTTGATCTTAAAACAGGCTCAGACCTTGTGAACAAAAATGTTGAGAATACATCTCCCTATGAGCTTGAGATCGCGGAAAAGGACGGTGAACTAGATTGGGCTGCTAGTGTGATAACAAATTCAGATGGAATGCTAAGACATTCTTTAAGACATGATGGGATTAGGGTCATTACATTTCCAAATATTTTAAAATGGAAAAAGACTGCTATTCTGGACATAATTAACACCTTATTGCACTCTGGAGAGAAAGCTATGGGGTGTCCTGTAGAGATCGAATTTGCCATAAATTTTCACAAAGATGGTACCACTGAATTTTGCTTGCTTCAGATCAAACCAATGTTAATCACAGGGTTAGATGTAAATAAAAGATTAGAATTATCTAATCATAAAAAAATAATCTGCAAAAGCTCACTTGTCTTAGGAAATGGTATTATTGAAGATCTTGAAAATATCATTTTTATTGACCCAGAGAGCTTTGATGCATCAAGAACGAAAGATATCGCTCTAGAGATTAGCAAGATCAATGAACAAATAAAGGATGATGAGTCTTTTGTGCTAATTGGCCCAGGACGTTGGGGCTCTGCAGATCCCTGGTTGGGAATTCCAGTTGAGTGGGACCAGATATCCAAGACTAAGATAATCATAGAATATGGTATGCATGAATTTCCAGTTGACCCCTCTTTTGGAAGTCACTTCTTTCAAAATGTCACTTCGATGAGAATTGGGTATTTCACTTTGAACCATAAGAATCAACATGATATACTTGATATTGATTGGATAAGAGATCAACAAATAAAGGAAAGGACAGACTTCTTGATTTGGTCAAGACTGTCAAAACCCATTCAAGCCATCATAGATGGCCAAGAGGGTAAAGGTATACTTACTGAAGAATCAAATAAAACTCTTGAAATGATGGATGAACACGAAGCATCAGGAATTTAACTTAAACGACTCCTTGATCGAGCATTGAGTCCGCTACCTTGATGAATCCTGCAATATTCGCACCTTTGACATAATTCTCGTTTGTACTATGCTCTAAACAGGATGAGTGAATACTTTTCATGATATTCTTCAATCTAGTGTCAACCTCTTTCCTGGTCCACGAAAGATGCATAGAATTTTGACTCATCTCAAGCCCTGAGACTGCCACTCCACCCGCATTAGCTGCCTTACCAGGACCAAAGAGTATCTTCTTTGATAAAAAGACATTCACTGCTTCAGCATTAGATGGCATATTTGCACCTTCAGCAACAACAAAGCATCCATTTTTGACAAGCTCCCTCGCTTCAACCTCATTGATCTCATTCTGAGTTGCACAAGGAAGAGCAACATCGCATTTGATACCCCAAGGTCTTTTTCCTTCCATGAATTCAGCGCCGAACTTATCAGAATACTCATTGATCCTGCCGCGTTTGACATTCTTCAAATGCATAATGAATTCTAGCTTTTCCTCATCGATCCCGTCCTTATCGTAAACAGACCCACTAGAATCAGACATAGATACCACTTTTCCGCCTAACTCAATTACTTTCTCAGCAGCATATTGTGCAACGTTTCCAGAACCTGAAATGACCACGGTCTTACCATCAAGGGAATCATTTTTGGTCTTTAGCATCTCATCGGCGAAGTAGACACAGCCATACCCAGTTGCTTCAGGCCTAATCAAACTACCTCCCCAATTGAGTGATTTACCTGTCAATACACCCGTAAATTCATTTCTGATGCGTTTATATTGGCCAAATAGAAATCCTATCTCTCTTCCACCAACACCGATATCTCCAGCAGGAACATCAGTGTTATGACCTATGTGTCTGCTTAGTTCTGTCATGAAGGATTGGCAAAAACTCATCACTTCATTGTTAGATTTTCCTTTGGGATCAAAATCAGAACCCCCTTTACCTCCGCCCATTGGAAGTGTAGTAAGACTGTTCTTGAAGACCTGCTCAAAACCCAAGAACTTTAAAATACCAAGGTTGACTGATGGGTGAAAACGCAAGCCACCTTTATAAGGGCCAATAGCTGAATTAAATTCAACACGATAACCTCGATTGACCTCAATTTCCCCTCTATCATTTCTCCAGGGAACACGAAATATCAATACCCGTTCAGGCTCAGTAATTCTTTCTAATATCCTAGAATGCACATACTCTGGATGATCTGATAGAAATCCCCACAAAGAGTCAGCTACCTCTTGAACGGCTTGATGGAATTCCTTCTCACCTGGATTTTTATTTTCAATGTAAGACATGAAATCTTCAACGGAATTATACATGTTCTCTCCTTGGTATTTTTCTAATGAAAATATTCGGCGAAACTTAAATTAATAAAAGTATAAATCTTAACATAATTTGATTTTTGTAAGAAAAAGATTTTAAGTAATTTCAATCTAGAACTTTTGTTTATGGCGGAGTAGCTCAGCTGGTTAGAGCAGTGGAATCATAATCCACGTGTCGGGGGTTCAAGTCCCTCCTCCGCTACTATTTTTTTTATCGAGAAAAGCAATTTCTTATAGAATCTACTGTAGCTGATTTTTGATTGATTTTACCCTTAAAACTACCATTTACTGCTACATATATGCTACAGTTAATGAAATCCTTCCTGATAGCATCATACATTAATATGGGGCACCTTAATATCTAAGTATCAATGAGGCTTATTCCGACGAAAATTATTAAAGAAGGTGCTCAATAGATTTTGCACAATCTAATATTGTTTTTTCGAAAGATGTTGGCTCCCAGCCAAAGATTTCTTTAGTCTCAGTATTGTCAGAACTAACGGTATTACCAACTATAGGCACCATTCCCTTAGCTTCCCTATCAAACAGACTCATTAATTTTATCATAAATATTGGTGCTTTTTTTGTGCTAACCTTATTATAACCATTCTCCTTTAGTATTTTTGCAATTTTCATAAATGAATATGCTCGATCAGTGGTTGGTATTAATCGCTTTCCATTTGCTCTTTTTTCTTTCATCGCAAGGACGTGAAGTTTTGCAAGATCTCTCACATCTGACATTGGTATGCCTGCTGGTGGAATCATTGCCATTTTAAAATGACCAGTTAACATTTGATGAACTCCTTTTAGAGAGAATCCACTTAAATTACCCGTTAAAGAAGGTCCATATATACCACCTGCACACAAAACAGCCATTTCTATAAATGAATCATCGGATTGATTACCATAAAATTCCCATGCTGCTTTTTCCATTAGTGTTTTTGCTTTAATGTAAGTATTTATATTTTTGGAATCAGGATTTGTCCAATCTTTAGTATCAACAATTCCAGTATCTTGGTCGCTATCATATACTACACCCATCATGGTCACTGCACTAGATGTTAAAACAAACCGTTTCACTTTTGCTTTTTGAGCAGATTTTAGGGCACGCATTGTTCCACCGCGAATAGGTTCAATATATTCGTTTTCATCATTTGGTTCTTTTACAGAAAAAGGTGCAGCGACATGTAAAACGTACTTGCAACCTTCCATAGCCTCATCCCAACCATCGTCACTCAAAAGATCAAGCTTAACAAATTCTAATTTTTCACTTGGATCTATCTCTTTTTTTATACCATTCAATACTTCACTTTTTTTATTCATGTCTCGAACTGAACCCTTTACATAGTAACCTTTTTTCAATAATTCTACCGCACACTGATGACCTAAAAAGCCAGATATTCCTGTTAGCAATACTTTTTCCATGATTTCCCTTATTAATTTAAAACAAAAGCAAAAAACTTTATTTTTAATTGCAAATTAAAAGTAAAAATACTACAAAATCGTTTACCAAAAAAAATAGTTTACA
>NHGT02000004.1 GCA_002170005.2 bacterium TMED144 | reverse complement strand
CTGGGTTTGGTTATTTTTTCTATCAGAAATCAATATTTAGCCTCAATTCAAGCTAAAAAATTAGCTGAACAAAGCAAGCTTGTTGCTGAGCTTGAACTCAAGACAACTGAAAAAGAATTGAGAAATGTAAGTACGACGATAATGGAAAAAAATGAAATGCTTGAATCTTTGAAAAAAGACGTTAATTACGCATCTCAATTTCTATCAAATAAAGACTCTAAACATCTAATCCAACCTTTAAAATCAAAGCTAGATGATGCTTCATTAGGAAAGTCAGATTGGGCAGAGTTTAAAGATCATTTTGATCGTGCATATCCAAATTTTTTCGATGAACTATCTAAAACAAATAAAAGTTTAACTGTTCAAGATTTGAGATTGTGTGCATACATAAAGTCGGGTCAAACAACAAAAGAAGTTGCTCAATTTACCGGTTTATCAATTAGGTCAATAGAAAGTAGAAGGTATAGATTGAGAAAAAAATTAGGATTAGGTCGAAACAATTCATTGTTTGATTTTATCCAAAAACTAAAACCACCTGTGGCTTCCAATACAAATTTTAATTGAGTATTAATGCAGTATTAGTTTTTTTTCATTATTTTTTTAAAATACTTAATGGTTAATGATAAGAACCAACATAACTGGATAACATTTCTATCTAATTTTGAATCTGATAACAAAGACTTTATAGTTGCACTTTCCTCAAGACACCCTGAACTAACAAAATCGCAGTTTCAGGTGTGTCTATATCTCAGATCAGGCTTTGATACAAAGTCAATAGCTGAGGCGCTTGACTTATCAATAAGATCAGTAGAAAGTCACTGCTACAGAATTAGAAAAAAACTTGAGCTCCATCACAATACCAATCTTGGAACATACTTATATTCTATTGTTTAATGATTTTACGTAATAACAACAACTTGTTTAATATGCGTAATTTTGAAGTAATTAAAAATAAATTTTCTTAACTTAATATTAATGATATGAATAATTATAAAAAATTTAGAANCCTGTTAAAAGTTTTACCTNTTNTNTTTACAGNNTCTCTTTTAGCACAACCTACTGTTGCTGTACTTGATTTTGCAGCAAATGGTCTGCCTGATTATGAAGTTGAAACTTTAGTTGAAAGACTCAGATCTGAAATTCCAAATACAAAAGCAATGCGATTAGTAGATCGTAAAATGCTTGAAAATATTTTAAAAGAACAAGGATTGCAACAATCCGGATGTACCACAGAAGAATGCGCTGCTGAAATTGGAGAATTGTTAGGCGCTCAATTTATGATCAGTGGGTCTGTTGGCAAATTAGGATCAACATTTTCTGTAGACGCTAAGATGGTTTCTGTATCTACAGGTGAAATGACAAGGACTAAAAGCGTAAGTTTTGATGGTAATGTTGGTGGTTTACTTATTGAAATGCAAATTCTGGCTTGGGAAATGATGGATCTTAAACCCCCTCAACCTCTTTTACTTCAAAGAGCTGGAGGTGATGGTGTTGATAAAAAAGTTACCGTCGCTGTTATGGACTTTGATCCTCGTGGTATAAGTATGCTTGAAGCACGTACACTTACCGATAGATTTGCCACAGAACTCGATGCAACCGGAAGAGCAATTTTAGTTGACCGAAGATCGATGAACGAAGTTATGCAAGAGCAAGGTTTTGATGAAGCCGGGTGTACATCGGAAGAGTGTGCTGCTGAAGTAGGTGCCTTACTTGGAGTGGAATTCATGATTAATGGTGCTATTGGTAAGCTTGGTGATACCTACACAATAGATGCAAAGATGTTTGAAGTAGCGACAGGTGCTGCTTCCAAAACAAAGAATGCAACCTACACCGGACCTGTAGATGGATTAATAACTGAGATTGAGATATTGGCCTGGGAAATGATGGGTTTAAAAGCACCCAATACCCTTACTAAAAAGAGAAAAGGAACTATCGTATCTGAGACTCCTAAAGTCAAAACTCCTGGAGGTGCAGCCTTTAGATCTTTACTGATTCCAGGTTGGGGACAACATTACAACTTCTCTTCTTCTGAAAATCCTTCTGATGCTACAAAAAGATGGCTACATTTTGGTATGGACGCCGCATTAATTGCGTTATTAGGCGTCTCTTACCAAGCATTTCTAACCTCTGATGACGATGCCGTTTCTACGCACTTAAATTATAAGAGCGCTACCGATACACAACAGATCGAGAGCTATAGAACTACTTCGTTAGGCCACAATGAAGACGCTAAGGAATCTGCTCAACAAACAAATTTTTTGATATTTGCAGTAGCTGCCATGCATCTTTATAGTTCTTATGATGCCTACACCAATGGTCCTTCTGGCGGTCAAGCATCAAAAAATAAAAAATCAAAATTTAATCTTGTCTACAATCCTAATCTAAAACAACCGCAATTGAGGTTTTCCATTGCGCTTAACTAAATTTAAAATTCATTTTTTGCCAATTCTGATATTTTTGTTGGCATGCCAAGCGACTGAACTTGGTTATGACAATCCATTAGATGTACCATCTGATGAAGTTCCAGCCATTGTGTTTGAGCCCTCAATTGAGCAAATTCCACTACTCTCCTCCTCCCTCATCAATGTTTTTGCTGTCGAGGTTGAAAACGTAACTGGAATACGCGCTGAAATAACCTATGACAATAACATATTACAGGTATCCGATATTGCTAGAGGTGACCTATTTGGACAAAATAGCCAAAATTCTCTTTTCTTTGCAAATTATCAAGATAATCCAGGTACCATTGTAATTGATTATTTTTATCTTGGTAACAGTGAATCCCGATCTGTTAGCGGTACTGGAAAAATTGCATCTATTTTATTTAAAGGCAATGCCGTTGGGGCATCAGGTCTAGAATTTACTTCTAAAACAGAACTAGTAGATAAAGATGATATTCAGATCAATATCAGGTCTCGGGGACAAGGAAATATTGACGTAATACAGCAGTAAATGCTGATATACAACAACCCCTGCCTTCCGCTCTTAATTTTTGATTTAGATCAACGTAAATATGTCTAACTTTAGATATAGCCTCACTTTTTACTCGCTTTTTCTTCTTGCTTTTTCATCTAATTTATATTCTCAAACAACCTATACTTTCACTAATGCTGGTGCCACTGGGCGGTATGGCCCAACGCAAAGTCAGGTTAATAGCACATATAGTTCAGGAAACTCATTAAATGGGTCTGTAACAGTAAACACTCAGGGTATCCAAGAATGGACGGTACCTGCCAATGGTACCTATACTATTGAGGTTTGGGGTGCTAGAGGTGGAGGCGCATCAGGAAGTAATTATGGAAAAGGCGCTCGAATGAAAGGTGATTTCACTCTCAGCCAGGGAGATGTATTAAAGATAGTTGTAGGGCAAATGGGTGGGCAACAAAACTCTGGCTCAGGTGGAGGAGGAACCTTTGTAGTAAAAAAAACTGGCAATAATGCATCNGATATAACTGCATTGATCGTTGCTGGTGGCGGCGGCGGCGTATATACTAACAGCTCTGCTATTCATAATTCCCATGCAGTAACTAGTAACAATGGACAGAGTACTCAAAATAAATCAGGTGGGTCTAATGGCAGTGGTGGTAGCGGTGATACAGGATCTGGTGCTTCTGGTGGTGGGGGCTTAACAGGAAATGGGACTTCNGGAAGCTATGGAACCTATGGTGAGGCCTTTATAAATGGAGCTGAAGGTGGAAATCATAGCTCTTATTCACTATGTGTNGGNGGGTTTGGTGGNGGTGGNGGAACNCATGGNAATACCGGTGGNGGNGGNGGTGGNGGTGGCTACTCTGGNGGTGCTGGCGGAAGACATGATAATAGNTACGGTAATGGTGGCGGTGGCGGTTCTTACAATAATGGTAGCAGTCAAAGCAATGAAGCAGGTATATGGGATGATCATGGAAAAGTTGTTATTACTGCTTGTACAGGATTTTGTTTTGAAAGTTTAGGAATCTCAAATGATAACACCTATGCAGATCTGACCTTTTCAGCTGGCGGTTATAATACCAATGGCGGAAGCGGTGCTTTGGAAGCAAGCGACTTTTCATTTACTTTTGCTCGAAATGGTGGTGTAGCGACCAATGCAACAGTTAGCAGTATAAAAAAGAATAATAATACCTCAGAAGGAAGTGCAGGATCATTAACTGGTGGAGAAACAGTCATACGTTTTTTTCTGAACCTAACAGGCACTCCTGTAGGCATAGAGACCATAACTATAGCCCCTGCTAACGGATCAAGCATTTATAATAGCAGTGGAACAGCAATGTCGAGTAGCGCATCCATTCAAGATGCATTTACCGATAAAAATGGTCCATATATTACCGCGTCAAGTATAAATAGTGCGAATACACAAGTGAGTGTGACTTTATCTGAAACTGCATATAGTACAAATGGTGGCAGCGGAGACCTTGCTAAAGAGGATTTCTCCCTTTCTATTTCAGGAGGTTCTGCTTCTTTAAGTAGCGCTACTCCGACCGCACTATCGAAAAGCGGTGATATCTATACCTTAACATTTGGCGTCTCTGGAACAGCTTCAGGTCAAGAAGTATTAACGATATCCCCTGTTGCAAATTCAATCTATGATGCAAGCGGAAATGCATCAACCTCTTCACAAAGCAATAATACGGTTAATTTATATGACAAACGATTAGTTCAAAATACAAGCGTTGAACACGATCTAAACTATGGAGTATGGAATAAACTACTTAAAATGGATCAAAACGCATTCGTCCTTCAGTATAGTGGAAATAGCTCAGATGGCTATTTACAAACTTTCACTACAAGCTCTGATGGCAATACAATTACACAAGTACTAGAAAAAGAATGGGGAACCAAGAATGATGTCTACTACCCTTCTTTTATCCAAATGTCAGAAGATACNTANTTAATAGCATATTATGGGTATAACTCAGGAACCAAACATGATGGAANTTCTGTTAGNAATACTTGGGGNCAATGGCTATCCGTCTTTCANATNAAAAGCGATGGTAGTGTTATCAATGAATTAGGAAATTTTTTACATGACACATACACCAACTCAGATCCTTACAATGATTTAATAAAAATAGACGATGATACCTACGCGCTTGCTTACAAATCCTATAATTATGGGCCACAAACTTCTGGTAGTTGGGGAGGTTGGATCAAAACGTTCAAAGTAAACGGTGGAAATATCAATCAAGTCAACGAATTGCAACACTATACTAGTTCAGACTCCTATTGGCATTCCTGGGAGAGGTTAAGTGCNACCACTTACGCGCTTGCCTGGCAAGGAAGTGGTGGAGACGGCTACATCACTACATTTACGATATCTACGGATGGAGCTACCATTACTGAAATTGCAGAATTAGAGCACGATGGCAACAACGGCTCNTATAATTCTTTCGCCAAACTTGATGATGATACCTATGTATTAGCGTATACAGGAGACGGTAGCGATGGNCATATTTCTACTTTTACCATTCCTACTAATGGTGCATCTATTACTAAAGTTGCAACACTTGAGCATGACAATAGCTACGGTGTTTTCAATTCATTGGTTAGGATCGATCAAAACAGATTCATGCTTGCCTACAAAGCATCGGATAATGATGGACATGTAAAGATGTTCACCATTCCAGATGATGGTAGTTCCATCACGGAAGCTCTTACTTTAGAACATGAAACTAACTACAACCAATGGAATAGTTTACAAATTTTAGATTATGACAATTTTATTTTAGCTTATGAGGGAAGCTCAAATGACGGTTATATAAAGACCTTTAACTATCCTCAGATCGCTACCAGCACACTTCCTAGGATAAGCACATCAACGATCGCAGCGAATAACAGTACTATCGCTGTCACTTTCAACGAACCAGTTTTCAATACCACTGGAGGTAGTGGTAATTTAGAAGCATCGGATTTTAGTCTGGCGCTTTCTGGAGGAAATGCTACCTTAGCTTCTGCTACCCCTACCTCAATTTCAGCAAGNGGNAANACCTATACCCTAGGCATGAACTTATCTGGNCAGGCTTCAGGTTTTGAGAAGATCANGGTCNCCCCTGTNAATGATGGTATATTTGANGCATCGGATAATGAAGCAACTACAACACAGCTTAATAATGAGGTATATTTAANAGCNACTGGTGCCCCNATCNTCACCGCNACATCAGTAGATGCNTANAACACCAAATTAACNGTTAAATTNCTAAAACCTATNTTTAATACGAACAGTGGTTCGGGCTTGCCTGANNTTNCAGATTTTTCTCTNGCNCTTTCNGGAGGAACTGCAACCCTNACTTCTGCGACTCCAACATCCATNTCAGGNAGAAATGGACCAGANCTTGAATTTACTTTTTCAACTAGTGGGGTAGCTGACGGTAATGAAACCATTACGATCACGCCAGTTCAAAATGCATTGTGGGATATTGACGGAACGGTTGTATCAAATTCACAATCAAACAATACGGTTAGCTTAAATGCATCCTTTATGAACCCTATCACCAATTTTGAACACAATAGTGGCAATGCTACTCACAATTCCATGACTCATATATCAGGAGATGTGTATGCGATCGCTTATGAGGGATCAAACAATAAAGGAACTATCCAAACCATATCCATAANTAGCGCTGGCGGCGTGACCAACAGTAGCTATATTGCTTCCGAGGAGCACGATGATAACAATGGAGAGTACAATCAATTGGTCCACCTTACCGGTACCAAATATGTCTTGTTCTACAGGGGTCAATCCAGTGATGGGTTTGCCAAAGTTTTTAATATATCTAACAATGGTCAAACGATAGAAGCAATTAGTTCTGCATTAGAATTTGCTACAAATGATGCTCAACATATTTCTGCTTTAAAGATAACAGACTCAACATTGGTTGCTGCTTGGCAAAGAAGCAATGACGATAATTATATAACGACTTTTAAGGTTTCATCGGATGGATCCTCCATTACTTCGACCGTGAGCACTAACCACGATGGTAGTTATGGTAGATCGAATTCTTTAGTNCGGGCTGATGAGNATACCTATATCTTAAGCTATAACGGAAGTAGTAACTATGGAAGGGTCCAAACCTTTACTATTCCCCCTGATGGTAGCTCCATCACGGAAGTTGCCAATGCTGCATTTTCAGATAACAGTTACAGCTATTGGAATAGTATGATTCAGATNGATCATGACACCTATGTCAATGCGGGCTACTCTTATAATACTAGCGGAACGAATGGATATTATGGCGTATTAGAAACATTTACTATACCTCTAGACGGATCATCCATTACATCTGTTGCAACCTTGAAATATACCGATCAAAACCTTGGTACGCATAACAAACTGTTTAAGCTGAATGATAGTGAATTTCTGTTAGCTTATGAAGGAAAGGATGGCGATGGATATTTAGAAATGTATAGCGTCTCTTCAAACGGTGCCACCTTAACAAAAAAATGGCAGAACGAATTCGATATNTCNAATATGGAATGGCCTTCAATAACAAGACTAGATAAAAATACCATAGCCATTGCATATGCAGGAGGGTCAAGCGATGGATATATTCAAACATTTGATATTGGAACTTCTGATAATACCGGACCTGCAATAACCTTCAATTCCTTAAACTATGATAATAATCAATTAACGGTCGGGTTGAACGAAAAAGCGTACGATGCAAATTCTGGCAGTGGAAATCTTGAAGTAGGTGACTTTGCATTATCTATAACCAATGGAGTAGCTACAATAGGAAGNGCAACTCCAACNAGCATCAGCCGCATTGGTGACCATCAGTATGTTCTTGGNTTTAGCTTGAGCGGAACTCCAAATGGTAGCGAACAATTGGCAGTTGTCCCGATCGCTAATTCAATTTTTGATATCAATGGTACTGCTTCTTCAACGAGTCAAAGCAACAACACTGTCAATTTATTTGAAAAGGTCCTTCCTACCATCTCCTCTACTGCCCTTGCAGCTGATAACAGTACCATTACTGCAACTTTTTCAGAATCAGTATTCAAAAGTCGCTCTGCCAGTGGAACAGGGTTTGCCGGAAATGGGGATTTGGAGGTAGGTGACTTTGTCCTTTCGATGTCAGGGGGTGTTGCAACACTAGGAAGTGCAACTCCAACCAGCATCTCTAAAAGTAGCAATGCATATACCCTAGGTATTAATTATATCGGTCTTCCTAACGGAAGTGAGGTTATCACTGTCATTCCAGCGCAAGATGCAATATATGACAACACCGGAAACATGGCGAGCACAACGCAAAGCAATAATACCAAAACATTCAATTCCGAGAAAATTCGTATCGCTAAAAGTTTAGAGTTTGAAACGGGATACGCTCAATTCCTTTCTCTTTTAAAAAGAGATGCAGATACCTACATTGCAGCATTTATGTACAATTCCAATGATCGTAACGGTGATGGATATCTTTCAGCGTTCAATNTTTCTGCTGATGGCGAGACCTTAACAGAGGTAAATGTTAATAATAGTTCTAGATGGCAATGGGAAAGCAATGATTANGCACAAGGTAATTGGGTGCAAGTAGATACCAATACGTTTGCGCTTGCATTCTGGGATTATGGCAATGGTGGATATATCAACACATTTGATATTTCTGCAGACGGCGCAACCGTATCAGAGAAAAAACAGCGCTTCCAATTTAGTGCAAGCACCTCCACTTGGGATGGCTACTACAATTCATTTATTAAACTAAGTTCTACAATTTATGTAATTGCTTATCAAGATAATAGCAATCGTGGCGTCATAGCGACCTTTACAATATCAGATGATGGAAATACAATCGTTAAGAAGGATTCAGAATATTATATCTCTGGCGGTAGTAGTAATAACTATATGGCTTGGAACTCGCTCGTAAAGATCGACGACAATACAGTCGCAAATGCCCATTCAGGTGCAAGTGGCGGCGCAGAAGGCTGGATAACCACTTACAATATTGACCCATCAAGCGGAGACATAACGGGTGCCAGCGGCAGTCAAAATACTTATGTCAACAGACTAAAGCATGACAATGTCCAAGGAAAGTTCAATTCTCTAGTTCATCTTGGTAGTGATAAATATGTTCTTGCCTACGCAGGATCAGGTGATGATGGCTACTTGACAAGTTTTACCATATCAGCTGATGGTGCCACCATTACAGAAATTGAACAATTAGAACATGACACCAACAGAGGTTTTTACAATAAACTTATCACTATAAGCGAAGAAGCAGTNCTTTTAGTTTATTCAGGAGATGATAACGATGGTGGTAACGATTCTTATGATGGATATATTAAGTCCATTAGCATCAACTCAAATGGAACAGGTATATCCGTTTCAGCAACTGATGAATTTGAGACACAAAAAGGAGAATATACAGATATTGCTGATATCGATGGAAATACGTTTGCTGTAGTAAGCGAAGGCTATGGCAGTGATGGCTTTATTAGAACTTTCAATGTGCGTGCATCTGATCAAAGCGCACCAACCATCACATCGAGAAGCCTGGCGGCAGATAATGCTACCATTGCAGTTACTTTTAATGAGGATGTTTATGCGGTATCGAACGGAACCGGTGATTTGCAAATTAGCGATTTTGAATTGTCCATTTCAGGTGGATCGGCTACCTTGAGCTCAACGACCCCTACCAGTATATCGCGAAGCGGAAACGTTTACACACTTGGTATCGGATTGAATTCTCCCGCAAGCGGAACTGAAACAATCACAGTTAAACCCGTTGCTAATTCGATCTTTGATCTTGCTGGAAATATCTCCGTCACCAATCAAAGCAACAATACAGCTACACTTAATGATANATTNGGTCCATCTATAACNGGTATAGTGATCACTAATGATAATTCAAGCGTAAATGTCACATTNGCTGAAACAGCCTATCCTGGCACAGCNAATAGCGGAGCATTGACCGCTGATGATTGGGTCCTTTCTATACCAGACACCAACAGTACAGCAAAACTTGGTAGCGCTACCCCTACNAGTATTGCAAAAAGTGGCAATACCTATACATTAGGTCTCAATATAGTTGGCACCCCAGATGGCAGTGAAGTACTGAAGGTCAGCCCCTCGGCTAATTCGATATACGATGCTTTAGATAACATCTCGAGCACAACACAGATTAACAATACTGCAAATCTTAAAGATAAAGCACCTGCAACCATCACAGCTGTTAACGTATCCAATGATAATTCTTCTGTAGCAGTCACAATATCGGAGGCAGTTTATAGTACTAACAATGGTAGCGGTGATCTTGAAAAGGGAGATTTTACTTTTACTATGAGCGGAGGTGCTGCTTCACTTTCTAGCGCTACTCCCACAACTATTTCAAAAAGTGGCAATATTTATACCTTAGGGTTTGGATTGAGCGGTACTCCATCAGGTGCAGAAATAATAAATGTGAGTCCTGTAGCTAATTCGATATACGATGCTTTGGGCAATANCAGTCTCACCTCTCAATCTAATAATACCGCCAATTTAAAAGATAAAGCTAAACCAATAATATCAAACTTAGAACTCGCCAATAACAATGGNACCATAGCTGTTACTTTTTCAGAGTCAGTTTTTTCAAACAANAACGGAAGTGGCGATCTAGACTCGCTTGACTTTGTTCTTTCAATGTCTGGTTCCGGAGCATCATTATCCCAAGCCAATCCAACAACAATATCAAAAAATGGTAATATCTACACTCTTGGAATAGGATTGAATGGAACTCCTACTGGTTCTGAAACCTTGATAGTTAAACCAACTCTAAATGCAATCTACGATGGTTCCGGTAACACTGCTGACACCACTCAAGCCGGAAACTCTAAGACGTTAAACGATAAATTTGCACCTACTATAACTGCAGTTGCTCCATCTAGCGACAATAGCAGTATTGTCGTTTCTTTCTCTGAAACTGTTTTTAAAGCGAGCAATGGAAATGGCGATTTGGAGGTTTCAGATTTTAAATTATCAATGAGCGGTGGAAGAGCTATTTTAAAAAGCGCAACTCCAACTAATATTTCAAAGAGCGGAAATAATTATACCCTTGGAATTGATGTTTCAGGCACAGGAACTGGCAAAGAAGTGATAGCAGCAATTCCGATCGCAAGCTCAATATATGATAATGCAGGAAACGTTGCGCTTTCAACGCAAGCTTCTAATACAACCTACTTAAAAGACCTCTCGGGTCCTATCGTTATATCCATGAAGTCTGAAAACCAAAACAACAATCTGGTGGTCACCTTTGATGAACCTGCCTTTACTAGTAGCAATGGTACTGGTATTTTGGATACCTCTGATGTTACGCTTACACTTACTGGGGGAACTGCAACTCTAACAACATCCAAACCTGACACAATAACGCAAAGTGGCAATGCCTATACATTTGACCTAGATCTAAATGGAAAGGTCAACGGATTTGAAGTATTAAAGTTTCAATTAGCATTTAATGCAGTTTATGACTCATTAGGAAATGTTGCTAACCCTATCCAGGCGATAAGCGAGGTCAATCTAATTGATCAAACCGCACCAACCTTTGCTAAAGTAACAATGGAAAATGATAATAGCGCTGTAAACGTAAAATTCAGCAACCCCGTTTTTAATAAAACGGGCGGCAGTGGTTCTTTGGAGAAAGAAGACTTTGTCTTAAAACTGGAAGGAGGGACAGCGACATTAGATGACTCAACACCAAATAGCATCGCTTACATTGACAGTACAAGCTCATACCAACTTTCTATTTCTATTACTGGAACACCCGATGGGTATGAGAAACTGACCATATCACCTTCTGCAAATTCAATTTATGATGCTGCTGATAACATTGCGAAAACTGAGCAAGCTATCAATTCCACCAATCTGATAGATAAAGCGCTTCCAGTTATTAAATCAATAGATATTGCATCAAGCAATGCCAGCGTTACCGTAAACCTAAGCGAACCAGTTTTTAGCACCGCCTTTGGCATTGGGGAGCTAAGCTTTGCCGACTTTTTATTAACCATTGCTAGTGGTACTGCAAACTTGCCTCTACCCTTTCCTGATGGAATCACAAAAAGCAATGATAGTACATTTGTACTTGGTATCAAGACAGAAGGGATTCAAAGTGGAAGAGAACAGCTTACCGTAAGACCTTCACCNGGTGCAGTCTACGATAGAGCGGGAAATGCAGCAGATTTCTTCTCNCAGCAAAACAATATTGGTAGATTGAATGACAAACAACTCCCGATCAGACCGACCGGTTTAGTTGCCATACCCGGGGACCGCAAAGTTAGCCTTGGATGGAATCTCAGCAATGATCCAGATATTGCCAAATACTACATATATTATGATAATAACTCAGATCCCACAACCCTTCGTGATTCCACTTTGAGCGCTTTTCAATCGAACAAATTGATTACTCCGCTTATCAATGGAACTACTTATTACTTTAAAGTTGCAGCTGTAGATAGCTCAAACAATATCAGTATTAAAACGCTTGGTGCTAGTGCTTCCCCTATCAAAGGTTCAGTTTATACTGTCAAAACAGACACTTCAGGAGGATATGATTTCTCTAGAATTCAGGATGCGATCAATGTCAGCAAAGACATAGATACCGTTTTGATCTATCCAGGCAATTATAAGGAAGGAATTAATTTTACTGGAAAGAAAA
Organism: bacterium TMED144; assembly: GCA_002170005.2. Classification (GTDB taxonomy): domain Bacteria; phylum Fidelibacterota; class Marinisomatia; order Marinisomatales; family TCS55; genus TMED144. The sequence continues at coordinate 5,977 of NHGT02000004.1, read as the reverse complement.
TTGTAGTGGGATCGTTGTTTCTTACAACTGGCGATACAGCTTATATAGATTCGACGGTCATTGATGGAGAAGAATCATCCAGCGCCGCAACGTTTATATCGGGGGAAGACTCTACCTCAGTTCTTGTTGGGTTATCACTAACCAATGGATATACAACTATCAATGGTGGAGGGGGAATTCGTATTGAGAATTCAGATCCTAGATTAAAAAATCTAAAGGTCTTTTCAAATTTTGCCAATATTGGAGGGGGAGGTATCAGCTGTGAAGCTTGTGATTCAAGAATCACTAATGTTACAATAAACAATAACTCTTCATCCGGAAAAGGAGGTGGAATTAGAATTTTCAATGGATCAAACCCAGAACTAATTAATGTTGCTATTAATTTCAATTCTGCAATTGGTCAAGGTGGAGGAATATCCATTGAAGGTCTTCCTGGTAATAGCATTGAACTTGACTTCGATAGGTTAATTGTTCAAGAAAATACTTCGGCAACGGTTGGTGGTGGAATATATCTTTATATATCCAAACTTAATCTATCAAGGGCATTCTTAATGGAGAATTCTGCCTCAACTAAAGGAGGAGGTATTTCGATAGAATGGGATTCAGATCTTACAATTGAGAATTCATTCATCTTAGGAAATAAACTGACCGCAGGCGACCAGGGATCAAATATCTATATAGGTAAATCAGATCAGATCATTGGCTCAACAGAGAAACTTCAAGCAATAAATATCAATGCAGTTGACACCGTTTCCTCAAATATTTCAATGTATTCCAATGGTCTCATCAAGCCATTATTGATCAATTCTATTAATGTGGGAAAATTGGATGCAGCTGTTCCAACCTATAACTTTGACTTGAATTACAGTTATTGCGATGACTGTACCAATCTCCTGACCTTTGCGACCAATCCTGGAAACCTTACTGGAGATTTGCCGTTCATTGATATGGATAAGGAAAACTTTGAGCTTACCGATGATTCCCCTCTTTTAAGCTCTGCTACCCTATCCTTTACCACTATAGCAGGAAAAACATTCAATGCTCCAAGCCTTGATCTTTACGGAAGGTCTAGGCCTAATCCCATTGGATCCATACTGGACATTGGCGCAATTGAAAGCGAATTTTCAGGTAGAACGCTTGCAGCGACTGGCATTACAGATGGTCTTTCGATTTCAAGTGAACTTGATTTTAGCAATATCACTTCCACCCTATCCTCAAGATGGAATCCTTATTTGAACGACTCGCTCAATACCTATACCTATGAATTTGCGATTGGCGATAGTAGCTTAGATAACAATATAAAAGATTGGACCAATAATGGATTCAATACCCAAGCAACAGTTTCTGGACTAAATCTGCAAAATAGTGTAACATATTATTTTAGTGTCAGGGTTTTAAATAAGAACGGAACAATTCTTTCTACTATGAGAACAGACGGTGTTCTCATTGATACACAAAAACCAATTATCAGCGGTATTCATGATGGATCAGATAAAGACATAGATTGGTACGGATTAGATAGCGAAGGTACGGTTATTTTTAACGTTATCGATAATTCAGGTGTAAATATCTTCGAATTCTCAATCGGTACGANTCCGGGAGATCGAGACGTGCTGAACTGGCAATTAGTCCAAGATAGTGTAGGTACATTCAGTACAAAAGATTTTGCTGAGGAAGTGACTTATTATGTGAACGGAAGGGTTACCGACCGGGTTGGGTATGTGTCTGATGTAGTGTCATCAGATGGATTTCAGATGGACTTTACAGACCCTACTGCCGGCACTGTTGGTATAGACAATCCATTTCAATCCAATATCAACGCCTTATCATTTAGTTGGGATGGATTCAAGGATGGGGAGAGTGGGATGAATCGTTACGATATCATGATAGGAACTGAAGCTGGAAAAAATGATATCTCTCCTAGAGTTTCAACCAACTCTCTTACCAATGTAACTATTGATGGATTATCGCTTGAAAACAACGGTAAATACTATGGAACAATCTTTGGTATCGATTCAGTTGGTAATGAATCTTCATCTACCTCTGAAAGCATTACTATTGATCTTATTCCCCCTGCAGTTGGTATCGTAGNTGATGGATTAGATAGCGATGGTGACTGGTTCAATGATAACGCCAGCGCAAGTGCAAACTGGACCGGCTTTAGTGATTTTAATGGTATAAAAGAATACTTTTTATCGATCGGAACCGAAAAAGGAAATCCTAATATACAAGACTGGACTAGTACAGGCGCAGATACTAGTTTTACATTTACAGAGCTTGTACTCATTAATAATAATTTGTATTACTTTAACGTCCGCGCCAGTGATCAGTTAGGAAATGTCTCTGAGAGTGTTTCTTCTGACGGGTTTTATATAGATACTGACAGTCCTCAAATTTCCAGCTCCTCTGCAGATCCGAGCGTTCCCTTGACCATTATCGGTGACCTGAGTATAGATATGAGTCTAACTGAAGAGATATTTAATTACAATATTAATGTCTCTAGTCTTTACGGAGATATTGTATCTATCGATCCAAAGTCATCTCTAAAAAACAACAATACCACCCTAAATATTATGCTTACCTCCCCTTTTACAAGCGGAGACCAACTTACTATAGAAATTTCCCTATCTGATAGTGCAGGAAATAGCACTGCAGATATCAATTATATATACAATGTAGCATATTTATCCGATTTTGATCAGGATGGGCAGATCGATATAACCGATGTTAATAATTTTAGTACTGCCTGGAACGAAAAGGATTACTCCAAGGAACTCGCACCGGTGACCGGTAGTGCGCCTTACTTCACCCCTGCCCCAGATGGTGTCTTCGATGTGCGCGATGGTATGGCCTTTGTACGAATGTGGCAGTGGAGTAATAGCAGTTCCAATAGAATGCTAGCTCGCCGTAGTAGCTTCCATAGTGGTGCTTCCTTAGATGTAGATGTAGAGAACGATCATCTCTTGATCACGCCACCCAAAAGCGTGCGTGCGGTCGAACTTATCGCTAACTACGNACCTCACGATATCGCACTTAAGATATCAGATGAAAATGTGGTCTCTAGTGATGCCATCAGTTTAGTCAGTAGCGACACCCTATCTGGAAGTTTACTGATCCACACTGCTCGNTACGATCAAACANCAGATCCGATCCGTATCGATGTTAAGCATCTACAAAAAGAGATGGANGTNCCGGTAACCTTATCCTACCGCTATCTAGGAGTNAATGGTGANGAGATCGCAGCAGGATCCAAGACGATAGAGATCGTACCGGTACCAAGCGATTTTGCACTGCATAACAACTATCCAAANCCGTTCAANCCNNCTACATCGATCGATTTTGATCTACCAGAGGATGGTAANGTGGTGCTGATGATCTACGATGTGATGGGACGAGAGGTCGCTACCTTGCAAAGCAGTGAGATGAAAGCTGGCTATCATAGCGTGCGTTGGGATGCCCGCAATCAAATGGGAACAAAAGTNGCGGCTGGGGTNTACTTCTATCAGATCAAGACCNNTCGTTNTCTTAAAACGCGCAAGATGGTGCTTTTGAAGTAAATATCCCTCTTTTTACATAACCAAATTAATGCGTACTTTTGCCGTAGTTTGAACCTATATTGTTTTTGATAATTTTGTGTTGTGTGGTGACNGTAATCACTGCATGTTTTATTGCTTTTATTTAATTTTTTGTGATTTTTTGATCAAAATAGGAATTATAAATATGAATAGGAACGATCTTTTGAAAAGCGGAATCAAAAGAATGACACAGGCCTTACTTTCACTTTTGATGGTTTCTGTACCTCTTTTGGGACAGTCCAAGTCAACCTTCATCAAACAATTTGAATACGATGATGAGAACGGTCAATGGGGTAATCCCATGGTGGTCAATGACAGCATTCTGATCGTTGCTTATTCGGGCTATAAGGGATTTGGAAATATTCAAACACTCAAAGTTGCAGCAGATGGTAGCACGATCAGCAAAGTTGCACTACTTCGTTTTGACGATNATGATGCATATGAGATCTCTATGGAAAANGTCGCAANCGATATGTTCGTTGTTGCCTACAGAGGACGAAGTCAAGATGGATTTCTTACAACGATAAAAGTTTCAGGGGACGGTCAAACACTCACACAGGTCAANAAATTNGAACATGACACNGCNNATGGTCGCAATAATNCCCTNAGAAANGTCGATAGCGATACCTATGCCTTAAGCTANATTGGAACCAATGGTAGNGGNGCTTTGAAACATCGTATCAAAACNTTTACCATTCCCGCAGATGGNTCNAATATNACNGAAGTTGCTGTGCTGGATCTTAATACATCTTACGTTGTGGGCAATAGCGCTGATATCATTGAAGCTGCTGCTAATATGTTTGTAGTTGCGAGCAGCTCAAACAACAACATCACCCTAAAAACCATNTCTATTTCCAATGACGGAGCAACGATCACTGAAAAAACATCTAAAAATATTTCATCTTCTGGAAAACAGTTCTCTTTAGCTAAGATGACCAGNAACCTGTACATCCTTGAATTNTATGGCAATCATAAGGGTCCAACCAGCAATANNTCNTCNAATGGAGGAGTCGTAGCCTCAATTGATATACCGGCAGATGGTTCCAGCATTACCCCCCTGACCTATTTAAGGCATTCTNCAACCTCTGGNTTTGATCAAAATACANTCATAAAAATTGATAACAANACCTTTGCATCAGCATTTAAGACNAGCAAAGGNATNNTAAGGACATTTAATATGTCTAACGANGGNAGAACNTTGACAAGNGTGGGTTNNNTNNATTTTTTCAATAGCGCTACAAAATTCAATAACATNATTCAATGGAAGAACAATGTTTATTTGATAGNTTATGCTGGAACAGCCGATAAAGGATATNTCAACACCTACAAGATCGAAAGCGACAAACCCTANATCAATTCTTACGTATTAGCTGCCGACAACTCCACTGTCAAAGTTACTTTNAATGAAGCAGTTTACAATGCAACAGGGGGNAGCGGAGCGCTAGAAGCGTCTGATTTTANGATAGCNATGACNGGAGGAAANGCATCNTTGACCAGCGCTACCCCAACAGCTATTTCAGCTTCAGGAAACGAATATACCTTAAATATCCCCTATGACTTTGCGGANGACTACCCTAATGGAGAAGAAAAGNTCACCATNGACGTGGCATCAAATGCCATTTACGATGCNAATGATAATGTGGTTCCTGCTCAAACCATCTACGATGCGATATCCACTTCCTCTGATCCAACAACCATCGTTCAGCGAAACATCAAAACATTAAGTGATAAAGAATTGCCATATGTTACAAGCGTTAGTTCTGAGCTTGATGANGATAATACNCCNATTCANGTAACTTTCAATGAAGCNGTNTTTAACACCAATGGTGGCAGCGGNGCTTTAGAAGCATCCGATTTTACTTTGCGAATNGTTGAAAAGACGGAAGANACTGTTGTCTCCTTCACNGATGCAAGCGCAACAACCGGCTGGACCAATGCCTGGCAGAGCTTTACGACCGTCAAAAAAGGATCGCTTAATAAGATATCCTTAAGACTGCAAAACACTTCATCCGTCGATGGCTATAGAATGGCTCTTTATCTTTACANCAATGACAGCAANAGTTCAAGTGCGAANCCCAATGATAAGTTCTCAAGCCCAATTTCGCGNTCNCAATTNACCATCGTTCCCAAGAATANNAACGGCGAGATCCATTTCATCTTNCCNCAAGGNATCCCCTTAGGTGNAAGCGCAAAGTATTTCTTTTGGCTAAAGAACGAAGGGGTTAACCCCTCCGGAGCTGGTAAGGTATATGTGAATTCATCGCATAATGACGGGGGAGCTGGCAATAGTGCTACCAGACTATTTCACAAAGTTACCATGTTCACAGGTGAAGGTGGCGGTACCTTAGTCAGTGCTACTCCCTCCTCTATCTCAAAATCTAGCAATACCTATACCCTCGGGG
>NHGT02000003.1:42187-78006 GCA_002170005.2 bacterium TMED144 | reverse complement strand
TGGATAAAAGGTACTCCGGGGATAACAGGCTTATCTCCCCCAAGAGTTCATATCGACGGGGAGGTTTGGCACCTCGATGTCGGCTCATCACATCCTGGGGCTGTAGAAGGTCCCAAGGGTTGGGCTGTTCGCCCATTAAAGTGGTACGTGAGCTGGGTTTAGAACGTCGTGAGACAGTTCGGTCTCTATCCGCCGTGGGCGCAGGAGAATTGAAGGAATCTGCTTCTAGTACGAGAGGACCGAAGTGGACAAACCTCTGGTGTACCAGTTGTTTCATCAGAAGCATCGCTGGGTAGCTACGTTTGGAAAGGATAAGCGCTGAAAGCATATAAGTGCGAAACCTGTCCTAAGATTAGTTCTCCCTATCTTTATGATAATAAGGCTCGTTGTAGACTACAACGTTGATAGGCCACAAGTGTAAGTACAGTAATGTATTCAGCTGAGTGGTACTAATTAGCCGAATGGCTTTATCAATCTTTTTTGATCGATTGAATGTCTTCATCAATTCCCTATATTTTTCTTCGGCGATAATAGCATAGGTGTTACACCCGATCCCATTCCGAACTCGGAAGTTAAGCCCTATAGCGCCAATGGTACTGCGCGGGAAACCAGCGTGGGAGAGTAGGTCATCGCCGGGAACTTTATAATAGCCCTCCTCTGAGGGCTATTTTTTTATAATAAATAAATGTTTAATATAATTAATTTGGTTAGTGACAGATTTGTCAATGTAGTAAATTGCAAAAGGTTCACTTAAAAACAATGAAAAAATTATTATTCAAAGCGTTATTGTTTTCATCAGCTTTTTGTCAGGTAAAACTGGATGGTCAATTTTTTAACTACACGGCATACTATTTATCTAATTTTGACCTAATGACTGGTAAAAGCGATGTTCCCTTATTTCGCTATAATATCTATTCAGAAAAATATCCAATCTTTGCAAAAATAAAATTCAAAGCATCTCTTCTTTCTCCTGCGCTTGGAATTAATTCTAGAACATCAATTGTTGAAATTGAATCTGATCCTTTTTTGATGAAAAATAGTATATTGATCGATAACAAGAATGTAAATGAAAATACTAGCTCCTTGGTAGATCAATCTATTCCTCCAAATATTGTACCTATTACCTTTAGAACTTTAAGTTCAATAAACCCTGCAGATTATGAATCTGTTATAAGCTCTGTTATCACTTCAGGTAGACTTGCAGATGGAGAATATAGATTTGAAATATCAATATATTCTGGTTTTTCAGAAAATGATCTATCTCTGACTAGTAGCGATGAAGAAACAATAATTGTTGAAGCCCCATCAGGTGTAAACCTTGAATCACCGGGAGGTTCACTTGCAGATACATCTTTCAATGTCATTTATACCCCATACCCAACTTTCAATTGGAATAAAGGCTATTGTAGAAATTGTGATACTTATATCCGAATTGCAGAGTATAAAGATGATTATCATTCTTCTATGGAAGATGCATTATTATATGAGAGGCTTGTACCCAGTAACCAAAGCAAGGAATGGTTAAAATTGGACGATGTCAGTACTTATCAATATCCTTTATCAGGAGCCAGATTGCTTGAGAGTAACAATACCTATGTATGGCAGATAAAAGTTGAAGCGCCTTCCACAAGCGGTTACGATGTATACACTTCTTCAATATATGCTTTTAAATTAAAAGATCCTTCACAATCAAATTATGATGTATCCATATCCATAATGTTAGACGCTATTAAAAATGCTATCTCTGAAGAAGAATATAATTCCCTGTTTGAAAATAATGGACCGCTATCAACGAGTAGAGAAATAGGATTAATCAAAAAAAATAGCAATACCATAGATCAATCGACTGCACAGGATATTTTACTCCAAATTGGCAGGCAATATTTTTTGATAGAATCAATAAGAGTTGAAGAATAAAATGCCTATAAAAATAATGGTAACATGCGCTCTTTTAATCTCTTCTCTATTTGCTCAAGATCAAATGGCTATTTCAACAAAGGTATTTGGCAATGTGGAAATTATTAAAAAGAAAGGTAGTTCTCTTAAATTAAAACAGGGGAGCATTTTAAGTATTGGCGATCAAATCAAAACATCTAGAGGGTCTTTCGCGGCGATAATTTTCATTGATGATAGATCTATTCTAAAAATTAAAGAAAACTCAATCTTAACTATAAATGGACAAAGAAAAAGAGGATCTATTTCAAAAGAGATAAATTTACAAGGAGGAACCTTGCGAGCTCAAGTCACTGATCAAAACAGGAAAAACTTTATTGTTGAATCTTCTGTTTCTGTTGCTTCGGTTAAGGGTACAGATTTTTGGTTTATAAGTGACAACGACAATGGCCAAGATTTCGTTCATGGATTAGATGGTTTGATTGCGCTAACAAATAAGAATTCAGGAATAAGCGTTGATATTGAAGCAGGTATTACAGGATTTTCTAATATTGATGGAAATTTGCAGACAAAAAAAACCGATCCAAAAATTTTACCTGAGGATGAAATAGATTCTAAATCAAAAATTAATTCGATTGAGATAGAATTTTTAGATTCTACCGGAAAGAAAAAAAAGCTTATAATTAATTATAGGTAAAAGATAGCTTTTGATAGAAGATATTAAAATAAAGAAAGCTTTATTGGCTGTATTCTTTTTTTTTCTAAGCATAATGTTTGCACAAAGGAATATTTATCATATTCCTCCAGCCAATGCCCAATCGGGTGAAGATTTAGTCATAAAAGTATCTTTGCTTGATATTGAAAAACCAATTAAAGGAACTCTTTACTATAGATCTCCAAAAGGTGAATCCTATTTGGAGATCCCATTTGTTGATACAGGCTTTAATTGGGAAGCTAAGCTACCATCTTTTAGCTTAACAGAAGATGGGATTGAATATCTTATCACGTTTCAATTTGACAATGAAAAAATATTATCGTATCCAAGAGTCGATCCGTTTAATAATCCTATTTTTGTTAGAACAGTTCAAGAAGACAATTATTTTGGTGAACCATTAGAATCTGATATTCTGATTTTATCGCCTTTCCCCAATGCAAATTTGAATACGGATAATCCTGTTATTGCTGTTTCTTTCTTCAATGCAACAGAAATTAACAGAAATTCAGTAGAATTATTCCTAGATGGTGCTGACATGTCATCTAAGTATATATTCGATGGTGATATACTTGTTTATGCAGCTAAGGGTTTAAGAAATGGCTTTCACACAGTCGAAATTCGATTAAAAGATTTAGATGATCAAATAATTAAACCTTTAATATGGAGTTTTAGCGTAAAAGAACTCGTTGAGAAGGAATCTAATACTATAAGTTACTTTGGAAATATTAATTCTAGATTGACCGCTGAAAAGATTGTTGATAGCGAAATAAACATCGCTGAATTTTCTGGAAAATTTTCATTAGATGCACAATGGGCTAGGCTTGACAATTCAATTAGAATAAGCTCAAAAGAGTCAATTTATAATCAACCATACAACAGACTAAGCTCTAATCTATCCTTTGGAAGATTCTTAGAGGTTCAAATTGGAGATTTTTTCCCGCAATTTACCAATCTAACAATTGATGGCAAAAGAGTTCGAGGTCTTGGGTTAGATGTTGATTTTAACTGGCTCAGGTTCCAACTAATAAATGGGGAGTTAAACAGAGCTGTGCAGAGAAAGTCAGGCATAAATGGGGCCTATGATCTGATATATGATTTAACTGACAATGAGACAGATGGTACCAAAACTTATTATCTTGACCGAACAGGGTTTGAATTTAAGAGAGGAATATATGGAGCGAGATTATCTACAAATCTATTTAACAAAGTTGAATTTGGAGCTCATTTATTGAAGATAAGAGACGATACTACATCCGTAAGCAGGGAAATATCTGATGCAAACTTTTTTGTTGATTCATCAATCGATGGAATAATAAGTGGGAATTATAACTTGAATACCTTTCAAACTCAATTATCATTAAACAATCATAACTTATTTGCACCATCATCAAATTGGAAAGGCATTAAGCCCCAAGACAATCTTATTGTAGGTTTTAATATTGGAACATTTCTAGATAATAGAAAAATAGCTATCGATTTTGATTGGAACCTGAGTCTATATAATAAGGATATCTGGGATGGAGCTTTATCAATTGCTCAATTGGATACTTCCATTGATAATTCACTAGATGGATTTATAGGGCGCACTTATGATGAAAATGGCGATCCTATTGTATCTTCTTCAGAGATATCAACTGACCAAATACCCTTTGATCCAGGCAGAATGAAAGACATATTTATTATTAACACAAATATGACACCGCTGATTCCCATTGACTATACTATTATGAAATCATCCCCTCTAACAGCCATTATTAACATGCCATCATCGGCATTTAAGTTTAGCATAAGAGGGAAATACAATAGAAATAATATATTACTTGAATATCAACAGATTGGACCTGAATATATTTCCTTAGCAAATCCATTTTTAAGAAATAATTCAAGAAATATTACTTTGCAAAATAGAATTGGATTATTAAATCAAAAAGTTTTTCTTAACATCGGATTTAAGCATCGCGATAACAAAATTTTAGATACAGTTGTGAATCCACTTAATACAAATACCTTCTTCATTAACGCTACGTTTTTACCTGGTCCAGGTCTACCGACATTTTCATACAATTATCAAAGCATAAACAAAAACAATGAAAAGACAAATTTAGATTCTGTTGGCTCTAAAATAGTAGATTTAAGAGAAGACTCTGACGCTACTACCAGTGTATTAGCTTTAACCTACCCTTTTAATTCAGGAGATGTTAAAAATAACATTACTATAAACTATGGTAATGTAATTAATCTAGATAATTTTGCATCCAAGAGAAATGAAGCATATTTTTTTGCAAAAACTAATTCAAATATTTTATCATTCAATTTATCTTCAATATTTTCTTCATTTCTTCGCACTTATGTACAGTTTAACAGAACAAGCCTTGAGATCCCTACTTTTGAAAACGATTTATTCACTAAATTGCCATATACGCTAACAAGCCTATCTTTTAATATTAATAGAAAATTTTTAGGAGAAAAATTAGTTTCTAAAAGTGAAGCTTCCTTATTAAGTAGTAAAGGAAAAAACTCTTCCACTTTACTTGGATTAAGAAGTGGTGTAGATTATTACGTAAGAGAAGATTTGAATTTAAACTTATTAGCTTATTTTAGATTTAGTCATAATAAAAATCCTGATGAAAATGAACGCAAAATTGATATCAATGCTTCAGGAATAACGCTAACAATGTTTTATAAGTTTTAAATATGAATATTTTTTTTGAAAAAATCAAAAATTATTTAACAAAGAATTGGGTGGGATGGTCTATCACTTTTGGTTCTATCGTTATTATTTCATTGGCACATAGATTTGGCGTTTTTGATGTTCCTGAGCTTAAGCTCTATGATTACAGATTTAGCAATGTAAGGGGCCCCCTGACAGGTTGGTCAGCTAATGATTCACTGTTTCTTCAAAATGGTACTGATGTGGTATTAATTGAAGTAGATGATGAGGCATGGCGATTAATACCTGAAGAATGGCCCTATCCCAGAGGTAGTATTTGGGGAAGGGCAATAAAAAATCTTTACAAGGCAGGTGCCAAGGTAATTGTATTTGATATACAATTTGATGCACCTGAGAGTAGATCTGAAATATATTACGATCTGATAGAGTCTACAACTAGCCAGTACATTATAGATCAGGTTCCAAATATCACTGACTCATCTCAAGCAAATTATATTTTAGAATCCTTACCAAGGTTGATTCCACGACATGGGGATAAAATGCTAGGTGAAGCTGTAGCAGAGGCACAAATGTTTGGAACTACAATTGTTATGCCCGCAAAATTAGTCACTGAAAATTCTTTAATTCCTCCACAGTATATTTCGTATCCTGTTAAGTCTATTGTTGCATCAAATCCTGAAATGGGACTAATCAATGATCAGATGGATCTTGACGGATTTTCTAGGAGGTATGCACTTTTTGATCTAATGGATCATGAGCCTGATAAATATTATTTAACGCTAGGCTTAAAAGCTTACAAAGCTTTTCTTGGTATCCCCGATACTACAAAACCATATTTTGATCAGAATAAATTGATTTGGACTTACGGTGAGAATAAAATTCAGGCATATGGTGCTGGCAATACCTTTTTGGTAAATTATTATGGTCCTCCGTCTGGTTATAAAATCAAAGGAAGGCAGGATTTACCACCTTGGGGTACGTTTGCTAAATATTCTTTGGCTTATATTATTGATACGGAGGATGTGACCCTTAGAGACCCAATAGAGGATATAGACTGGATGAGTCAATTTATACCTGGAGAAATACCAGATTGGATTGATGCAATTAAGGACCCACAAGAAAAAGCTGAAATGATGGCCGCAATGGGTTTAGGTGATGAGTTTGATATAAAAAATTCACCTTTTTATAATAAAATTGTCATCATAGGAACATCGGTTGAAGTTCATCATGATTACAAACAAACACCTTATTATAATTATAAAAACATTCAACAACTCACTCCTGGCGTTGAAACTCACGCAAATGCAATTCAAACTCTCATAGATAGCAATTATATTAAAGTCCTTGGGGGTCAATTAACTAATTTGATTTATGATTATCCCTTTAGCCATACTTTATTGATCGCACTATTAAGTCTTTTGGCATTTACGATTTTATCATTTGTTAATCCAATTACTGCAGGGTTTTTAATATTGATTGAAGCTTTAGTATATTTTTGTATTGCATGTGGGCTTTTTGTGAATGACGTATTTTGGATTTTTAAATTTCCCGCAATGAAGCTTTTCCCATCAATTATTGAAAATCCTAATTCATTGCTTTTTTTACATTTGCCGAAACCAGGCGATTCTTATATTATTCCAATTGTTGCACCATTAGCAGGACTATTGATAACATATATTGGAGTTGTCCTCTATGATTTTATTGTTGAGCAACAAGATAAAAAATTTCTTAAAAGCACATTTGGAGCATATATCTCACCTGACCTTATTGATGAAATGTATCAAAAAAAACAAGAACCTAAGCTTGGAGGAGAAGCAGGTTATCATACCGCGTTTTTCTCAGATATTCAAAGTTTCTCATCCTTTTCCGAAGCCTTGGAGCCTGAAAAAATGGTTAGCTTAATGAATGATTATTTAACAGAAATGACTACCATTTTATTAAAACATAATGGAACCTTAGACAAATATATCGGAGATGCTATTGTAGCATTTTATGGAGCTCCTGTGCCCTTAAAGGATCATGAATTCCACGCATGCATGACTGCACTTGAAATGGAGAAAAAATTAAATGATATGCGAAGAAAATGGAGCAACGAAAATGGTTGGCCTGAAATTGTTCCAAACATGAGACATAGAATTGGTATTAATTCCGGTGAGATGGTGACAGGCAATATGGGCTCATCAATGAGAATGAATTATACAATGATGGGTGACACTGTAAATTTAGCAGCTAGGTTAGAGCCTGCAGCTAAACACTACGGAGTGTACCTCTTTGTTGCTGAAAATACTTATAATAAAGTATCGGATTTTTTCGAATGGAGATACCTTGATAAAATAAAAGTAAAAGGTAAAAATAAACCTGTTAAGGTTTATGAGCTTTTATCTGAAAAAAATAAATTGAGTAAAGAAAATTCAAATTTAATTACTGCATTTAATGAAGCTATGTTATTATATAAAGATCAAAGTTGGATAAAAGCAAAAAAAATATTTAAAGAGTCTGAAAAATTTGAAGAGATAATTGAAGATAGACCAACTAATCCTTCCAAGATTTATATTGAAAGGTGTAATTATTTTCAAAAAAATTCTCCGGGAAAAGATTGGGATGGAATATGGACCATGAAAACAAAATAATAATTTTTTTGTAAATGAAAAATATGAGAGGAAAAATTTTGTGGGTTGATGATGAGATAAATCAGTTAAAGCCACACATATTATTTTTAGAAGAAAAAGGATATGTTGTTTCAACTTCAAACAATGGACAGGATGCAATAAATGAGCTCACAAATAATAATTATGACCTTGTGCTTTTAGATCAATTCATGTTTGGTTTGGATGGCATAGAAACCTTAAAACTCATAAAAGAAAAAGATCCATCTATTGACGTTATTATGATAACTAAAAGTGATGAAGAGTGGTTGATGGATGAAGCTATTTCTGAAAAAATATCTCATTTGTTAATAAAGCCTGTTAATCCAAGCCAAATTTTTATGGCATGTAAAGAAACTATAGAGAAAAATAAGATTTACAATAAAAAGGTTTCTAGTCAATACCTTAAGGAGTTTCAAGAAATTGAATCATTATCTATAAATGCAAACTCTTTTAGCGATTGGTGGATAATTTATGAAATGCTTACGAAATGGAACTTGAAAATTGAGAATCAAAGCGAAAACAGTTTAATTGAAATATTCAATAGCCAATTTGAAAATTCAAATAGATATTTTACAAAATTTGTGGAAAAAAAATATGCCACCTTTTTAAAAGAAAATGATGGTGATTCATTATCCAAAGATATTTTTGATAGAGAAATTATTCCCTTATTGTCTGAAAATAAAAAAGTATGCTTTATAGTCCTAGAAGCTATGCGATTAGATCAGTTTTATTTTTTGAAAGAGGTTTTATCTAAAAATTTTAATATAGAATCTAAATCTTCAGTGTCTATTCTTCCAACCTCAACTCCATTTTCTAGGAATGCAATATTTTCTGGAATGTATCCTGATGAATTTTGTGATTTTTGTCCAGATCAATTAGAAGATTTAAAGGATGGAAAAAATATCAACTCTTTTGAAAAACTTTTTTTTGATAATCAATTAGAAAAAAAAGGNTTTGANAGCCTTANAAGTCATTATCACAAANTATGGTCTTTTGANGAAGGTAAAAAATTTTTGAGAGAATTAGATAAATATGCAAAAAACAATATTATTTCAATTGTTGTTAATTTTATTGATCAATTAGCTTATAAAAGATCGCAGTCAAATATATTAAANGAAATTGTNCCTGACGAATCTAGCTATAGAAAAACAATATTAGATTGGTATGAACAATCTTGGTTAAAAAAAACCATGAAAAAATTAGGCTCTTTAGATTTTACCATTATATTGACGAGCGATCATGGGAGTTTAGAGGTGCAAAAACCCGCCATAGTATCAGCTGACAAACATTCTTCGGATGGGATAAGATACAAATTTGGAAGGAATATTAATCTCGATAAGAAATATGCCTTAGATATAAGAGATTTAGCTGAATATAGATTGCCAAGTTTAGACCATCAATGTAATTACCTTATTGCAAAAAATAACTATTTTTTTGTTTATCCAAATGAAAAAAATAAATATGCCATCAAGTTGAATAACAGCTTCCAAAGTGGAGGTATCTCAATGCAAGAAATGTTAGTACCTATTTATATATTGAATTCAAAATAATGGAATATTTTTCTAATTCTCCTGAAGATACTAAAGGTTTTGCTTTTTCGTTTAGTAAAAAAATTAATTGTGGACAAATTATTGCTTTAATAGGTGACCTTGGTTCAGGTAAGACAACTTTTTCTAAAGGTTTTGCAAAGGGTTTGGGTATAGAAAATACAGTCAGCTCGCCGACATTTAAATTGGTCAGTGAATATCATAACGAATTTTCATTATTTCACATAGATTGCTATAGATTAGAAGATGTAAATGAATTTTTAATAATAGGAGGTCAAGAACTGTTGTCTAATAGAGAAGCTGTTATTTTAATTGAGTGGCCTGAGAGAATAAAGCCTCTATGGGAAAAAGATTGGATTTATGTATACTTTGAGCATGATGATAAAAATTCAAACAAAAGAAAAATTATAATAAAGGACAGTGTAAAATGATTTATTGCGCTATAGATACATCTACTGATTGGTGTAATATAGGTTTATATAAAAACAAAAGCTTAATTAAGAAAATCGAAAATAAAGACTCCAAAAAACATTTGGAGAAGTTGCCAATTTATTTCAGTCAATTAAAAAGTCAGTTGGGTGATAAGAAAATTGATGTACTTGCAGTTTCAATAGGGCCGGGGTCTTTCACTGGATTAAGAATTGGTTTAGGATTTGCAAAAGGACTTGCTCTTGGATTAAAAATACCTATTATCCCTATCCCAACTCTCCAAATACTTGCCTTTTCTTATAAAAAAATCCTATCTGAAGAAAATTTTAATGTATGCTTACATTCTCATAAAAAAATAATTTATCATCAAATATTTAGTTCAGGTAAATCATTAAATCAAGTCGAGGCACTTGAATGGGATAAAATCGATCATGAAAAGAAAGGTTTGCATTATGGTTGCGACCATTTAATAGGTAGTCAAAACTATACTTCAATATCACCGTCTTTGGATACCTTGGTAGATTTAGCAAACCAATTTAAGGAAAAATGGATTCTTAAAGATTTTGATTTTTTAGTCCCTAATTACGTTTCTCCATTTAAACTTAATTAAGTGATTAAAGTTGAAAAATCAAGCCTAGATGATTTACATGAAATTTATAAAATTGAAAAATCTGTTTTTAAAAACTATTGGAGCGAACTATCATTAAAAAAAGAACTGGAAAATAAAAATTTTAACCTAAATCTTGTATGCAGGTTAAATAATAAAATAATTGGTTACTTTTTATCAAAGAACGTGAAAAATGAATACCACATATTAAATTTTGCTCTTAAAAAAAATTATCAACATAGAGGCTATGGNAAGNNTTTTTTTAATNTNATTNTAAANGAATATATTTTGNATGGAAGTGTTTTTTTAGAAGTTAAAAGNAGTAATTTANCAGCTATNNATTTCTATAAAAAATTTAATTTCAAAGAAATTGGATTTNAAAAAAAATATTANTCAGATGGTGAGGATGCNNTTNTTATGAGANTNAACAANAAGANAAATGAGNTGGTTNAANAGAAAAGATAAAAAAATATCTGAAGATAAAAAAAAGAACATTCCATCAGGTCTTTGGATAAAATGCCCAACTTGTTCAGAAATAAAATACAAACCGGAATTAGAAAAGAATTTTTCTGTTTGTATTGGTTGCAATCACCACTTTCGGGTAAGTCCAAACACCTACAGAGATTTAATTTTAGACAATAATTCTTTAAGTCAATTATTTAAAAATGTTAAATCCACAGATCCACTTTCATTTAAAGCTCAAAAAGAATACAAAGATCAGATTATTCTAGCAGTAGAAAAAACAGGACATAACGATGCAATTGCATGTTATTCAGGAAAGTTAAATGATCGTAAAATTATACTTTCAATAATGAATTTTTCATTCATTGGAGGTAGCATGGGTTCTGTTGTTGGTGAATGTGTATTTAGATCTATTGAGTATGCTGATAAACATAAAATTCCATTTATTTTAATTTGCTCTTCTGGCGGAGCGAGAATGCAAGAATCAGCATTGGCTTTAATGCAACTTGCTAAGACTAGTTCAAGATTAGCCAAGTTTAAAAGCAACGGAGGGCTTTATATTCCTTTGCTGACAGACCCAACTACGGGAGGTGTAACAGCAAGTTACGGCATGCTCGGCGATATTATTTTAGCTGAGCCAGGTGCGCTTATTGGTTTTGCTGGGCCGAGAGTTATTAAACAGACCATTGGAGAAGATCTTCCTAAAGGATTTCAAACATCAGAATTTTTATTAGAAAAAGGTTTTATTGATCATTTAGTCTCTCGCAAAGAAATGAAAGCAAAGCTGTCAAGGATAATTAATCTTCTGTCATTATGATGCCCCCTTCAATTTTAATAGTAAACGATGATAGTATATTTTCAGAGGGTATCAAAGCTCTTTGGGAGGCGATGTCTGAAATTGGAAATACAACCGTTGTGGCTCCAAAATTAGATAATAGTGGAGCGGGTCATGCAATTACAATATCTAGACCTCTTCAATTTGAAAAAATAAATCTAGAATGTGGTCTCTCAGGCTATGCGATTAATGGAACACCAGCAGATTCAGTCAAGTTTGCTATGAATATTATAATGAAAAAAAAACCTGATATTTTAGTTTCAGGTATAAATCCAGGTTCTAATGTTGGTCAAAGCATACTTTATTCTGGTACGGTTTCAGCTGCTAGAGAGGGATCTTTTAGAGGAGTTGATTCAATTGCAATTAGTTTAGACAGTATTAGAGATCTAGATTATTCAACATCAAAAACAATATCTAAAAAAATTGTTCAATATGTACTAAAAAATAGATTGCCAAGCGGAACATTTCTTAATGTTACTATACCTAATCTTTCTGAAGACAAAATAAAGGGTTTTAAAATCACAAAACAAGGTTCGATGTATTTTTCAGATAGTTTTGAAAAGATAAATAATAGTAGAGGCTTAAAAGGTTTTTGGCTTACAGCAGAACATTGCGATCCCAATCCTTCAAAAAATAGTGATAGTTTTGTTGTTAAAGAAGGATATGTAAGCATTACACCATTGCATTCAGAACAGACAAATTTAAAGTTTATCAAAGAGCTTTCATTATGGAGTTTTAATTAATATTATGAAAAATAATGGAGTGATGATTCTTGATTTTGGTTCTCAATATACTAAGTTAATAGCAAGAAGGATTAGGGAAGAGAATATCTATTCGGAGATTTTCAAACATAATATTTCTATTGATGAAGTTGAAAGATTAAATCCTGCTGCAATAATTCTATCTGGTGGGCCCTCTAGCGTATTTTCAAATAATGCCTTAAGAATCGACCCTGAAATACTTAAATATAATAAACCTATTCTTGGAATATGTTACGGACTTCAACTTTTAATTCATTCCTATGGAGGCAATGTAGAAGAAAAAAACAGTGGAGAATATGGCTTGTCTAAATTAAATGTTGATAGTTCGCACGATATTTTTTCCAATGTTCCCAATAAAATTAATACGTGGATGAGTCACATGGATCAGGTTACAAAAATACCTTTAAATTGGCGTATTGTTGCTAGATCATCAAATGAGATCATCGCAGCAGTATCAAACCATGATTCGAGTAGAATAGGTCTGCAGTTTCACCCTGAAGTTATCCATTCAGAATATGGAAAAGTTATTCTAAGAAATTTTTTAATTAATATTGCGAATTGTTCAACAGGTTGGAATGCTAATAATTATGTAAAAGATCAAATATTAAACATAAAAAATGAGGTTGGTAATGACAAGATAATTACAGGAGTGAGTGGAGGAGTAGATTCTACTGTCGCAGCAGCTCTAATTCATAAAGCTGTTGGAAATCAATCTACTGCAGTTTTAATTGACCATGGTTTAATGAGAAAAAATGAAGCAAAAACATGTGTTTCAGCCCTGAAAAAAGGTTTAGATGTTAATATTCATAGTTTTGATGAATCTGATATTTTTCTGTCTAAACTTGAAGGAATAAAAGACCCCGAAGAAAAAAGAAAAATTATTGGAAATCAGTTTATTAAATCCTTTGAAAAAATATCTAAAAAATTTGGTGATATAGATTTTTTAGCACAGGGTACTTTATATCCCGATGTGATTGAAAGCGGGTTTGGTGAAGGTGGCAAATCACAAACTATTAAAAGCCACCATAATGTTGGTGGTCTCCCAAAAGATATGAACTTTAAACTCATAGAGCCTTTGAGAGACCTTTTTAAAGATGAGGTTCGTAAAGTTGGTGTAGAATTAGGTTTGCCATCTGAACTTGTTCAAAGACATCCCTTTCCAGGCCCAGGCTTAGGTGTTAGAATAATAGGTAGAATTACAAAAGAAAGAATTGAAACTTTACAAGAAGCTGATAAAATTTTTATTGATATTCTTCATGAAGACAAGCTTTATAATGATATTTGGCAGGCTTTTGCGGTATTGATTCCTATAAAAACAGTAGGTGTAATGGGCGATAAAAGAACCTATGAAAATTTATTGGCTTTACGAGCAGTTACAAGCGTTGATGGTATGACAGCTGATTGGTTTAAAATTCCCGAGAGTACCCTTGCAAAAGTGTCAAACAAAATTGTTAACAATGTAAAAAATGTGAATAGAGTAGTGTATGATATTACTTCAAAACCACCCGGTACAATAGAATGGGAATAAATTTTGTTTAAGTTGATATTAATCACAATATTCTAAAACTATTTAAAATAAATTATTCTAATAATTCGGAAATAAATATGTGTGGAATAGTAAGTTACTACGGAAAGAAAAACTCAGTACCTTTTTTATTGAATGGTCTCAGAAGATTGGAATATCGTGGTTATGATTCGGCTGGGATAGCTATAATGAAAGACGGCTATATAAAAACTGTCAAAAAAGCAGGAAAAGTTGATAAGCTTCATAAAAAAATAAAAGAATCTCCAATTAATGGTTCAATTGGTATTGGGCATACACGATGGGCTACGCATGGAGAACCTAATGACACAAATGCTCATCCACACCAAGATAAAACAGGTAAGATTTTTATTATTCACAATGGAATAATTGAAAATTTTTCAACATTAAAAGAAGTATTAATTCGAAAAGGTTTTAATTTTAAAAGTGAAACCGATACCGAAGTTCTGGTAAATCTAATTTCTGACATATATTATGCTGATGGTCTAAATTTTGAACAAGCTGTTGAAGCAGCTTTAAATCAAGTTATCGGAACTTATGGTATAGTTACTTTCTGCATTGATGAGCCAAATAAAATTGTGGCAGCTCGCCATGGAAGCCCCCTTGTATTAGGTGTGGGAAACGATGAATATTTCATTGCGAGTGATACATCTCCAATCGTAGAGCATACAAGGAATGTAATATATTTAGATGAAGGCGAAATCGTTACTATCGATGATAATGGTTACTCTATTAGATCTATGCATGATGATACCATTGTAAATAGAGAAACTACAGAAATTGAGTATAGCATTGAGGAGATAGAAAAGGGAGAGTTTCCTCATTTTATGCTCAAAGAAATCTATGAACAAGAATTCACAATCAAAGATACAATGCGGGGTAGGATAGACCCAGTTGATGGCAAAGCGCATCTTGGTGGAATCGATGATCATATGAATAGAATTAAAGATGCCAATAGAATTTATATTACAGCTTGTGGTACTTCGTGGCATGCAGGATTAATTGGTAAATATCTAATTGAAGAATATGCAGGAATTCCCGTGCATGTAGAATACGCTTCTGAGTTTCGCTATAGAAAGCCTATAATTGATTCTAATAGCGTTGTAGTTGGAATATCTCAATCCGGAGAAACTGCAGATACTCTAGCTGCAATCAGAAAAGCAAAGGAGTTTGGAGCCTTGACAGTTGGAATTTGTAATGTAGTAGGCTCATCATTGGCGCGTGAGACGGATTGCGGAATCTATACTCATGCGGGTCCAGAAATAGGCGTGGCTTCTACTAAAGCATTTACTTCGCAAGTAACTGTATTATTTCTTTTATCATTATGTTTTGGTAGAGAGCAAAATATATCTTCGCAAACAGGAAAAAAATATGCAAACGCATTAATCAATATTGGCGACCAAGTAAAAACTATATTAGATGAATCAGATTCAATTTTAAATGTTGCAAAATCCACTGTAAAAGCAGATAACTTTTTATATCTAGGAAGAGGGTTAAATTTTCCAGTGGCTCTTGAAGGTGCGCTAAAATTAAAAGAAATTTCATACATACATGCCGAAGGGTATCCAGCAGCTGAAATGAAGCATGGTCCTATAGCCCTTATTGATGAGAAAATGCCTGTTGTATGCTTAGCTCCTAATGATAGAACTTTTGATAAAGTTTTATCAAATATACAAGAAGTTAAAGCTAGGAAAGGTGTTATTATTTCTGTAACAGATAAAAGAACTTTAGAGCTTGAGAAAGTTTCAGATTATATAATTGATGTACCCTCTAAGCATCCAAAAGTTTTTCCAATATTGTCTTCTATTTCATTGCAATTGCTAGCATATCATCTTGCAGTTCTCAGAGAGTGCGATGTCGACCAACCGAGAAACTTAGCTAAGAGTGTGACTGTTGAGTAAAGTTTGATAGTTCTTTTTCGTCAAAAAAAAGTTTGATGATGAAAAGGAGAAAGTATTTTCTCCCTTTTTTATTTTATATTCATTCCCCCACTTGTCTCATGATAGATTAGACCCTTTGTAAATCAAACTATCTCCAACCATAGAATATTTATACTTAATCTTTATGGTATATTTTTTTGTGATAGAGTTAAATATTAAATTTTATGTTTTATATTTTTGTAATTTATATGTATGTTGGTATTATACTACTTGTATAATACTTGATTTATGAAAAATAAATTATTAGAATCATGGGAAGAGACTTATAAAAAAGGACAATTAACTCTTTGGATTTTTCTTTCACTAAAAGACGGTAAAAAATATGTTGACGAAATAAAATTATTTATATCAAAATATTCAAAAAACACTATCTCATGTGAAGAACAGAGTCTTTATAGGAGTCTAAGAAAATATGTTCATTTACAAATTGTTAATTATAAATCAAGAAAAGGGAATAAGGGTCCAGATAGAAAGTATTACTATCTAACTGAATCTGGATTAGAGTTACTTCATCAATTTATAAGTAGAAACATAAATTTATTTGAGGATAAAAAAATAAAAAAACTATTAAATGAAAAAAATGTTAACTAAAGACTTTTATAAATACATATTAACTATCTCAATTATTACTATAGTTTTCAGAATATCACTTTCTTCTCTACTCATCATAGAAACATGGAATTTTATTTTTATTCCTCCTCTTGGTTATTTTCTATTAATGTTTCTGAGTGGATGGTATTTTGGTAAAAAGGATTATGAATATTTACCATTTAACGATATTGGTTTTCGATACAATTTATCTACCTTTTTAGTTTTTTTTACAATATCATATTCTATGTTTTTCTTAGGTCAAATGTCAAAGTATGAACCAAGAATCATAATTGATTACACTTTTTTAATCTGGGGGATTGTATTGACATTACATTTAATTTTTTACAATAAAGTCAAAAGTAATAATATAAAAGGGTTACCAAAAGAAGATATTTTTGATTAAAATTTCATTTATACAACAAATCTACCACTTCTCAATTTTATGAAATAATATATCAAAATCCTTATACCCCTCAACCACAGGTTGATTCAAAAACTTATCTCTTTTTTCCATTTTCTTAATGATTGAATGAACTGTAGAAGGTGACTTTCCAATCTTAAATCCTTTTTTAATCAGTTCTTTGTGTATTTTTCTGTAACTCAATCCTTTTTTCTGAAGTCTTATTATTTCTTTGTGTAATTTTAATTGAGTTTTAGTTAATGGTCTATAATAGTTAGAGGGAACTAACTTGTGAGTGACGGTATAAAAAGTGAATGTCAAGAATGGAATAGAACTATCAAAGGTAAGACCACAACTGTAGAGTAATTGAATTATATTGAATTAGGTTAGTTAATTAGTAAAAACCTCGCTTTGTGGTGTGGTTTTTGTTTTTTTTAAAAATATCTTTGTAAATTAATTAACAAAAATATTTGTATTAATTTACAAAATTTAAATATATGGATGGTAAAAATGCTCCTTGTATGTAGAAATAGATATTAAAGCCTCAGAATTTCATTTATGAAAATAGAAAAAATTATTATTACACTTTTTTTTAATTTTGTTTTTTCACAAAGCTGGGTCAAAGACCAGTTGAATGATCGACAAATCAATCAAGCAATAAACAGTTACAACAGTGGTCGATTTACAGCAACTCAATCCATACTAAATAAAATTTTACAAGAACGAAAAAATGTAAATAGAGAACCTGCCGTGGCATTGTTAATTAAGCTGCAAATTGCTCTTAATCAAACTGAACTAGTAAAAGAAACCTCAAAGAAATTTTTTTCTGAATTTCCTATGAGCCTATATCAGAAAAATGTAATGGAAAGTTTGGGTGATTTTTATGTTAATCAAGCCAACTATGCATCTGCTTATAGAATGTATTTAAGATCAAAAAAATTGAATTTAAAAAAAAATAATTACAATGATAGGATTAACAAAAAATTGTTAAAATTAATTCAAGTCAGAATTCCAGTTTCTACCCTAAATGAGTTAATTATTCTAGAGCTCGATGAAGAATCAAAAAATATTCATAATTTAGCAAAAGCCAATACAGAGTTATTAAATGGTCAACCATCTGAAGCCGCTAAAACATTAAGTGATATAAAATCTAAGAATCTGCCTAAAATTTTCTCTCCCTTATTTGAAGATTTGTTAAAGGCAGCTTTTAGTCCACCTCTTGATATACTTATGGTTGGCCTAGTCCTTCCACTGTCAGGTGAGCAATCTGAGTATGGAAAAGCATTTCTTGAGGGTTTTGCAAAGGCCAGCAGAAATAGAAAAAAAGATAAAAATCAAATATCAGTAATAATACAAGACACTAAAAGCAATGATTTGCAATCTGTTAAAATAGTTAAAAACCTTAATAAAATAAAGCAACTATCTGCACTTATATGCCCTTTATTTGATCATACCTCTCTAGCGGTCGTAAGCTCGCTTGGGGATTCAAATATTCCTGTGCTTTTACCTAATGCCCGCAAAGAAAATCTTGTTCAAGTCTATAGAAATACATTTCTAACAAGCTCAACGATAGCATTAGAAGCTAAAATTGCAGCTAATTTTGCTGTTAAAAAATTAAAGCTTGATAGTTTGGCTGTTTTAGCTCCTGCCGATGAGTATGGTGAAATACAGACAGATTCCTTTATAAAAGAAGTAGATCGACTTGGAGCTTCTATTGTTGCGACGCAATGGTATTCAGGAGAACCTAAAAATTTAAGAAGACAGTTTAAACACTTTAGAGATGTTGCTTTCAATCTGAATAAAAAAGAAGATGATTTTGAAAATATTCTAGGAATGAATATTGACAGTTTAGATGCTTTATTTGACATTTCTTCAGAAGATTTTTTTGATTTGCCTGAACCTGAAAAAAAAGTAATGACTTCATCAGATTCAAGCAAAATTATACTAAATAGTATACAAGGTATTTATATTCCCTTAAAATCAAGTGATGTAGAATATATAGGGCCACAAATTCCAATGTATAATTTTAATACTAAAATAATCGGAAATAGCAATTGGCAAGATATTGAAACATTGAAAAAAGAAAATATAGGGCCCCATCTTAAAGGAATGCATTTCACAGCTAGTTATAGATTTGATGTAGCTGACTCTCTTTTTTTAAATGAAGATTACATTGATGATTTTTACAGAGGATATAATACCTCTGCATTGTTAAGCAATTTAAATGTAAAAGATAAATCCAGACCTGAAATTAATATCGCCTTATCTGATCTTATTCACCATGAAGGGTTGGGCTATTTTTATTCATCCTCTTTAAATGATAGAAATATAAATTCCGCTCTTCAAATACTGGAATTTGATGGAAGAAAATTCAACCATGTGGGTGTATTTAAAAATGACTCATTAGATACATCTAATAATCTTAACTTTTAATTTTTGAACTATACTAACTACTCTTCTTTTTTTGGCTCAAGAGATGTTTTTGCTTGCACTTCGCATAATGACTTTGATTATTCAATAATTAAAAACAAAAAATCATTCATAAAAAATTTAAAATTAAATCATAGTAATATCGCGGTTCCAACTCAAACGCATTCTAATAATGTAAAGGTTGTCAATACAAATAGTACCTATAATAATACTGATGGTTTGGTTAATTATGGTTCGAATAAAATTTTAACTTTATTAACTGCAGATTGCGTTCCAATATTTATTTATGATAAAATAAAAAAAAATATATCTTTGGTTCATTCTGGGTGGCGAGGATTATCTACGGGTATCTTTTTTAATGCCATGGACATTCTTTTTAAAGCCAACAATAGCATTAAAGATTTTAAATTTGTTATGGGTCCTTCAATCAAAAAATGTTGTTATGAGGTCGATATAAAAGTTTATAGTAAATTTGATAAAAAATTTTATGAATTAAAAAATGATGGAAAAGCAATGCTTGACCTACAAAGTGTATTGCTAAATCAAATCTTATCTTATGGTGTTTTTATTAGCGATGTCTTAATAGATAAAGAATGTACTAAATGTAGTTATAAAAAATTTTTTTCCTATAGAAGAGAAAAGGGAAATTCTGGTAGAATGCTCTCTATATTCAATTTGATGTTAAAATGAAACTGTTTGAATCGTTTATTTTAGGAGCATTGCAAGGCATTGCTGAATTTC
This sequence comes from bacterium TMED144, assembly GCA_002170005.2. Taxonomy (GTDB): domain Bacteria; phylum Fidelibacterota; class Marinisomatia; order Marinisomatales; family TCS55; genus TMED144. The sequence goes on along the minus strand of NHGT02000003.1, from coordinate 57,793 downwards.
TTCCTATTAGCAGCTCAGGACATTTATTAATTGCTCAAGAAATAATGAATGTTAATTATCAAGGCAATGTTTTGGAGGTAGCAACACATTTAGGAACTTTATTAAGCATAATTGTAGTTTTCAGAAATGAGATCATTTCTTTAATTACTGGATTAAAAAATAAAAAAAATCAATATTATGTTATTTGTTTAATAATTGGAACCATTCCAGCAGCAGCATTTGGCTTGTTTGCTAAAATTTTTATGTTGGATTTGATAGAAAATATTTTTGTTGTAAGTGTTTCATTGTTAATTACTGGATTGCTTCTTCTGATGACAAAAAAAATAAAAATCAGATTTTTTCCCATAAGCTTCAAGATCGCTATTTTAATTGGTATATCTCAAGCAATTGCAATATTTCCAGGGATTTCAAGATCTGGCATTACAATAGCAACAGCGCTTTATCTAGGCTTGTGTAAAGAGGAGGCTACTAAATTCTCTTTTTTTTTGGCAANACCAGTAATCCTTGGAGCGGGAATATTAACTTTTTTAGATCAAAAAAGTCTTATCCTAATATATAATCAGCCATCATTTTTTGCCCTGGCTTCAATTTCTTCCTTTGTCACTGGATTAATTTTCTTGAGTTTTTTATTAAACGTTATTCGTAAAGGTAATTTTCATTTATTTAGCTATTACTGTTTTTTCGCTTCAGCAATATCATTGTATATAACTATAATAAAGTAAAGAATTAATATATGAAATCTATTATACCAGAAATAAAGAAAATTAATAATAATAAATTTGACAATATTTATTATTTAATAGGCGAAGATCATTTTTTACAAAATTTTTTCATTAAAAAAATAAAAGAAACAATTATTCAAAATAATTCAATAGAAAAATTATTCTTTATTGGGGGATTTGACTCATCTGAAACAATCATTCAATCACTCTACGCTACTGATATTTTTCAATCTAAAAAGCTAATTATTTTGCGAAACCCAAATGGATTAAAAGGAAAATCGAGAGNAGAACTTCTTAATTATATTCAAAAACCAATTAAAGAAAATATTTTAATTCTGACGCAAGATGAATTCTCAATAAAAAATAAACTCATTAATACACTTTCATCGCTTTTAAATCCAATCTCAGTACAAACTCCTTTTTATAGTGACTTTAAAATTTGGGCACGAATATTTATTAAATCTTATGATNTNCACNNTATTGATCAAAANGNTCTAAACCTNTTAATCAAATTAAACTCAGAAAAATTATATTTTTTACANAGTGCTATCGAAAAATTATCATTAAATGTTAAAAATGNNAAAAAAATATCGAAGAATGAAATAATTGAAANCTCTTTTAATTTGAANGCTATAAGTTTATTTAATTTTTTTGATNCATTTGGAAANAAAGATTTAGAAAGATCNATACTTTTTNGCTTTTATTTGCTAAATAATAATGTNNCTATNTTAAGATTTNTAAAAATGTTTGCCGACTTTTTTCAAAAAATGNTATTTATTAAAATTTTTCGCGGAACAAATAAANCTGTTAATAGTTTCAATTATACNTTANTNAATAGAAGTATAGATAANAAAATAAGTGAATATGCAAANAACTTTTCTAGNAAANNTATNGTNNATAGTNTACGATATNTACACGANANNGACATAAAAATAAAGACTTCANCNNCCAATGANAAATCAGTCCTTACCAACTTNATCTTTACAAGCCTATCAAATGAATGATAATAANTTTCAAATAACAGATGAGGATCTAATTNTAAGATTTCAGTCTGGCGATGAAAATGCTTATTCTGAAATTGTTTCTCGCTATAGNGACAGATTAGTGAATTTTATTTTTAGATTTATGAATGANTTTGATCAAGCTGANGATCTTGCTCAAGACACNCTATTGAAAGTATATACNCACAAACACTATTATAAAAATATTGCAAAATTTTCAACCTGGATTTACACTATTGCGAGCAATCTGGCTAAAACTGAACTNAGAAAAAAGAAAAATAGAAAAACATCAAGTTTAANNAATATGGGTCTAGATGATAAAGAATATGACCTCCCAGCTGCTGATAAAAAAACNGANAGTGAAACAGATAATGAATTTTTAGGTAAGAAGATTCAANATGCAATTGACAAATTACCTGAAAATTTTAAAACTGTCGCAATTCTTCGCGATGTTCAGGAATTATCTTATNANGATATTAGCAATATACTTAACGTACCACTTGGAACTGTAAAATCTAGAATTAATCGCGCAAGAATACAATTGCAAGAAGANTTAAAAAANTTTNTATAGGAGTTTTTTTATAANNAATGAATAAAATAGAATTTGAAGATTTGTTATCTAAATATATNGAAAACGATTTNAGTCTTNNTGACAGAAAAAAAATTGAAGTTTACTTAAGTGAAAATAAAGAAGCTCGTAATTTGCTCAGNTCNACTGAAAAAACTCTAAGATTAGTNAATAATCTAGAACCTATCAATGCTTCTAGAGCCTTTNATCAAGNTTTATTTCNTAAATTAAAGAAATTTGAAAATCATAATNTATCCNCAAAGAAATACACCAAAAAAAGAACTTATTTTGGTTTTACCGTTCTAAATGGAGCTTTTTTATCTTTATTGGTAATATTATTTATGGGTGTAAGCTTTAATTTAGTTTCAAATATTCTATCTGATCCTAGCAATCAGAATGTTATTGCTAAAGAAGATATAAATGATTTGAAGGACAATAAATTAAAAGACAATTCATCATCTTTAGCTTCAACAGTCAAAGATACATCTAATATAAAAAAATCTAACAGAAAAAAGTTTGATTTGAAGGATAAAGTTCAATTTGTCAAAGATAAGGATTAATTTATACGTAGTTAAACTTTATGTAATATTCATAAGTTGTCTGCATGATAAGACGATTTAAAAATTCTAATTTTATTCTTTCACTGTTTTTATTTACCATAATGACGGCTTACATTGTCTTCGCTAATGATTTCAATTTTACAGATTCCATTTTAAAATCAGCTGTATTGATACTTTTGTTTGTTTTTCTTTATAATAATTACTTCATAATAGAAAAATTAAAATTTAAAAAATCTTCAACCCAAAACAATTTTTCCAAAAATAATAATATTTATACAACTGTGATGAAAAGTGAATTCAATCATTTGCATTCAGAAATTTTTACAAATCTTAACAATCATATCAATAATCTAAATCCCAGCTCTTTTCTATCAATTTATTTCATCGATCTCAAAAGAAGTTCAATTTCAATCAAGGAATCAAACAATAGTTCTTTTGAGAAAAAGATTTCTTTAGATAACGATATTATAAAAGAAATTCAGAAATCAAAAAAAAGGAAAATATTTAAAAAAAACGACAATTTTGCCGGTTGGAAAAAAATTGTTAATAAAAATGATTGGTCTGGTGCTGAAATCTTAATTGGTTATCCAATAATAATAGATGCAGAAATTATTGGATTTTCTTTAATCTATAATGAACATTTTAAAGATATTGAGAACAGAGATTTAAAATATTTTGATTCTATTATAAATAATTATGTTCAAAACATGAAATTTTTAAAAGATTTTAACAATCTATTTGATGACAATTCATTTAATAACAGAATATTTGACTATTTTAAAAATTTTAAACTCGATATTAAAGTAGAAAATTTATTTAAAAATATTGGTACTCTATTTCAGCAGTACTTTAAATACGATAGACTAATTATAAGTATTTGCGACATCAACCATGAAAAGCTAACTGTTATTTATGTTGATGGTAAAAAAGATGATATTGTTAAAGGGGCTGAATTTGACATTAATAATTCTATTTATGGAGAATCTGTTCTTTCAAACAAGTCCATTATTTTCAACAATGCTGAAATGGATATCAATTCACATACCAGAGACAAGATTTTTCCAATTGTTTCTTCCCCAGTAAGATTAAATGGAAAAGCTATTGGCTCAATAACTATTGAGAGAATGAACTATTATAAATTTGAGATTCACGAATCATTAAAATTAGAAAAGTTATCAATCGCATTGGGTAAGGCTTTTGAATGGAGTAATGATTTCAAATTGATTGAGAATGCAGCTATCCATGATGGCTTGACAAGCCTATTAAACCATAATGCATTTTTGAATAGACTAGATCAAGAAATTGACAGATGCTCACGTTTTCAAACAAATCTTGGTCTTATTATGCTGGATTTAGATAAATTCAAAAAAATCAATGATACTTATGGACACTTATATGGTGATTTCATTTTAAAAGAAGTTGGAAAAATCATCAAAGAAAACGTTAGAACAATTGATGTTGTTGGAAGATTTGGAGGAGAAGAGTTTTCAGTTATTCTTGTAAATACTAATGTAAGAGACTGTATTCCGCTAGCAAAAAGAATTGTAGAGGGTATAAACCGAAAAACTTTTATATTTGATGGAATTGCTACTAACTTAACCATTAGCGCTGGCATGTCAGGGTATCCTTCTATGTCTAAAGAATCAAAAGAACTAATTAAAATGGCTGATGATGCAATGTATCAAACGAAGAAAAATGGTGGAAACGACGTGACTATATTTCAATCATGAAATTCATTTTCAAAATAATTTTGTCAAAAAAATATGAAAATGTTTAAGATTCTTTTTACTTTATATTTTTTATTTTTTTTTGGATGTACTTCTGTTAATCAGGTAAAAAATATTGGCGAAGTTTCTAAAAAAACCTTAAACAAAAATAAAGAAAAATCTCCAAATCCTGAAGCATTAAGATTTTATCTAGATGGTCAATTATTAATGAACCAAGGTGATTATTCTATGGCTATAATTGAATTTCAACAAGCTTTAGAGCTTGACCCCGCTACTTCAGCAATTGAATTAGCCATAGCAGAATGTTATTGGAAATTAAGGAAACCATTATTATCGAAAAAACACATTAACAATGTGTTGAAAACTAACCCTTTTGAGCCTGAGGCATTAGAAATGCTTGTAGATCAAATGATCTTTGACAAGCAATATGATAGCGCATTGGATCCATTGACTAAGCTCATTCAAAAATTTCCTAACAGAGTCAAATATCTTGTAACGCTCGCTGAAGTTGAAAAGATATTGGGAAACTCTATAAAATCTATCGATCATTACCTAAATGCATATAAAATAGATTCTACAAACTTAAATTTTTTAGAAACTGCTGGTAGGTATGCCCTTGAATCTGACAATACAGTAAAAGCTTTGTCTATCTTTAAGCAATTAACAATTGAAGATCCAATTAATCAAAATTATCTATCCATTTTTACGGAATTAATTTCTCGACAAAGTAAATTTAAAGAAGGAATCACACACATTGAAAACTTAAATGAAACAAATGGCGAAAAAGCTTTCAGAAATGCTGAAATAGGCAAGTTATTTTACAGAAATAATGAAAAAAATAAAGCCAAAGGTTATTTAGAAAGGTCAATTGAAAATCTAAATAGCAATCTTAGTAGTATATTAACATTATTCGAAATATATATAAATGATAATCAATTATCAGAAGCCGCTAGCGTAGCTGATAAGATAATTTCAAATTTTCCTGATGATTGGAGAGGCTATTATAGTCGTGCAATAGTTTATTTAAATGAAGAAAATTATAAATCAATGATATTGTTGCTCGAGCCTATTGCTGAAGGTTTTGAGAAAATATTTTCAATACAATATTTACTAGGAATCGCTCATAACAGATATTCAGATAGCGAAAATGCAATATTATATTTTAATAAAGCATTAAGCATAGAGCCAAATTCAAAGAATGCTTTGCATTCTCTAGCCATATTATACGATGAGAAAAGTCAATGGAAAAATTCTGATGAAATATATATTAAACTCATAAATACTGATGATAAAGACGCTCAAGCATACAATAATTATGCTTACAGCTTAGTAGAAAGAAATGTTAAGTTAGATCAGGCGCTTGAAATGGCTAAAAAAGCTATAGAAATCGAACCCGAAAATCCATCATATCTAGATACTATTGGTTGGATTTATTTTAAGCTGAGTGATTTTAAAAAAGCGAAGAAATATATAAGCCAGTCAGTTGAATTAAATGATAAAAATGCCATTGTATTAGAACATCTAGGAGATGTGCTTATGGAGACTGATGAAACTGACGAAGCCGTTGAATTTTATAAAAAAGCACTCTTTATCGATCAAGACAATTCCAGATTAAAAAAGAAGGTATTGTCCGATTAATTTTAAACATAGTACCTATTTTTTTTTGTTACTTTTCTTAGGATGTGCAAATTACGGAAGATTGGAATCAATAGATGATGATAGGAGTTATGTTAAGTTAGAAGAAAAAATTTCATGTAGGGGTAAAGGGTATGTTCTAATTAAGAATTATCCTCAGTCTAGACTAAACTTTAATTTCAATTCTACCAAAGAAGAGCTTTTCATGCTCTTTAAAGATATCTTTGGAAGAAAACAGTTTCAATTAAGTATTGTAAAAAATAACATAGAACTTTTATCATTAAGAAAAAAAGAAATCATTCCTTTGGAGTCTTTTTCTTTAATATCTCCTTTGATTGAAAATATAGAGCCAAAAGACTTGATTGATTTAGCTTGGGGGGTAATTCCAGAAAGCTTTATTTCAAATTCAAGTCAGAAAAAAGCTGATGAAAATCTTATTTTATTCAATACATATGAAACAAGTCTTGGTTATCTAATAAATGAGATTTCTTTTCATAGTGTGGATGATATTAGTGAAATAAATTTATTTTTTTTAAANAGAGAGTTTGANACNAGATATCCACATTTAATAAATNAAAAAATATAANNATTATTTATGAANATTAGNGTAGTCATNCCAGTTTTCAANGAAGANGAATCAATCAATGANCTTTANAANCAATTATTAAAAGCCCTATCCTTATCTTTCTGTAAAAATTATGAAATAATATTTATTGACGATGGGTCTTACGATGATTCTCTTAATAATATCGTATCTTTAGCTGACAAAAATAAAAAAATAAAAGNTATTCAATTTTTTAGAAATTATGGAAAATCCGCAGCTTTATCTGAAGGATTNAAATATTGTTCTGGAGATTATGTCATAACCCTTGATNCTGACTTGCAAGATGATCCATCTGAGATTAAAAATTTGATATCTGAAATTGATAAAGGCTATGATTTAGTGTCAGGTTGGAAAAAGGATAGAAAAGATCCCTTATCAAAAAAAATCCCTTCAAAGTTTTTTAATTTAGTAACAAGANTATCAACAGGTGTTTTAATACATGATTTTAATTGCGGATTAAAGGCATATAAAAAAAGCGTGGTCAAGTCAATTGATATTTATGGTGGTAGACATAGATATATCCCAGCTCTGGCTGGTCAGAAAAAATTTAAGGTATCAGAGTTAATAGTGAATCATCGCAAAAGATTATATGGGCAAACCAAATATGGGGGTTCGCGGTTTTTTCATGGCTTTTTTGATTTAATATCAATTCTATTTTTATCTAAATACACTCAAAGTCCTTTATATTTTTTCGGTAAAATAGGTTTTTTCACTTTTGCGGTAGGCCTCATCATCGAATTATATGTCTTGTATTTGAAATACTTTTTGAATGAATCCTTCGCACAGCACATTGCACTATTAATTTTTGGAGTTTTAATTCTCATTATTGGTATACAATTTTTTTCCATTGGATTAATCGGTGAAATGATTGCTAATTCAAATCACAGTAAGCAGTTAAGAATTAAAAAATTTATTAACAAATAGTTCGAGTAAAATGAAAATAGCATTGATAGGCCCTTTCCCTCCCTATAGAGGAGGTATTTCAATGTTTAATCACTCATTATCAAAAGAATTTGAAAAAAATCATACCGTCTATCGTATTTCTTTTTCAATGATGTATCCAAAAATCCTTTTTCCCGGCAAATCACAGTTTTCAAATTTTAAAACTAGCACATCAAAAAAAACAATTAATTCCTTAAACCCATTTTCATGGATAAAAACCGCTAATCAATTAAATGCTTTAAAGCCTGACATAATAATCTTTCAATATTGGCATCCTTTTTTTTCGCCTGCATTCCAATTCATTTCAAAAAAAATTAAACTTGTATCAAAAGCAAAGATAATTGCTAATTGTAATAATGTTTTGCCGCATGAAAAATTCTTTTTTTCTAAAAGACTAGCGTTAATGTTTTTTAAATATGTAGATCATTTTATTGTAATGTCAAGGTCTGTTAAGAAAGACTTGTATGAAATACATCCCTCCGCAAATTGTATTGAATTAAAGCACCCTGTATATGATATTTTTGGAAAAAAAATTTCTAAAAATATTGCAAGATCAAAACTATCATTAAAATCAAAAAAAATTATCTTATTTTTTGGTATGATTAGACAGTATAAGGGTTTAGATATTTTGATAAAGAGTGCAAATGATTTAAAAAAAAAATTAAATGATTTTAAAATTGTTGTAGCAGGTGAATGTTATGAAAATAAAAAACTTTATTATAATCTAGCAAAAGACTTAAATGTAGATANCAACATAAAATTTGATTTTAAGTTTATTCCNAATCATGATGTTGGAAAGTATTTTTGCGCTGCTGATTTAGTTGTTCTTCCTTATAAATCTGCAACTCAGAGNGGCATTATACCNATTGCATACCACTTTAACAAGCCTGTTGTTTCTACTAANGTGGGCGGATTNCCAGAATGTGTTGATGTTGGAAAGACGGGNTTCATATGTGANCCTGATGNTAAATCNATATCAAAAGCTGTAGTCAGGTTCTTCNATTCAAAAACAAANTTTAAAGATCATATAAATGATTATAAAAAACAGTATTCATGGAAATTTTTTGCTGATAAAATTATTTCAACTGTATNATGAAAAANAAANCAGTCCAAATTATAGTTTTGAATTGGAATCAAAAACAATTGTCTTTGGATTGCATTGACTCGTTAAAAAAAACTTCTTATAAAAAAAAACAAATTATATTTATTGATAACGCCTCTTCTGATGGTTCAGTTGGTTTTATAAGAAGAAAACATCCTGATATTGAAATTATAGAATCACCAAAAAACCTTGGTTATGCTGGTGGGAATAATTTTGGCTTTAGATCAATAAAAAATCAAGCTGACTATACCATTTTTCTTAATAATGATACATATGTTGACCAAGATTTTATTGAGCCTCTTATAATAGAATTAGAAAATAATTCCAACGTTGTTCAAACAGCTCCAGTAATTTTTTATGCAAATCAAACAAATAAAATATGGTATGCTGGTGGCCAAATTTTCTTACCATTTTCTCATATCGGGCACAGGGGTATCAGATCAACAAACTTAGAAAAATTTAGTTATAAAAAAAAAGTTAGCTACGCATCTGGTTGTTGTTTCTGTATGAGAACAGTCGATTTTAAAGAGTTGGGTATGTTTGATGAAACATATAGTATGTATTGCGAGGATGTAGATCTATCATTAAGAGTATCAAAAGCTAAGGGTACAATAAAAGTAATTCCTAAATCTATGATTTGGCATCATATTTCAAAATCTATCGGAGGTTCGCATTCTATTTCAAAATGGTATAAGAAAAATACTAGCTTATTAAAATTAATATTTAAGCATAGTAATCCATTTTTTTTCCCCTTATCGTTTGTATTTTTCATGATAAATAACTTACTAAGTTTATCCCTAGTAGTTGTTTCAAAATTTTTAATCAAAAAATGAAAAAAATCTTAAAAAAAATACCTGGCCTTTCAGTGCTTGTTGATAGCATCAAGGCAAGTATTACAATTATTCAATATTCTTTTGGTATAAAATCAATTCAAGAAGAGGAAAGAGCAGACCCCAATGATTCAAAATGGAAAAATAATCCTTGGTCCCAAGTATTTGTAAGGCGTTGCAAATATGCTAAACAGTTTTCTCAAAAAAAAAGAGTTTTAGATCTTTGTTGTGGTACAGGATGGACTGCAAATGAACTTGCGAAAGTGGCGAAGGTGGTAAAGGCGGTAGATTATTCAAAAGAATCAATTGAAAAGGCAAAAAAAGAATTTCAAAATGAAAATCTTTTTTTTGAACAAATGAATGCTCTAAGTTTAAAATATCCTGACTCTTCATTTGATACCGTTGTCAGCATGGAAGCAATTGAACACTTTACTGAAAATGATGGCAAGGTATTTTTGTCTGAAGTGTATCGTGTTTTAAAAAAAGGAGGATATTTTGTTGGAAGCACCCCACAGGTTGAAACAAAAAATCCCTTAAAAATCCTAGCAATGAAAAAAATTGACCCCTATCATTTACACTTATATTCAAAGAAAATGCTAGAAAAATCTCTTTCAGCTATATTTAATAAAGTCGAGGTTGTAAGCCAACCTGAAGATTGGATGTTATTTAAGTGCATCAAATAACAAAGAATCAAATTCAAGATTTTATTTTTTCACTAAATGATAATAAAGGAGGTTTTTATCTTCAAAAGGGTTTTAATCAATCCACTCTTATGAGTACATCTTTTTCTATCTTGACACTTGAACTTATTGATTCATTAAATATTCTAAAAAAAAAAAAATACAAAGAANTTTTCCTTCAAAATCAAGATAANAAAAGCGGCTTATTCATTGATCCNCTATCAAGCTTAAAAGACGCAAATAGCATAGATCTAGAATCNAGCTATATTCATTATCAAACTACAGCTTTCAGCTTATCTGCGATNGATGCATTAGGAGGNCATCCTNATCACAAACTTGCTTTTTTAGACTCATTTAGGGGCAAAAAAAAATTAAGTAGTTTTTTTCATACCATCGATTGGAAAAATGCTTGGCATGAAAGCAACAAAATTATGTTTCTATTGCAGTTTTTTTCATATGATTTTTTAAAAAATAAAAATAANGACTCTTATGATAATATAGTTTTTATTTTAGATTTTTTAGATAATTATCAGGACCCTCAAACAGGGCTTTGGGGTACGCAATATAAAGCCAGTACTTTTGTAGGGATGGCTGCAGCATATCACTTTCTTATTTTTTANAAGTATTTTAATAGAAAAATTAATTTTCCGGATAAAATTTTTCAGAATGTTTTCATTCTTCAAACAAAGGATGGTCTTTTTCACCCATTTGGAGGTGGTGGAGCTTGTGAGGATCTAGATGCTATTGATGTTGTTTCAAAAGTAACTTCAGAGTTAAGCGCTGATTCTATAAATCATATAAAATTAGCTTATAATGCCCTTATTCAAAATTATGATAAAAATGGAGGTTTTTGCTGGGCTAAAAGGCCACAGTTTCCATTTNTAAATGGTATAAAATATTTGAATCCTAGATCTTCTCTTTTTAATTATGATATGGTTAAATGGGTTATTAAAAATAATTATATAGGTTCATTNTTACCTTTTTTTAGAGAAAATTATGTATATAAATACAGTAATTGGGATCACATGAAGTTCAATATTAAAATCAGTGATTCTTGGTCAACCTGGTTCAGGCTTTTATCCATTGCAACTTTGGAAAAACTATCTCCTGATTTAAAAAAAAATGACATCAGTTTTAAATTTAGANGTCTCCCTTCGATAGGTTGGTTAGATGATAAATAAATCAATTTCTTTAGTTAGCGTTTTAATTGGAGTAAATCGCGACGATGGATCTTTAAATGAATCAATTAAAAGNATTACCAGCCAAACCTACAAAAATTTACAAATAATAATTGTCAATGATGGTTCATGCAAAAATGTTAGCAAAATCATCAATTCTTTTAAAGACAGTAGAATTGACCTTATTGAATCAGCAAAAATTGGATTGACTAAAGCATTNAATCTTGGATTAAAAAATGCTAAAGGTCATTACATTGCTCGCCATGATGCAGGCGATTTTTCCTTAAAAAATAGAATTGCAAAGCAAGTTAGTTTTTTATCAAATAATCCATCAATAGCAATGTGCGGCACTTTTGTTAGTGAGCTATCTATCGATGGTATTGAATTGGGTATTATAAAGTATCCTCTANAAAATGATTNAATTAAAAAAAAAATTATNCNTCAAAATNNATTTTGCCATGGCTCAGTTATGATTACTAAAAAAGTAATTACTTCNCTTAAAGGTTATAGGGAAAAATTTTACACTTCACAGGATTATGATTTGTGGCTCAGGTTAATTGAAAAATATAGTGTTGCAAATATTGATTTANCATTATATAANAGAATCATTTCANCTGACAGCATTAGTTTTAAGAATANGGANANTCAAAAAAGNTTTGCNGATTATGCNTTGGAATGTTTTTTTGCTAGAAAAATGAGTATGTCAGAACCAAATATGCCAAAAAATATTTTAAAAGAACATAATTCAAACTTTGCACCTAATAGAGAAAATGACTGCGATTATAACTTTTATTGCGGTAGAAGGCTGTANGCATCTGGAGAAATGAGCAAATCTAGANAGNTTTTTTTAAAATCATTATCATTAAGAAGTATAAATATGGTAAAAATTATATTCATATTTTTAACAATTTTCCCAAAAAATTTAAGAAATTTTTTGGGAAAAATATGGTTTTCAATCAAAGAGAAAAAGAAAATAAACATAAATTAGCCAATGCTCAGCTGTTCATTAATAATACCAACTTTCAAGCGCCAGAATATTGTTTTAGAAACCCTTAATCACTTAAATGATCAAAAAATAAACGAAGCTGAAGTTATTGTCGTTGATCAATCNCCTAATAAACTTGATGATTTGTTGAATTTTAAATTTAAAAGTCCAAATCTAAAATTTAATTATGTTAAGATCTCAAAAGTAGGCTTGCCAAATGCTAGAAATATCGGTGCCCAATCGTCAAAATCTGAATTATTGATATTTATTGATGATGATTGTATTCCAAATTCAAGACTCATTAGTTCGTATATTTCTATTTTTTCTAATTTTGATAAAAAAGTTTGGTGCGTGGGAGGAAGAGTTAATGAGGATAATACAGNAATGTTTAAGCAAAATAATAAAATTATTGGAGGATATTTTACATGGTATGGNAAAACTCTTAAAAATTTTGACACAGATCTCAATGGTCAATGCGAATGGGCNCCTGGAGGAAATTTTGCCGTTTTAAGAAGTAAATTCTTAAAAGTAAATGGTTTTGATACAAATTATATTGGCAATGCAATGCTTGAAGATGTTGATTTTGGATTTTCAATCAACAAAAGCGGAGGTCAAGTAAGATATGATCCAAACCCCACAATCCAACACTTAAGAATACCTACTGGAGGAACCCGAGATGAATCTGCTGATAAAAGTATGTACTACAGATCTCACAATACCGTTTATTTTTTAAGGAAACANCATAGATTTTTTAATCTTTTTCCTGCTTTTTTATATCTAAATGCCGTTGCTNTGAAAGATTTTTTACAAAAAAAACATTCTCTTTTTGCTTTTATTTGGTGTTGGAAAGGTTTTTTGGATGGTTTTAAAAGAAAAATTCTATTGTGAAAATAGCATCAAAAATAGGTAAAGAATCCTCAATTACTTTTTCTGGTCTTTTATACGGAAACCTCAATAGATATATATATACGGCGATGCTTGCAAGATGGGTAGGACCTGAATTTTTAGGTATTTATTCACTTGCTAATGCTATTGTTCTATTATCTGAGGTTATTGCAAAAATGGGTATCGAAACGGGTGTTGTTCGATATATCGGTATGCTTAGNCTTGAAGATGATTATGAGAAAATTAAAGACATTATCTTGTCCGCATTTAAGATGGTATTTATCTTTTCAATTTTTATCATGCTTATAAGCTTGCTGTTATCTGACTATGTNGCCTTGACAATTTTTAATGGAAGTATATTATTAAAACAAGCAATCATAGTTTTTTCTTTAACTATTCCATTCAATTCCTTGACTTTGATTTCTGCTCATGCCACACAAGGTTTTAAGCTTTTAAAATATAAAACTTTTGTAACTCAGTTTATTAAACCAACAGTATTATTTGCTTCAGCTTTTTTTATGATNCANTTTTTTTCAAAAGATTTAACCATTTTAGTTCCTATGGTTNCAACTTCTTTAGTTGGATTTTTGTTCATGTCTTATTTTTTAAACAAAATTATACAAATTAAACCAACTATTTACCTGCAAGGATCATTTAATTACGATTTATTAAAATTTTCGTCACCCCTAATGTTTGTGTCAATATTACAAACACTTATGCATTGGATGGATATCTTGATGATAGGCTATTTCTTAGATGCTGAAGCAGTTGGATATTATCAACCAGCAGTAAGGACTGCTGGGTTATTACAAGCATTATTGCTATCCTTTTTGAGTATCTATACTCCAATGATTTCCCAATTTTTTAAAGAGCAAAATATTGAAAAAATGTCTAAAATTTATAAAATGGTTACTAGATGGCTAATACTAAGTAGCTTGCCTATTGCAATAATCTTTCTGATGTTTTCTGAAAATTTAATGGCTTTGTTTGGGTCTCAATATGTTGCGTCATCAAATATTTTAGTTATCTTAACTATAGCNACTTTTTTTCAAGCTGTCTTTGGAGTTGCTGCTCCAACTTTAAGTATGACTGGTCATACTAAATTAGTTCTTTACAACACCTTATCAGTATTTGTTATTAATCTTTTATTAAATTGTTTTTTAATCCCAATGATGGGCCCTGTAGGTGCAGCATTCTCAACATTGATTTCTTTAATCCTAATTGGAATAGTAAGGGTCATCCAAGTTCAGTATATTTTAAAAATAAATTTCTTTAGTATAAAACTTATCAAGCCATTTGTTGCTTCAGGTATCACAACAACCCTCTTATTGATTGTTAAGTCTTACATTGTAAATTTTAATGCAGTATTGACCTTACTTCTAGCAACTTTAATATGTCTGGGAACATATTTAATTTTGATGTGGGTTTTTCGATTAGAAAACGAAGATAAAGAATTTCTCAAAGGTTTAAAAATTATTAGGGAAAACTTATTCAATGATTGAACTTATCAAAAAAAATTATTTTGTTTGCGTTGGAATCTTTCTGAGCATTGTCCTGCTTGTCATCTTTAATGAAATTTTTTTTGACAACAAAACATTTGGTTCCTCAGATAATCTAAGCCCTAAAGCTGTGGGTCTTGCTTTAAATGAAGTTATGGAAAAAGAGGGAGGTTATCCACATTGGCAGCCATGGGTTTTTAGCGGAATGCCTACAGCCGAAGCTTTTACCAATATATCACAATTATATTTCCCAGAATATCTGTTTAAAATTTTCTCTGTTCCAGGTATGTTCATTCAAATTTCTCATTTCCTATTTTGTGGAATTGGAATGGTCCTTTTATTACGTTATCTAGGATGCACTTATTGGTCATCTCTTCTAGGATCAATTGGTTTTATGATTACTCCCTANATGGTGACAATGCTTGTATTTGGTCACGGTAGTCAAATNATGACNGCTGCATATATNCCCTGGATTGTTATGTTTGCTATTAAATTATGGNATGATCCAAAGATATTAAATATTGGTATATTATCNTTACTCTTNGGTTTTCANCTCCAAAGAAGNCANGTGCAAATTGCTTATTATACATGGNTACTNNTNGGNGCTTTNTTNTTTTTTAAAATAATAAATNTTGCNTANNNNAGTAAAAAGCTANANAGNNCNGTTTTAAGAAANTTGGNATTTTTT
>NHGT02000003.1:0-42182 GCA_002170005.2 bacterium TMED144 | reverse complement strand
AGCATGNATNTTAGGNCTNGCAATATCATTTGTAATTTATTTGCCATCAATAGAATATTCAGAATTTTCCATAAGGGGTGCATCATCTAGTGGGGGCGCTAAATATAATTACGCCACTAGTTGGTCTTTTCATCCAAAAGAGATATTAACATTTTTATTACCATCTGCGTTTGGATTTGGAGGGCAAGCGTATTGGGGTTATATGCCATTTACCGATTATCCAAATTATATGGGCATTATCGTATTATTACTCGCGCTAATTGCAACTTTGCAAAAGAAAAATTTTTTACAATGGTACTTGATTATAACCTCGCTATTAGCTCTTTCAATCTCTTTTGGCAAACATTTTAGTTTTGTGTACGATATTTTTTACTCTTTTTTCCCCTTTTTTAATAAATTTAGAGTCCCATCAATGATTCTAATCTTGTTACAATTCAATGTAAGCGTTTTAGCATCTTTTGGTTTAGATAGTATAATTAAATCACATCAAAATAAAATTCCATCATATTTTTGGTATTTTGTAGGATTTTTTGGAATAATTTTTTCTAGTATAGTGCTTTTTGGTGATTCATTAAAAAGTTTTGTAACAGATTTTTTCCCTCCACCTATGACGCAGGATGCAAGAGCTGGTCAATTTATTCAAAACATGAGATGGGAAATGTGGGAAAATGATTTATGGGTAATGTTGGCTTTTGCAATTTCTTTTTTAGTTCTATTTTGGCTTTTTAAAAATAATAAAGTTTCTAAAGTGATTTTTACAATCACAATTGTATTTATTAGTTTAGCAGATTTATTTATAGTAGACAGAAAAATAATTTCTCCTAATAAAAACAGCTTAAGAGCGAATCAGCTTATGTCAAATACGGCTGTAGATAATTTTTTCTCAAAGGATGGTGTAATTGATTTTTTATTAAATGAGTCGCAAAAGAATAGGATTTATCCTGTAGGACCACTGTTTGGTGAAACTCGTTTTGCTGCATTTGGAATTGAGTCCGTTGGAGGATATCACCCTGCAAAGCTAAAAAATTATAATGAACTTTTAGAAAAAACGGGCAACTTGGCTTCAATACCTATTCTAAGAATGATGAATGTAAAATATTTAATCAGTTCTCAAAAAATAAACCATCCTGATTTACAATTTTTAAATACATTAAGCTTGAAACAATCACGATCTTTAATTGATGTTAATATTTATATGCTTAGGAATCATATGCCTCGCGCATGGTTTGTTAATACGGTCATACAAAATGATGAAAACGATATTTGGAAAAAAATGCTAGACCTAAGTTTCGACCCATCAAATATTGCATATGTTGAAGATAGAATTGATAATGAAATTTCAAATAATGCAAAAATAGAAAGTATAAATTTTTTAAATGATGAAATCACCATTAAAGCCAAATCTAGCGGTTCAAGCTTTTTAGTTTTGAGTGAAGTTTTCTATCCTTTAAGATGGAAAGTAAAGATAAATGGAAATGAAACAAAAACCTTAAAAGTAAATAACGTTATTCGAGGCGTTGTTTTAAATGATGGTGAAAATAATATTAATTTCTACTATGATAAATCAAGTTTTAATTGGGGCCTAATTATCTCAATTATTGCTTTTATAATTAGTTTAATTTTTATTTTTTATGGTAAAATTATAATAAGAAGGAAGTGATTTTCAAAATCAATCAAACTTATCAAAAAATAGGTTTATTTCTTTTAGGTTTGTTACTTACATCCTCTCTATTGATTTATTCTAATTGGATTGTAAATAAACTAAGAGAAGACAATAGAGAAATCGTAAAAATATATTCAGAAATAATTGCGAAATCATTGAATGAAACTTCAAGTTCAGACCTTGGTTTTATATTTAATGAAATTATTCAAAAAGTACAATTTCCAATTATTTATTCCGATAGTGAAAAAAAACCTAATTACTACAAAAATTTAGCTGAAGGACTTTCAGAGATTGAATTGAAAAATATTATTCAATCAATGGATGAGTTAAACGAACCAATACCGATTACATATACTTTGCAAGGTGAAAAAATCTTGCTTGGCTTTCTCCATTATGGAGAATCAAGTATAATTATGTCATTGAAGTGGCTTCCACTAATTGAAATATTAATCTTATTTATGTTCATTTTTCTTTTTATCATAATCTTTAGTTCGGTAAATAAAATTGAAAAATCAAATATTTGGAATGGAATGGCCAAAGAAACAGCTCATCAGCTTGGAACTCCTATTTCAGCATTGATGGGTTGGGTTCAAAGAATTAAAAATTACCCTGATAAATCAACTTCAATTATAAATGAAATGGAAATTGATATTAACAGATTAACTGAAATCTCAGATAGGTTTAGCAAAATAGGTTCGAATATCAAACTATCGGAAGTAAACTTGGGTCAAGTTGTTAAAGAAAATATTAAATATCTTAAAAAACGATATTCTTTTGATGAGGATTCGTTAGATATATCAGTTAAAGTGAAAGCATCTCCAGTTATAGTTGGAGATTATACCCTTATTGGATGGGCAATTGAAAATATGATAAAAAATTCAATTGATTCTATTGAAATTGATAAAAGAATCATTAAAGTTATAATTGATGAAAATGGTAAAAGCGGTATTATATACATAGAGGATAATGGCAAGGGAATTGAAAAACATAATTGGAACAAAATCTTTAAACCTGGATTTACCACTAAACTAAGAGGTTGGGGAATCGGGCTTTCTCTAGTAAAAAGAATTATTGAAGAATTACATCATGGTAAAATTTCTGTTATTAAAAGCCAGAATAATAAAGGTACAACTTTTAAAATTTTTTTAAATAAATAGTAAAAACAAATAGTCTTTAAAAAGGAGTAAAAAATGGATATATTTTTGTTTTCTGCTAATCCAGCTGGCCAATCGTCAGGGATTATGGCTTATCTGCCTTTTTTTTTAATATTAGCAATAATGTATTTTATGATGATAAGACCTCAAGCTAAGAGACAAAAAGAAAAGCAAACAATGCTTAGCTCTTTGAAAAAAGGAGATAAAATTGTAACAATAGGTGGAATTCATGGAACGGTCGCTGGTTTTAAGGGAAAAGAGTCAAATTTGGTTATACTAAAATTAGATAAAAATAACAATTTGACTATTAACAGGTCAGCTATTTCATCTTTATTGAAAAACGATGATCAGAGTCAAACTGAAGATTTACAACAGGAAGCTTAGAATTAAATTTAGATTTTTAAATGAAAATTGTTTTTTTAGGTAATCCAAATGTATCAGTTACTATTCTTGATTCATTGTTAAAAACTAAGCACGAAATAGTAGGAGTGGTGAGTAATTCACCTAAAATATCAGGAAGAGGCTTAAAAAAAAGTTATACCCCTGTCGGTGTTTATGCTATAAATAATAAATTAGAATTATTATGTTTAAGCTCTTTTAAGGATGAAAAACTTTACAAAGCTTTAAAAAAACTAAATCCTGACTTATTTATTGTTGTTGCTTTTAAAATAATACCTCAGAAATTCTTAAATCTTCCAAAATTTGGAGCTATTAATCTTCATGCATCTTTGTTGCCAAGCTATCGAGGTGCATCTCCAATTCAATACGCATTGCTCAATGGTGATAAGAAAACCGGTGTCACAACTTTTTTAATTGATGATAAAATTGACAATGGAAAAATTATTATGCAGAAAGAGTTTAAAATAAATGATAATGATAATTATGAATCATTGATTAAAAAAGTTGAAAGCCATGGTTCAGATCTAGTTATTAAGACAATTGATAGAATTGCTAACAAAAACATATATCAAGAACAAAATGAAAATTATATTTCTTATGCTCCTAAAATTCAAAAAAAAATGCTATTAATAAATTGTTTTGAAAATTCCAACATCAATCATAATAAAGTTAGAGCATTTTCACCAACTCCAGGTGCATTTGTAAAAATTAACAAGAAGAGATTAAAAATTCTTAAAACAAGAAAGACTTCAATAAAGTCACCTAAAGAAAATATCTCAAAGATTTTTATTAAAAAAAATAAAGTTTTGATTGGCTGTTCAGAACATTTTTTAGAATTATTAGAGGTCCAATTCGAGGGAAAGAAAAAAATGAACGCACTAAACTGGGCTAGGGGAATGATAATTGGTTCAAAGGGAATTCTCTTAAATGAATCATGACCCAAGAAAATTAACTTATGATATAATTTCTGAATTTGAAAAAAATAATGGCAAATTAAAATTAACCAGAGACCAAATTATTAATAAAGCTGATATTTCCAATAATGATAAATTTAGGATTACTGTTTGTACAAATGAAGTAGTTAAATGGAGAAAAAAAATAGATTTTTATATATCAATTAATTTAAAAAAATCGATAAATAAGCTAGACAAAAGAATTTTAAATGTTTTAAGAATTGGTTATTACGAGATTCTATTTGACGCTAAAATTCCAATTTATGCTTCTGTGGATTATTGGGTTCAATTCACAAAAATTAGGTTTGGAAGATTAAAAGCAGGGTTTTGTAATGCAGTACTACGAAAAGCGAGAAAAGTTAAAATTGATTCCAATAAAAATCTAAAAAATTTATCGATTTTTTTTTCATACCCAGAATGGTTAGTTCAAAAATGGAAAAATCAATTTGGGATAAAAAAAACTGTAAAACTTTTAAAGTATTTCAATCTTCCTCCAAGTTACTTTATTCGAATACCGAAAAATAAAAAAATCAATTCTTCTTTAGAGATTTACAAAAATTTGAAAATAGAAAATAAAGAAAGTAATTTTTTTAGAATAAAAAGTGGACTCAGAGTTATACTAGAAAATGATTTTTTCAAAAAAAATAACTGCAGTATTCAAGACAGAGCCTCGGGAGCTGTAGTTGAGATTCTCAATCCAAAGCCTGGCAGCATGGTCTTAGATGTTTGTGCAGCTCCAGGTACAAAAGCGAATTATATTTCAGATTACTTAAACGGTGAGGGAGAAATTCATGCTTCAGATATAGATCCTATTAGAATGAAAATGGGAGTTTCTAGGTCAGAATGTTTATCCCTAAATGTAAACTGGTCAAATAAAAATGCCACAAAGGATTTTTTTTTAAAATCAGATTATATAATTGTTGATGCACCATGTTCTGGCACAGGTGTATTAGGAAAAAAATTGGATATTAGATGGAGAAGAAAAAAAAGTGACATAAAATTATTTGCTTCATTGCAATTAAAAATTCTAAAAAATATATCTAAATATTTAAAAAATGATGGTATCCTGGTTTATGCTACCTGTTCAATGGAAAATGAAGAAAATTGGGATGTGGTCTCTCAATTTCTTAAATTTGATAACAGCTTTTCTATAGATTCACCAGTTGGTTTAATACCTAATGAGTGGATTAATGATAAAAATTGTATGCAAACAATTCCTTACAAGCACAAAGTAGATGGTATGTTTGCAGCTAGATTGGTAAAAAATGAAACATAGAATTTTAAATTTTTTGACAGCACTTTTTATTACATCTTTTTTGATTTTTCTTTTTTTTGAAAAAATTGCAATGCCGATATACATAAGAAAAGGAAATTCAATTAGATTGATAAATGTTAGAGGAAAAGTTCTTGATAGGGGAATAAATGAATTAAAAATTTCTGGTTTTAACGGGGTCGTATTTGATACCGTCTATACTTCAAATATTGAACCTCAAACTATCATTGATCAATACCCCCCATCTGGTCAAAAGGTTAAAAAAGGTAGAACAATAAGGCTAAAAATAGCAAGACCTGAGAAAATGATCGATGTACCTAGTCTAGTAGGTCAATCAAAGAGGAGTGCTGAAATTAAAATACAGCAGCTGGGACTAAAAATTGATACAATATATGTTGAATATAATCCTGACTATCCTAAAGGAACAGTTGCATGGCAATTTCCAAAATCTGGAGACCAGATAAGAAAAGGCTTTGGTTTGCAAATTACTATTAGCGAAGGCCTTCCTCCTGATTTTTATCAGGTTCCACAACTATTTGGACTAAGTTTAAATAATGCTAAGAAGAAACTTGATAGTTCAAGATTAAAATTGGGAAAAGTAACTTATCAGCAAAATGAAGATTTGGTTCCGTATACAGTATTGGATCAGTCTATATCGCCAGGCACTGTCCTAAGCAAATCTTCTCAAATAAACATAATAGTTAGTGTTTTAAATTTGCAAGATATTTTTGATTCTATTCAAAATCAAAAATGATACCTAAGTCAGAATATATTAGGAAATTGATTCATTTATCTAATCTAATTATCCCAATTTCATATTATTATTTTTTCCAAGATAAAAGATTTTTTTTAATAATTTTATTTTTTTTAGTATTAGCCTTTTTAGTTATTGATTTATCTAGAGGAAAAAATAAATATATTAAATTTTTTTTTAATTTATTTTTTAATAAAATGATGAGAAGGCACGAACTAAATGGAGCATTAACTGGTGCTTCATGGGTAATGATTTCAGCTTTTGTTACCATTCTCATTTTTCCAAAAAATATTGCAATTTTATCTTTAATCTTTATGAGTATTGGTGACACAGTAGCAGGTTTAGCTGGACGTAAAATAGGTAAGTTAAAAATCGGAGAAAAAACTGTAGAAGGATTCGTGTTTGGTTTTTTGGCCTGTGCNNTAATATCTTNNAATTATAANTTAATNCCCTTNTCTATATCAATATATGGATCCNTGATTGGTATGATTTTCGAAGTTTTACCTCTGCCCCTTGATGATAATTTAAAAATTCCACTTTCTTCAGCTTCTGTAATGTGCATAATTGAGTCATACATAATTTAATGTCTTTTTTGTATCCAAAAATGTTGTGGGGCTTATTCGCAGTTTTGATACCATTATTAATTCATTTTTTTCATAGTAGGAACATTGTNAAAGTAGATTTTTCATCAATTTTTTATTTAACTGAATTAAAAAATACTTCAATAAAAAAATTAAAAACAATTAATTGGTTGCTTACTTTAATAAGGATGGCAATTATTTTTACCTTGATTTTGATGTTTGCCACACCAATAGTAAAAAATAATAGCTTATGGATACCGAGTAAAAAAGAAGCCTTAGCTCTAGTTTTTATAGATAATTCAGCTAGCATGTCACTTGAGATTGACGGTGAATCCTTGCTGNAACAATCTTTAAAAAAAGTTTCAAAGATTGTTTCNACTTATTCAGGCTCTGTTGAACTTAAAGTATTTCAAACAAATCCTCAAAAAATGATATTCTCAAAATTTGTTAAAAACATAGATTTCTCAGATTTAAATGAAATAAAAATAAATCAATCTTATGGTCAGGACANCATTTGGACTTATGTTAATTCAATTTTAAAAAATNTTAAAACTGAATCAGCTAATAAGGAATGTTTTATCTTGAGTGATTTTTCTTCTTATCCAGACACTTTATTTGAAAGCGGTCTAGATGATTGGCAATTTTATTTTTTTGAAAATGATAAATCNNATGAAAACATTTCAATAAAAAGTGTTGTATCTAAGAATCAAATAAAATTACAAAATCAAGATATTGATTTTGTAATTAAGGTAGAAAATATGGGAAATGATAAAATAAATAATGTTCCCATTGAAATAACNTTGGATGAAAAAAGAATGGGCCAAATTGCAGCTTCATTTGAAGAAAAAGAGGTAAAAGATTTTTTATTTCGAATTTTACCTCCTAGGCCAGGAATCTTAAATGGAAATGTAAGTATAGGTTCTGATATTTTTAAAATAGACAATAATCAAACGTTTGAAATAAGTATCCCAGAAAAATTTAATTGTAAAATAATTTCTAATTCTAAAAAAAACTCAAAGACTTATGAAAGANTTTTAAACTCTATCAATGGCAATACATCATTCATTGAATTTGATGTCTATACTNTAAATAGATTTAGTAGAATAGATCTAAGNGATACTGATGTTCTTATAGTTGCAGATGCGGTAAATTTTACTCCAAGAGCAATAGAGTCTTTAAAGAGATATTTAAAAGCAGGTGGCAGTATAATATGGTTTTCGGGAGAAAATTATGGAAAATTAAAGGCTCAGACTATTTCAAATCTATCCCTTCCTAAGTTGATTGAAACAGTAGATTTAAAAAATAAGTCATTTCTNAATGTAAAAATAGAAGATAGAGNNAATGAAATTTTTCAAAACTTAAACATGAGGGATATTAGAGATTACTTTCCAAAGATATTTAAATATAATTCACTTGAAATAAACTTTAAAGATAAAATGATTCTNAGCATGGGTAAAAATATTCCATTTTTGTTGAATCTGGATTCTAAGTTGGGGTCAATATATCTATTTACCTCCCCTCTTGAACTTTCGTGGAATGATTTTTCATTAAAAGGAATTTTAATTCCAGTTATATATAGAATGATTGCTATTTCATCAAATGATGAAACTAATATTTCACCTGTAAAAATAAATGAAGAAAAATTAATTAAAATAAAGAACCAGGATTTAAATAGTAAT
Source organism: bacterium TMED144 (assembly GCA_002170005.2). Taxonomy (GTDB): domain Bacteria; phylum Fidelibacterota; class Marinisomatia; order Marinisomatales; family TCS55; genus TMED144. The sequence goes on along the minus strand of NHGT02000003.1, from coordinate 33,726 downwards.
TGGATACTCAAAACCCCCTCGCAAGAAAAAATCTTACTTGTCCCTGATTACAAAAACCAAGTTTTAATCATTGATCAAACGAATGAGCTAGGCTCATATAGTGTNTATTCAAANGATGTCTTATTTACATCCTTTTCAACTTTATTATCTCCTAGGGAATATCCAAGTAGTTATAGTTATAAGAGAAAAATAAATGAAAAAATTTCTAATTTGAACTANAAATGGATTGNTAAAAAATCAAATATNNAAGAAACAATATCATCAAATAGACATGGNATGTCGCTTTGGAGGTTTTTTCTTTTANTTGCAATAATATTGTATATTATTGAATCTTTCTTAAGTAGACCGCGAAAAAATTAATATTTAATGAGAAAAAAAGCATTTTTAATAGGTGCAGATCTTGGAAGTTCGAGTGACGCAAATTTTTCTGATCACATGAAAGAGCTTGAGCTATTGTCAAAAACAGCAGGTTATGAAATTGTTAAAGTTTTGAGTCAGAAAGTATCAAAAATAAATCCATCTTCATACCTCGGTTCTGGAAAAGTTGATGAAATTCTAAATTTTGCGAAATATTATAATGTTAAATATTTAATTTTTGACAACGAGCTTACTCCGGCACAATCAAAAAACATAAATAAAAAATATAAGAAGATTGTAGTTATTGATCGAGCTGATTTAATTTTACAAATTTTTATGAAACACGCAAAAACTAGAGAATCNAAAGTTCAAGTTGAANTAGCACAATTACAATATNTATTACCAAGATTNACAAGAGCTTGGACCCATCTTGAAAGGCAAATGGGGGGNATAGGATCAAGGGCAGGCGCNGGAGAGACNCAAATTGAAGTTGATAGAAGATTGCTTAGGGATAGAATATCAAAACTTAGATATGAATTGGCAAAAATTGAGAAAAATAGAATTACTCGAACTAAAAAGAGAGTTAATAGTTACAAAGTTGCTCTGGTAGGATATACTAATGCAGGAAAATCAACCTTAATGAAAACAATGTCGGGTGCTGATGTTTTGATTAAAGATCAATTATTCGCAACGCTTGATACCACAGTTAGATCAGTAAACTTAGATAAATATAACACTATCTTGCTCAGTGACACTGTTGGATTTGTCAGAAAATTACCACATCATCTGGTTGCAAGTTTCAAAAGCACACTTAATGAAGTGGTTGATGCAGATTTGATATTGATTGTATTGGATTCTTCCTCAGATCAAGTGATTGAACATTATAAGGTCATTAAAGAGGTTCTCAATAATTTAAATGCCAATACAAGCGATTATATTATTGTTTTAAACAAGATGGATCAAATTGATAACCATAAAAAAATACAACATTTAAATGTTGAATTTCCTAGTGCACTATTTATTTCCGCATTAAAATGTTTAAAAATTGAAGAATTGAAACTNAAAATTNTNGAATTTATGGAANAAAATTACANAACAGTTNATNTTAAATTGCCTTATANNAANTCTAAGAATATTTCTTTGATTCAAAATTCTNNNTNTGTTATNAGTAGAAAGTANANAGANNAATACTTNCATATAAANGCNAAAGGNCCAANANGTAAAATNNATAGTTTGTTAAAACTGTTAAATAAATAAAAAAACCCTGNNTTNCAGGGNTTTTTTATTNNTGCTTTAGAATCGATTTCAAGGATCCGTGTAAACACGATAGAGGTCTCTTTTGCTAGCAAACTTCCTTTATCCAGTAAGGAAAGGCCTGTTTTTTAACTCAAGAAGTTGGCCTCAAGAAAAAAAGGTTGAAGATCCTGAAATTCAAAANACTAAANCANCATNANTAATTTAAATAATTATAATGTGATNAGAAATATTTTTTGNANTGGATCAGTTTTTTTCTGATGAAGCGATTGCAACAGCAACNCTTGCATCGCCAGTTACGTTTGTAACTGTTCTAAGCATNTCNAANATNCTATCAACGCCCANAATTAAAGCCAANCCAACACTTGGNACNCCAATTGCTTCTAAAATAATTACAAGTGTAATTATACCTGCCCCAGGAACAGCAGCTGTTCCAATAGAAGCCAAGACAGCAGTTAATACAATTGTAGATTGAGCTCCTAATGAAAGATCCATGCCAAGTGTTTGCGCTATAAAAACAGCTGCAATTGCTTGATAAAGTGCTGTACCATCCATATTGATTGTAGCTCCAAGCGGAAGAACGAATGATGAGACTTCNTCAGGAACGCCAAGTTCTTTTTCGCATCTATCCATTGTTACTGGCAGTGTTGCCCCACTAGAACTTGTGGAAAAGGCAAGTAGTTGAGCAGGGGCGATGCCCTTATAAAATTTCTTTAATGACATCTTTGAAAATATTTTTAAAACTGCAGAATATGTTATTATCGTTTGCAAAATCAATCCAATTATCACTGCTATCATGTAAAAACCCAATGCTCCTAAAAGTTCAAATACTTTATTTATGTCATCCCCTGCAATTGTTGATATTGTATCAGCAATCAAAGAAAAGACCCCAATGGGGGCCAAAATCATAATATTTTCAACCAGTTTAATGACAACTTCGTTCAAGCTCTCAAAGAAGCTAAGCATTGGTTTAGATTTAGATTTACCAATCTGAATTAAAGAAATACCAACAATAATTGAAACAAAAACCACCTGAAGCATATTGCGATTGTTTGAGGCAGCATTGAAGAAATTTTGAGGAACCATATCAATAAAAGGCTGCAATGCTGTTCTTTCTTTCATTTGTTGAGCAGCTTCCATTTTTCCAGAGGCTGTGTCTTGATATGAAGACTGAAGTTTTTGCTTCATTTCATCAGGAAGTTTATCTCCTGGTTGTAAGATGTTTACTGCGACAAGGCCTATAGTCGCAGCAACAGCTGTAGTAGAAATATAAATCATTATAGTTTTGCCGCCAATTCGAGATAGCTTTTGAAGATCTGATAATGATGCAACGCCCGTTATTAGCGATGAAAGTACTAGCGGTACAGCAATAAGTTTTAGCAAGCTAATAAAAATCTTCCCAAATGGTGAAATCCACTCACTTGTGAATTGATTCCATCCATTTGATGCTGCAAAAATACCAAATACGATTCCAAGTATCAGGCCGATTATAATTTTTCCGTAAAGAGGTATTTTCATGGCGATCCTTTTGAGCTAATAATTATTGATACAAATATTTTTAATTAAAAAAAGTACAGCCCTAAATAAAATAATAAAAGATAATTACCAATTTTATTCATTGAGGAATTTTAATGCTTGTTCAATGTCATTGGTTGGAATTTTGCAGGCAAAATCCTTACATACATAAAATGTTGGTTTTTCATCAATCATATACTGAGTATTGGTCCAAGAAGCAATTTTTGATAATTTTCTTTTAGTATCATTTATATTTTTAAATATAAGTACTTTAGATGGATTGTATTTTTTCTTAATTTTTTTAATTAGACTTTTAGTTTCGGTGTTAAGTTCTCCGACAATCACAATTTCCTTAGGTGAGTCAATTTCAAACATGTAAGCGCTTAGCATTGAGCTGAAGGAGGAAGGGGATCGTTGTATTTCATTAGAAAATGTTTTAAATAAGTTTTCAGCAATATCGATCCACTTTACTTCTCCTGTCATCTTGGATAATCTTACTAGGTTCATTGCAATAATTGAATTTCCTGAAGGGATTGCACCATCATAACCCGTTATAGATCTGACAATCATTTTTTCAGAATTTTTACTGCTTAGGTAAAAGCCAGCATCATTTTCATTTGAAAAATTTTTAATAACAATATCGCTTAGGTTAATAGCTTCTTCCAAATAGTCAACTTTAAATGTACTTTCATATAGCTCTAAAAGACCCCATGTATAAAATGCATAATCATCAAGATGCCCAGTAATACCAGATTTACCATTTCTATACCTTTTCAAAAGAGTACCATCTTCATTTTTCAAATTTCTTGAAATAAAATCAGCACTTTTTTCCGCAATTAAAACAAATTCTTCATTGTCAAAAATATCACCAGCTTTTGCAAAGGCTGCTATTGCAAGCCCATTCCAATCCGTTAATATTTTATCATCCTTAAGAGGATGAATTCTCTTTTTTCTTTCCTCAAAAAGTCTAGTTCGTATTTTTTCATATATATTATCACTAATATTATTTAAACTTTTTATATGAAAAATATTTTTGCCATTTTTCTTTCTAGTTGACTCATCTAAATAATTTCCTTCATCTTCAATATTAAAATAATCTATTGATAAATCTTTTTCACTTTTTCCAAGAAAATTTAATTCTTCAAACGACCAAATGTAAAATGTACCCTCTTCTCCTTCGCTGTCTGCATCTTCAGCAGAGTAAAATCCACCTCTANTATCAGTTAGATCTCTTTTGATATAAGTAAGAATCTCAATCGCAATTTTTTTATAAACATCTTTTTTTGTTAAATGATAAGCTTCTGTGTATGCTATAGAAAGCATTGCTTGATCATATAGCATTTTTTCAAAATGCGGAACTAACCATTCTTTATCAGTGGAATATCTATGAAAACCAAATCCTAGCTGATCATATATCCCTCCCATTCGCATATTTATAAGTGTTTTCTCTGCCATTTCAAGCGCTGTTTTATTTCCGGTCATTTTATGATATCTAAGTAAGAATATTATATTTTGAGGAGATGGGAATTTAGGTTGTGTGCCGAATCCACCATTCTCACTATCATATCTTTCAACGAAAACAGAATATGTATCGTTTAGAATACTTTCATTAAGATTGTTGCCAATGGTTTTTTTGTTTGATTCTATCAAAAATTTTTCAATTTTATCTGCAGATTCAATTAGATCTTTTCTTTTAGTTTTCCATGCTTCAGAAATTGATGGTATTAGTTCCATCATTCCGGGCCGACCAAAGCGCCCTCTTTTTGGAAAATAAGTACCAGCAAAAAAAGGCTGTTTATCAGGACTCATTAAAATTGTTAAGGGCCATCCACCTCTTCCTGTCATTGCTTGACATACAGTCATATAAATATGATCTATTTCGGGCCTCTCTTCTTTATCAACTTTAATGGATATGAAATTATCATTTAGTAGTTTAGCAACCTCTTCATCTTCAAATGATTCTTTTTCCATGACATGGCACCAGTGACATGTTGAATAGCCAATAGATAAAAAAATTGGAATATCTAGCTCTTTTGCTTTTTTAAAAGCTTCTTCAGACCACGGATACCAATCAACAGGATTATTTTTATGTTGCAATAAGTAGGGACTTGATTCCTCTTCCAATCTGTTCACAAATTTCGCTTCCTTATTATGTTCAGCTTTTTCTTGCCCTAAGGCAAAATTGGAAAAAACCATTGTTGTTAAAAAAAATAAATTTAGAATTGTATTAATTTTTACTGTGCTTGTATTTAGCATAGTTGAAAATTAATTTATTAAGCTTTTCAAAGCAATGATAGAAGAATTATGATTTATGTAATAACAATTGCTATTTATTTAATTGGCTTGGTCATTATTGGCTTTTTTAAAGCAAAGCAAATTAAGACACAAAGTGATTTTTCTGTCGCTGGAAGATCTCTAACCCCTTGGATCTTAGTAGGAACCATGCTTGCAACTTGGATGGGTACAGGTTCTATTTTGGGCAACGCTGGAAAGACGTATCAGTCTGGTATGGCTGGTCTGTGGCTTCCGCTTGGCAGCGTGTTAGGTATTATTGTTTTAACTCAAATTGCAGGAAAAGTTAGGTCATATAACAAGTTTACGGTACCAGAGATTATTGGTGAAAGGTATGGTCAAGTTGCCAGACTGCTATCAGTAATTGCTTTAGTTTTAGCGTATATGGTAATTGTAAGTTATCAGTATAATGCTGGCGGTGCAGTATTGCATACAATATTTACTGATGATAGCGGTGTTTCGGCGATATCTGTAGAAACCGGTACCATTATTGCTGCACTATTTATCATACTTTATACTATGTTAGCAGGATTGCTTAGCGTTGTGTATACTGATGTAGCTAATGGAATCATAATTCTTATTTCTTTTATGATAGCTATTCCAATATTTTTAGTTGAAGCTGGTGGATTTGACGGAATGAAAATAGCTTTTTCAGATATGGGAAAGCCCGAGCACATGCGGTTTTTTGGTGTCTATTCTTTCATTGATATAATTAATTTCTGTTTACCTGGATTTTTATTGATTATGGGTGATGCCAATATGTATCAACGTTTTTTTGCTAGCAAAGATTCAGAAGGAGCAAAATCAGCTACAAAATTTTTGATTGGCGCTGTTGCTATAGCCGAAGTAATGATAATCTTTGCTGCATGGGTTGCTTCTAGTATGATTCCTGATGCAGAGGTGGGAAAATATGTATTGATTTATGCATCTCATCAATTCTTACCTCCTTTCATTGGCGCAATTATGATGACTACAATCATTGGCATTATCATATCTACGGCAGATAGCTTTTTATTAGTGCCCGCTACGACTTTGATGAGGGATGTCTACATGGAATACTTCGATAACAATGCAAGTGAAGCAAAAATTGTTTTTCTCAGTCGAGCGCTAGTGGTGATATTAGGCGTAGTAGCATATTTTGTATCACTAGGTTTTGCAAAATCATCAGGTTTCTTTGAACGCTCATTGTATGCATACACAATCTATGGTGCAGCAATAACGCCAAGCTTGGTCGCAGCATTATTTTGGGAAAGAGCAACAAAAGAGGGAGCCATTGCATCAATTGCTTTAGGTACTATCACAACAATTTTATGGAAAGAATCAACGTTTATAGAAAAAATAATCTCACCAGCAATTCACTTGAACATAGATGCTGTTATTCCAGCTATCACTCTTTCAATGGTATCATTGATTATGGTGAGTATTATGACTGAGAAAACAAATAAAAATTAATATTTACAGTATTCTTCTGTAGTACTCAAATGTCAAGCCGGTTCCTTGCCAATTATGGACGTTTTCTATCAGCGAAATATTTCCTTTGAATCTTGCAGTCCTGCCTGAAATAACGTGCCCTGTTACAAAATTTAAATTCTTTCTCTTTGCAACATTGCTTAAAAAAACCTTTTTTAGTATTCTAGCATATCCATTTCCAAAGAAAGTTTCTTTGATAACAAAAGCGTAAGTATATAAAGTATTGGATTTGCCAAAATTAACATCCTTTCTAGCCCAAGGCTCTCTGCTTAATTTTTCAATTGGGATTCCAATGATGTATCCAATAATTTTATGTTGGCAAATAGCAATAAATGAGATAGAGCCAGATCTATTGAAATATTTTTCAATCGTTGATTTTGTAAGTATTGATTTATCACCATATTTTTTTGAAAGAACCATAGACACATCTATTAGAGCATCAACATCATTTTCGCCAACGTTTAACATTTCAACAATATTGAATACTCCACTTTTAGCAATTTCTTTGGTTGTTGAATTAGGATTCAATTTCTATCCATTATATTTTATTTGATACATTGTTTTTCGTTCTTGTTTCTGCATTGTAAATTAGAGCATGAGTTCCTTTAATTTACGCTTAAATGAGAGAATTACTTCACTCAAAAGCCACCTTTGCGTGGGGCTTGACATTGCAAATAGTAGTTTCAATAATTCTAATATTGAACTTAAGAAACTTAAAGATCATGCAAAAAAAGTAGTTGAATCGACAAGAGATTTAGTCGTTGCATATAAGCCCAACTTTGCTTTTTTTGAAAAATGGGGGTCAAGAGGCTATCAATGGCTTGAAGAAATTGTTGACTTTATCGGTGATGATATTATTAAGATTGCCGACGCAAAGCGTGGCGATATTGGCAATACTGCAAATCAATATGCTGAAAGCATTTTTGGTCATTTTGGATTTGATGCGGTTACGCTCAGCCCATACATGGGCTGGGATTCAATTGCACCTTTTGTTGCTGATGAAAAAAAAGGCGCCTTTATTTTATGCAAAACGTCTAACGCCTCATCTAAGGACTTCCAAAATTTGCCAATTGAAAATAAAAAATTATTTGAGATAGTAGCTCAAAGGTCATCCAAATGGAATGCATCCAATAACATAGGACTGGTTGTTGGTGCAACAGCAAGTAACGAACTAAGAGTTGTTAGAAAATACGCTAAAAATATGCCTTTACTGATTCCTGGTATAGGCGCTCAAGGTGGTGATTTAAAAACTAGTATGATCGAGGGCAATACAAATGGAGATGCAATCATAAATGTTTCTAGAGGAATATGTTTTGCTGGAGACCTTAGTAGTAATGCAATTAGATCGAAAGCAGAAGAATATTATAATAATATGAGAGAATTAATGGATGAACATAGATAAATACATTGAAATATTTAAGAAAACTGGAGCGTTGCTTGAGGGGCACTTCGTTTTAACCTCAGGTAGGCATAGTTCATCTTATTTTCAGTGCGCAAAGGTTCTTCAATACCCACAATACTTATCTCAATTTTCCAAAGAAATCATTAAAGAATTGTCTACAGAATTAGAAGTAGACAAAGTAATTTCACCCGCAGTTGGAGGTATCGTATTAGGTACGGAAGTTGGTAGATTGTTAAATAAACCTACAATCTTTGCAGAAAGAATGAATGGACAGATGTCATTGAGAAGAGGATTTAAAATTGACAAAAATGAAAAAATCTTAGTAGTTGAAGATGTAATTACAACTGGAGGTTCAGTAAAAGAGGTAATTGATGTTGTGCATAAGAATCACGGACAAGTTGTTGGGGTAGGTATTATAGTTGATAGGAGCAACGGTCAAGTAAAAATTCATGAGAAACAAAAATCACTTGTATCACTAAAAGTAGAAAGTTTTTCGGAGGATGACATTCCTGATTCATTAAAATCCATACCCATTCAGAAACCTGGAAGTCGGAGTTTATTAAAATGAGAAAAACGTTTATATTAATTTTTTTAATCGGAGTGTTATTGATGAGTTGTTCAAAAGATCAAAAAGTAGCTGTTATATCGACAAAATTTGGGGATATGGTTGTAGAATTTTTTCCAGATGCCGCACCTAAGCATGTTGAAAATTTTCAAATTTTAGCAGAGGAAGGGTACTATAATGGCACTACTTTTCATAGGGTTATCCCTGGTTTTATGATACAGGGCGGAGATCCAAATTCTAAGGATCTAGATAGGATGAATGATGGAACTGGTGGAAGAGCAGGAAAGTTTTTTGGAATTGGCAGGGAAAATGATCCCGAATCATGGACTGTTCCAGCTGAATTTAATGATACCCCTCATCAACGCGGAACATTATCAATGGCAAGATCTCAAAATATTGATTCAGGTTCAAGCCAATTCTTTATTTGTCATGACAATGCTCCCTTTTTAGATGGACAGTACACAGTTTTTGGGCAATTAATAAGTGGCATTGAAGTGGTTGACCAAATCGTTAATTCAGAAAGAGACCCCAGAGATAATCCACTTGATAGAGTAGAAATGACCGTTTCTTTGGTTGATAAATCCGAAGCAATTAAAAATGAGAACAATTGACGTTAATTTTAGTCCTTGGAACATTTGCATTCAGAATATAATGGGATGATTTTAGAATGAAGCGATACATTTTTTACTTTCTGCTTTTTACAAAAATCTTTTCTCAATTTAAAACGCCAGTTGAGATTTCTTCTGAAGTTATTGGGAATGTGAGAGCTGGAGAAATAGTTGAAATATCTATAACCGCAGAAATGGATGAAGAATGGTACATCTATGCTTTGAGGGATCAGGGACAGGGTCCGACTGCCTCTAAAGTAACATTATCGAGTGATTTTATTGATGAAATTGGTAAAGTTATCGAATCAGAGCCGTTATCCAAATATGATGAGAATTTTGCTACAAATACTAGAATTCATCAAGGTGGAGCTAATTTTATAGCACCTTTTCGTTTAAAGCAAGATATCTTGCCAGGTAGCTATATTGTGAAAACTTCTATTCTTTACCAGGTATGCAATGCATCCGTTTGCTATCCACCCAAAGAAGAATTTATGGATGTTGCATTCATTATTGAGGAAGGGCCCATACGACCTGACCGTAGTGAGATGGTGACGATCGATAAAGCTATTTACGACAGCTCTGGTAACATAAATTTAGAAGCCGCGATTGGAAGCGGACTTTTCTCATTTATTATATTATCGGTAAGCATGGGTTTCTTAGCACTATTAACACCATGCGTATTTCCCATGATACCGATCACCATTTCTTTTTTCACTCATAAAGGAGAAAAAAACGAGGGCAGTCCTCTTAGAAATGCTTTTATATATACGTTTGGAATTATCGCAACATTTTCAATTATTGGATTGCTCTTGGCATTAACCTTAGGTGCTTCAGGTGCTAATCAATTAGCCTCTAATCCTTGGGTAAATCTTTTTCTAGCATCTTTGTTTGTGTATTTTTCACTATCGCTCTTTGGAATGTATGATATTCAATTGCCTCAGTGGCTTACAAATCTATCCCTCAAACAAGAAGGAAGAGGGGGGACATTAGGTACAATATTTATGGCTGTAACGTTCACATTGACTAGTTTTACCTGCACCGTACAATTTGTTGGGCTTCTATTGGTAGCTGCCTCTAACGGACAATGGTTTTGGCCAATGTTGGGAATGGTAATCTTTAGTACTGCTTTTGCATCTCCATTCTTTTTCCTTGCTTTGTTTCCTCAATATTTATCTAAAATGCCCAAATCAGGAAGTTGGTTAAATTCAGTTAAAGTTGTTCTTGGTTTCATGGAAATGGCTGCAGCTTTTAAATTTATTAGCAATAGCGACTTGGTATGGAATTGGGGATTTTTTACTCAAAATGTTGTCTTGGCTTCGTGGGCTATACTGATGTTGCTATGCGGTTTATATTTGCTGGGAAAAATTCAACTTCCTCATGATAGCGAATTAAAGTTTATCTCAGTTCCCAGATTGATGCTTAGCATGATCTTTTTAACATTTGGATTGTACCTTACTTCAGGCATGTTCGGCAACAGAATTAGCGGCTTGATATACTCCTACCTTCCTCCCAAAGTTGATAGTGAGTTATCTTCTAGCTCATCAACAATGAATGATTCAGAGCTTTCTTGGTTAAAAAATCTTGATGATGCTTTTGTAGAGTCTAGGGCTACTGGCAAAGCAATTTTTGTTGATTTTACAGGATATACATGCACTAATTGTAGATGGATGGAAGCTAATATTTTTGTTCAAAAGGACGTGAAAGAAAGATTTTCTGAAATGGTTCTAGTTCAATTATATACTGATGGAGGACCAAATCATCGGGAAAATCAACAGTATGAAATTGAAAGATTCGGTACGGCGGCATTACCTTTTTATGTAATTTTAAGTCCAGATGATCAAGTTCTAGGCACATTTCCAGGAATGTCAAGAAATGTGGACGACTTTTTAGATTTTTTGGATAATGGGCTAGCAGGTTAAATATGAAAAAAATAAACATAATTTTTGTCTTAATGTTTTCAGTCTCCATTGGTTGTGAAAAAAGCAAAAAAATAGAACTAGAAACCAATACCTCCAGTATTGACTCTAGAAGTCAGGAGAGAAATGATCCCCAAAGACCAGAATATGCAATAAAAGCACCTGACTTTACACTTATGACAGTAAACGGTGAAAAGTTTCGTTTAAAGGATATGAGAGGAAAAGTTCTATTATTGAATTTTTGGGGAACTTGGTGTGGGCCATGCCGAAGAGAAATACCAGATTTTGTCAAACTTCAATCTAAATATAAGAAGAATGGATTGGAAATTGTTGGCATAACATTAACATCTGGCTCTCCAGATAATATCAAATCCTTCATGAACGATTGGGATATTAATTATACAATTTTAACCGATGTTGAAGAAAATGAGACGCAAGTTGTTACTTATAATTTTGGTAAAGCGATTGGGCAATCCATAACAGGTATACCAACTACCCTTATCATTGACAGGGATGGTTACATCGTTAAGGGGTATATTGGGCCAAGGACTGAAGACATTTTCTATCAAGATTTGAAACCATATTTGTAACTATCTCTATAAAATGAAATGGAACCAATGATTGTTTCTTTCATTTAACTCAAAAAAACTTTAGGATTTTAAATGAAAAAAATATTTTTAATTATATTAACTTTTGCAACTTTATCTGCACAAAACTCAATCTTAAAACAGTTCAGTGATCAATTTGCCGAAATTGCTGAAAATGCAAACCCTGCTGTTGTAACAATTCTTACTGAAAAAACTGTTGATATGAGTCGCTTCCAAAGGGGCGCTCCTCAGGAAGATCTCTTTAGATATTTTTTTAATCAGCCCCGTCAAAGAGAATTTAGATCTACTGCATTAGGCTCTGGCGTAATAATAGATTCCAAAAAAGGTTATGTCATTACTAATAACCATGTGGTAGATGATGTTGATGAAATAAATATCAGATTAATGGATAATAGAGAATTTGAAGCTGAAATAATAGGCAGAGACCCAAAGTCAGACCTTGCAGTACTGAAAATTGAACCTGATAATTTGGTTCAAATACGATTTGGAGATTCAGATGAATTAAGAGTAGGAGAGCTTGTAATAGCGGTTGGAAGTCCTTTTTCTGCAAATTTAAGCCATACGGTAACTGCGGGCATAGTTTCAGCTAAGGGAAGAGGAAATATAATCCAAGGTGATATGTATGAAGATTTTATCCAAACAGATGCAGCGATAAACCCTGGAAATAGTGGAGGAGCACTTCTAAATTCATCTGGTTCATTGATTGGTATCAACACTGCTATTTATACAAATAGTTTCGACTCAAGCAATAAAGGTGTGGGATTTGCTATTCCTTCAAACATGGTTAAGCAGGTTATGGATGATCTTGTTGCTTATGGCAAAGTAGTCAGGTCCTGGATAGGGGTCCAAATTCAAGCTTTAGATGAGTCAAAGGCAAAAGCATTGGGACTCGATTCTAGAAATGGTGCTTTAGTTGCTGATGTAGTAAGTGATGGCCCAGCAGACAAAGCAGGAATTGAAACCGGAGATGTTATAATTGAGTTCAATTCCCAGAAAGTAAAAACTGTTGACAATCTTAGAAATAAAGTATCCGCATCTAAACCAAATAAAAGCTATGAGTTAATATTGATTCGAGATGGCAAGAAAAAATCAATGAGAGTAAATCTGGAAGAAATGCCAAGTGATGAGATTTTAATTGGCTCAAATGTTGAAGAAAGCTCGAATGAGATCGGAATCAAGGTCTCTTCCATTTCTAGATCTCTTCGCAACCAATACAATCTGAACGCAAAAGATGAAGGAGTTGTTGTGGTCAGTGTTGATGAAAATAGCCCTTCAGATGTTGCAGGTATTCAACCAGGCGATATAATAACGAGAGTTGGTACAAAAAAATGTACCAACCCAGAACAATTTCAAAGATTATTGAACGACACCAGAAAAAGAAATATGGTGATGCTTCATTTAAAAAGAGATGGAGCTGCAAGATACCTCACTCTTGAGGTTGACTGAAATAAATGATAAAAAAACCCGATACTAACGTTGACTTTGTTTCTATTGAGCATAAAGTTCTAGATTTTTGGACTAAAGAAAAGATATTTGAAAAACGACGTCAATTAAATCAAGGCAAGCCTAAATGGTCATTCATTGATGGTCCTATAACTGCAAATAATCCTATGGGAGTTCACCATGCTTGGGGCAGAACATTAAAAGACATTTTTAATCGATTCAAAGCAATGAAAGGCTTTGAACTGAGATACCAACAGGGCTTTGATTGCCAAGGTCTCTGGGTTGAAGTTGAAGTAGAAAAAGAGCTTGGGTTTAAATCTAAAAAAGATATCGAAGAATATGGCATCGAAAAATTTGTAAATAAATGCAAAGAAAGGGTTAAAAAGTTTTCAAAAATTCAAACTGAGCAATCAAAGAGATTGGGCTATTGGATGGACTGGGAAAATTCTTACTTTACCATGTCTGATGAAAACAATTTTACGATTTGGTCATTTTTAAAAAAATTGTTTGAAAATGGCAAGATATACAAAGGTTCTGATGTTGTACCTTGGTCTGGTAGATCTGGTACTTCCTATTCTCAAATGGAAATAATTGAAGGCAGAAAACTAGTCTCTCATAAAGCGGTGTTCGTTCGTTTTCCACTTGTTGATAAAGAAAATGAATATATCCTTGTCTGGACAACTACTCCATGGACATTGACATCAAATGTGATAGCTGCCGTTAATGCAAATATTAATTATGTCAAAGTGAAAGCCTCGGATGGTTCAATATATTATTTTGCAGAAGAGAATCTCAACTTTAAAAGACTTGAAAAACAGTTCAAAGAAAAAAAACAATGGATTGATGGAGTGCCTAAATTAAAAACCATAGCGCAAATTTTTAATGAGAGAGGTGGATTTGAGGTTTTAGAAACAATCAAGGGCAGTGAGCTAGTTGGAATGAAATATACAGGTCCATATGATCATCTAGATGCTCAAAATGAAATTGGCGGTTACCCGTTTATAAATGAAAAATTAAAGAAAAAAAACATAACTAGCAGTATTCAGCACCAGGTCATTGATCCAGGCAAAGATAATATTGGAAACGATATAGTAGTCGCTGGAGAAGGAACAGGAATAGTTCATATGGCTCCTGGTTGTGGTGATATTGATAGTAAAATTGGAAAGAAGCTGGGATTTGTCAGCATTGCTCCATTAAATAAAGAATCTAAGTTTACAGAAAAATTCGGCTGGCTTGCAGGGAAAAGCGCAACGGACAAAAAAACAATTCAATTGATAATAAATGATCTCAAAGAAAGAAACCTATTGTTCTATGCAGAAGACTATCCTCATGTTTATCCTCATTGCTGGAGGTCTGGCGATGAGCTTGTTTTTAGATTGGTCGATGAATGGTATATTAACATGGATTGGAGAGATGAGATAAAAAAAACAGTCAGAGATATCAATTGGATACCAGATTGGGGTGAAGACAGAGAAATAGAATGGCTTGATAATATGGGTGACTGGATGATCTCAAAAAAGCGATTTTGGGGCTTGGCTTTGCCTATATGGACTTTTGATGATGGTTCATTTTATGTTGTAGGCTCAAGGGAAGAATTAAAAGAATTGGCAGTTGAAGGCTGGAATGAGTTTAATGGGCACACACCACACAGGCCATGGATTGACAAAGTTAAGATTAAGCACCCCAAGACAGGTCTTATTGGAACTAGAATTGAAGATGTCGGTAACCCATGGTTGGACGCTGGTATAGTCCCATTCTCTACTTTAAAATATAATTCAGATAAAAGCTATTGGGATGAATGGTTTCCTGCTGAGTTTGTTGTTGAATCCTTTCCAGGCCAATTTAGAAACTGGTTCTATTCTCTATTAGCGATGTCCACTATGCTTGAAAACAAACCACCTTTTAAAAATCTTTTAGGTCATGCACTTGTCAGAGCAGAAGATGGAAGAGAAATGCATAAATCTTGGGGAAATGCAATTTGGTTTGATGATGCAGCAGAAAAAATGGGAGTAGATGTAATGAGATGGATGTATGCATTGCAAAACCCTGAACATAATCTTTTGTTCGGGTACTCTATTGGTAATGAAATAAGAAAAAAGCTAATTCAGCTATGGAATTCCTATTCTTTTTTTGCAACCTATGCTTCTGTCGATGGCTACGATCCATATAAATATAAAGTGAATTATATTGACTTCTCAATCATGGATAAATGGATAATTTCAAAACTAAATGTTTTTATCAAGGATTGTAATTCTAGTTTAGAGCAATTTAGATCTGACATCATGATGAGAAAATTTGATCTTTTTTTGGACGATTTGTCAAATTGGTATATACGAAGAAGTAGGCGAAGATTTTGGAAAAGCGAAGATGATCTTGACAAGCAAACAGCTTATCAAGTTCTTTATGAATGTCTCACTACTGTTATAAAATCAATTTCACCTGTTTTGCCTTTTGTAACAGAAGAAATATATCAAAATTTGGTAAAAAATATTGATTCAGATGAACATGAAAGCATTCATTTGTGTGATTATCCAAGTTCAGATTTGAAAAAAATAGACATTGAATTAATGAATAATATTGATTCCCTTAGGAGGGTAGTTGAGCTTGGCAGGTCAGCAAGAAATAAAGCCAAAATTAAGATTAGACAACCTCTGTCGGAATTACATTTTCATGTAACTGATAAAAAAGTCGCAAACTTTATCTTGAGCGAAAGTAAAATTATTGAAGATGAATTAAATGTAAAGAAGGTTGTACAAGCAGATTCAGAAGATATATTAGTTAAATTTAACATAAAACCAAACCTACCTATTTTAGGCGCTAAATACGGAAAAGATCTTAAAACAATTAGTGAGGCTATCAGAAAAATAACTCCAGATAAGATAATATCTAAAATCAGATCTGATAAAAAATTAGATTTATCAATCCAAAGTAAAGAAATTTCAATTTTTAGAGATGAGTTGATTTTTGAGCAGGAATCTGCTGAGAAATTCTCCTCATCTGGTGACGACAACCACACAGTGGGACTTATAATAGATATTAATGAAGATTTGAAAAATGAAGGAATAGCAAGGGATGCAATTAGACAGGTGCAAAACATGAGAAAAAATGCTAATTTCGCAGTTGAAGATAGAATCGATATTTATTCTGACCTTTCTGGTAAAATAGGGAATGCTATAAAAGCAAACATCGATTTGTTTAAAAATGAGGTTTTGGCTTTAAGTATTTCTGAAAAAAAAGGAGACGTTAAATATTCTTCTGAAATAGAAATTGATAATGAAATTCTTCACATAGGATTAAACAAAGCAAAAAGCGAAAGGGTATAATGTGCCAAACAAATATTCAAAAGCAGAGCTAAATAAATTTAAAAAATCCATTGAACACAAAATAAGTTTAATAGCTAACGAAGTGGATATAATAAAAGAAGGATTAGGTAGTTCTTCGAACAAGCAAGGAGGGCTTACTCCGGACTCAATTTATAGTGTGCATATGGCTGATGCAGGAACTGATTCCCACGAACAGGAGAAGAACTTCATGTTAATGAACAGGGGTAGTGATTATTTAAAAAACTTAGAAATTGCTTTGGAGCGCATCAATGAAGGCTCCTTTGGCGTTTGTAAAATTTGCAATGAATTAATACCTTCTGAAAGAATGATGGAAGTGCCAAACGCAACAAAATGCGTGAACTGCAAGGAAAAGGGAAAGCTTGGTTTAGTATGAATGTGCTCTTTTTGAGCCTTTTCCTTTTTTTGGTAGACCAAATCTCAAAATATCTTGTAAGCCACAATATGTCTTTAGGTCAATCAATTGAAATAATCCCTAATTTTTTTAATTTGACATATATAACAAATGATGGCATGGCCTTTGGGATAGATTTCCCTTTTGGTATTTTTTTATTTTCAGCGCTATCAATAGTTCTTACAATTTTTCTATTTTATTATTTATACACAATTAAAAATGACGTTTTTATACTGAGATTTTCTATTTCCTTAATAATTGCAGGTGCCTTAGGCAATTTAACAGACAGAATTTTCCTAGGTGAGGTTGTCGACTTTTTTGATTTTATGATTGGCAATTTTCGATGGTATATCTTTAATGTAGCTGACACGTGTGTCACAGTAGGTATGGTCATAATATTATTTGATTCAATTTTTTTAGAGAAAAAAAGAGCTAAGATTGAAATTTGAGACTATTCCAGTTAATGCTATAAAACCTTTAAGAATAGATCTTTTTCTATCCAATTACTTTCCTGATTTTAGCAGGACTCAAATTAAAAAAATGATAAAATCAGGGAATATTAGAGTAAACAATTTTCCTGTAAAACCAAGTTATCAGTTAGATGGTAATGAAACTATAGATTATATAATTTCGCTACCTGAAAATCAAAAAACAAAACTAAAAGCACAAAAAATAGATCTAGATATTATTTATGAGGACGCATCGATTATAGCCATAAATAAACCTCCGGGCTTAGTTGTACACCCAGGAAATGGAAATGAAGATGGTACATTGGTGAATGGGCTTTTACATTATTTTGACAAATTATCTAATATTAACGGCGAAGATAGGCCTGGGATAGTACATCGTCTTGATAAAAATACCTCTGGTATAATCTTAATTGCCAAAACAAATCAAGCACATAAGCATTTATCTTATCAGTTTGAAAAAAGATTAATTGAAAAAAAATATTTTGCAATTACATGGGGAAGCTGGAAAGAAGACCATGGTCACATTGATCATCCAATAAAAAGAGGGAAGAAGGATCCAACTGTTTTTGAAGTCGATATTAATGGTAGAAATGCAACTACTGGGTATTCGTTATCAAAAAGAGGTAAATATTTAAATCAAGTATTTTTTTCCCCTAAGACCGGTAGAACACATCAAATCCGAGTACATGCTTCATTTGTAGGATGTCCAATTTTTTGTGATGAGAAATATGGTGGTGGTTTAAAAAAAGCTCGAGGTTTTTTACCAGAAGTAACTAAAATTTTTACTAAAATTGCTAAAGATTTCAACAGGCAGGCACTTCATGCGGAAGAGATTATATTTAATCACCCAAATACACATAAAAAAATGACATTGAAAGCCCCAATTCCTGAAGATTTTAATCATCTTATAGATCAACTCAGTTTATTTAATGCATGATGATTACAATGTACGAATCATTGAATGATTTTTATCTTTTTCTAAAAAAAGAAAGAAATTTCTCTGATAATACTATTAAATCTTACATGACAGATTTAAATAAATTTAAAAAGTTTCTTAAAGATGATAGTTATGATATAAATAAAATATCAAGAAAACAAATTAGAGCTTTTTTATCCTCCGAGTTTGATAAAAAATTTTCAGATAGGACAATTGCAAGAAGACTTGCTTCTGTAAAATCATATTTCAAGTTTATGGTTAAGTCTGAACAAATTCATAGCAATCCATCTGAGAATATAAGATCACCTAAAATAGCAAGATCGTTGCCTAATTTCATAGATCAAAAAATTATTGATTCACTCATGGATTCACCTGATGAAAGCACTTCAATCGGAATAAGGGATAAAGCAATGTTAGAGCTTTTTTATTCAACTGGAATGAGGTTAAGTGAATTAGTTTCATTAAATCACGGTTCAATTGATTATAAAAATAATCTAATTAGACTTTTTGGTAAGGGAAGCAAAGAACGTTTGGTTCCCTTTGGAAATAGAGCGAAATTATACCTTGAAAATTACACTAGTTCTAGAAAAAATAAAGATTTTAATAAACCATTGTTTATAACTAAGAGAGAGAAGCGAATTTCAAAAAGAACAGTTCAAAGAAGAATATCTATTTACATTAAGTTAGTTGCGGATGGCAATCAATTGGGCCCGCATTTATTAAGACATTCTTTTGCAACTCATCTTATTGAAAATGGGGCAGGTATAAGGACTGTAAAAGATCTGTTAGGTCATAGCAATCTTTCCTCGACTCAAGTTTATACACATATTCAACCGGAAAAAATAAAACAAACATACAAACAAGCCCATCCAAGAGGATAAATATGTCAAATTTGAATAAAACCCTTGGTTTAGATCAAATTGGTCTAAACAATGTATCTAAAATACATAGAAACCTAAATGTTGATAATTTAATTGATGAAATTTTAAAAAATAATGAAGGTGTTATCAGTTCTACCGGTGCTCCCATTGTAGATACTGGAAAATTTACAGGAAGATCACCTAAAGATAAGTACATTGTTGATGAACCCTCATCAAATTCGCAAATTTGGTGGGGTCAAGTGAACCAAAAAATTGATGAAAAAGTTTTTGATGAGCTTTTCTCAAAGATAGTTGATTATTATAATTCAGACCCAAATGATACTTATATGTTCGATGGATACGCGGGTTTTGACCCAAAATATAGTATTAACGTAAGGATTTTGGCTAAAAGAGCTTGGCAGGCCCATTTTGTTCATAACATGTTCATAAGACCAAAATCTAATGATCTTGAGAATTTTTCTCCTGATTTTACAATAATAAATGCTTCGGATGTAAAAAATGAAAATTTTAAAGAGCACGGTATGAATTCAGAATCATTTGTTATTTTTCATATGGCTAGAAAAATTGCAATTATTGGAGGCACTGAATATGCTGGTGAAATGAAAAAAGGAATCTTTTCAGTATTGCATTATCTTTTGCCACAAAGTGGAGTGCTATCCATGCATTGCTCTGCCAATGTTGCTGAAGATGGAGAAAACTCTGCAATTTTCTTTGGTTTAAGCGGTACTGGAAAAACCACACTTTCTACTGATCCTAAGCGTCCATTAATTGGAGATGATGAACATGGCTGGTCCAATGATGGTATATTTAATTTTGAAGGCGGTTGCTATGCCAAAACAATAAATCTAAACCCTGAGAATGAGCCGGACATTTTTAATGCTATTAAAAGAGGAGCATTGCTAGAGAATGTAGTCTATGACCCAGAAACCTTGGTAGTTGACTATTCTGATGGATCCAAAACGGAAAATACTAGGGTATCTTATCCATTAAATTTCATAGATAACTCTATTTATGGACAAGGCAAACCTGCAATGTCAAACCATCCAAAAACCATAATTTTTTTGACATGTGATGCTTACGGAGTAATACCTCCTGTATCAAAGTTAACTTCAGAGCAAGCAATGTATCACTTTATAAGTGGATATACAGCAAAAGTAGCTGGAACTGAGAGGGGCATTACTGAGCCAACAGCTACATTTTCACCTTGTTTTGGGGGTCCTTTTTTGACATTGCACCCATTAAGATATGCTGAGCTTTTAAAGGAGAAAATGAATAATTTTAAGGTACCGGCATATTTGGTAAATACTGGTTGGGTCGGTGCTTCAGCGCAGTCTGGAGCAAAGAGAATATCTCTTCCATTGACTCGCAAGATGATTCATGCCATACTTGATGGAACAATAGAAGAATCTGAATTTGAATTAGATCCCTATTTTGGTGTAAAAGTACCAANAAGNTTAGATGANATAGGTGANGACCTTCTTATTCCTTCNAACGCATGGAAGGATAAAAATGAATACGATAAAATAGCGAAAACTTTAGTTGGAAANTTCAATGATAACTTTTCAAAATANAACATTGATGACATTNATATTATCAATGCAGGNCCAAGAATTAAAGCTTANAAATTAGAGAGGATTGCAATACTAAATGAGTAATTTTGTTTTCACNTCAGAATCTGTATCAGAGGGTCACCCNGATAAGGTTTGCGATGCAATATCCGATGCTATACTTGATAAATATTTAGAGGGAGATCCAAATTCTCGTGTAGCATGTGAAACAATGGCTACTACTGGAAATGTTTTTGTTTCAGGAGAAATAACTTCAAAAGCCTCAATAAATGTTGAACAGGTTGTTAGAAATACCTTAAAAGAAATTGGTTATATCGACAGTAAGTATGGAATGGATTGCAATTCAGTNAAAATCACATCTTTTCTTGATAATCAAAGCCCTGAAATTGCCCAAGGAGTTGACGAAGGGTCAGGTCTCTTTGANGANCAAGGAGCAGGAGATCAAGGTTTAATGTTTGGTTTNGCTTGCAATGAAACAAAAGAATTAATGCCCCTTCCGATACACNTATCTCATAGGTTAGTTGAAAAGTTAACCAATCTTCGAAAAGATAGAACTNTGGATTGGTTAAGGCCTGATAGCAAGTCTCAGGTTTCAATTTNATATGAAAATAATAGACCTAGCAAAGTTTCAAAAGTAGTNATAGCNACCCAGCATGANGATATGTTAGNTCAATTTGCAAANGAAAAAGAGGAGCATCACTTTATTACTAATGAGGTTATTGATAAAGTTATTAAACCAGTTTTAGATTTATCAAACCTCCCNTATGATGATGCTTTTATAATTAANGGTACNGGAAGATTCGTTTTTGGAGGGCCTGAAGCAGACACCGGNTTAACNGGGAGAAAGATCATTGTAGATACTTATGGGGGATATGCGCCTCATGGAGGAGGTGCATTCTCAGGCAAAGANCCCTCAAAAGTTGACAGATCTGCTGCTTATATGGCAAGATATATNGCTAAGAATATTGTTGCTGCTAAATTAGCAGACAAATGTGAAGTTCAATTTTCATATAGTATCGGTGTTGCAAAGCCAACATCGTTTTATGTAAAAACATTCGGCACGGGAACAATTTCCGATGAAAAGCTTACAAAATTGGCTGAATCATTGTTCCCNTTAAAACCTAGTGGTATAATAAATCATTTAAATTTAAAATATCCAAGGTACAGACTTACTTCCTCCAATGGTCATTTTGGAAGAACAGAAGATTCTTTTACTTGGGAAAAAACTGACATGNTCGATGAATTATTGTCGGCTATTAAATAAGGAGTTAAAATGGAATTAACTGAAAATATCGTTGATAGATTGCCTTACAAGGTTAAAGACATTTCTATGTCAAATTGGGGAAGAAAAGAAATTTCATTAGCAGAAGCTGAAATGCCAGGCTTAATGTCAATAAGAAGAGAATTTGCTGCTTCAAAACCTTTACAAGGCGCTAGGATAGCTGGATGTTTGCACATGACAATCCAAACTGCTGTATTGATAGAAACGTTGATCGATCTTGGTGCAGAAGTTTCTTGGTCATCTTGCAACATCTTTTCAACGCAAGATCATGCTGCAGCCGCCATTGCAGCGAAAGACATACCAGTTTATGCTTGGAAAGGAATGAATGAGGAAGAATTTGATTGGTGTATAAAGCAAACACTATTTGCCTTTAACGATGATAAGCCGCTTAATATGATTTTAGACGATGGGGGTGATCTCACTAATATGGTATTGGATCATTATCCAGAGCTTGTCTCAGGTATCAAAGGTCTCTCTGAGGAAACCACCACAGGAGTCCACAGGCTTCATGAAAGGGTTAAAAATGGCAACTTACCATTGCCTGCAATCAATATAAATGATTCTGTAACCAAAGCTAAATTTGATAATAAATACGGGTGCCAGGAATCGTTGGTTGATGCGATTAGGAGATCTACCGATATTATGATGGCAGGAAAAGTTGCCGTTGTTGCAGGTTATGGCGATGTAGGTAAGGGCTCTGCAGCTTCTTTAAGGGGCGCTGGTGCAAGAGTTATTATTTCAGAAATTGATCCAATCTGCGCTCTGCAAGCATCAATGGATGGTTTCCAAGTCAAAAGACTTGAAACCGTTATCAGTGATGTTGATATTGTAGTAACTGCAACAGGCAATAGAGATATTGTTAGAGCAGAACACTTCGAAAATATGAAAGATAAAGCCATTGTTTGTAATATTGGTCATTTTGATAATGAAATTGATATGGCATGGTTAGAAAAGAACCATGGCAATTCTAAGGACACCATAAAACCTCAAGTTGATAAATATACCTTGAACGGAAAAGATATAATTGTATTAGCTGAAGGTAGACTGGTCAACCTTGGCTGTGCAACGGGTCACCCCTCTTTCGTTATGAGCAATTCCTTTACAAATCAGGTTCTTGCACAAATTGAATTATGGGAAAACAGCAATAATTATGAAAATAAAGTATATGTTCTTCCAAAGCATTTAGATGAAAAGGTAGCTATATTACATTTGGAAAAACTAGGCGTAGAACTGACTCAATTGAACCAAGAACAAGCCGATTATATTGGAGTTACAGTAGACGGACCCTTTAAATCCGAGGAATATAGATATTAGCTTTGCGATAAATAGAATAAAAAAAGCCTCCTTGTGAGGCTTTTTTTTTATCAAAAATAAATAAAATGAATTTTTTTGATTTAAATGCTATTTTTAGCTAATTATTTTATCCTTTGATGAAGAAGTTTATAATCAAAAGCGCAACATATAGGAAATGGTCAATATGGTTTTTATTTCTTATAATGCCATTTTCTCTCATTAAATGTGATTTAAGCACTTTAAATGGATTTAAGGTGCCTACATGGTTTGTGGACATAACTTTCCCTTTGGTACAAAATAAATTTTCTTTTGAGGGAATGGTGGACAATAAGCAAATCTTCTCAACTCCGGACTCCCTCGGAATGCAGTTGATGTTTGAAGGTGTTTTGCCTGACACCTCAATTGGATCAGATATCTTGGAAATAACACTAGATACCTCAATTCCTTTTTCTTTAAATCCCACCGCATCCCCTACAAGCACTCAAAGCATTACTGTACCATTTGATACAACCATTGATATCATTCCTTCGAAGACGCTTGTAAATAGTTCTGGGGCTTCATTTAGTATTCCACCTACTACAGATCAGCAAATTACTCAAGCTACTTGGAATTCAATTGCATCTGCATTTAATCCGAGCATTCAAATACCTATTAATATTCCATCCATTTCTCTGGATCAATTTGATTTTATTGAATCAATAAATGGATATGTTGTTAAAGAAGATGCTGGAGTAGCAGTTAGTAATTTTACAACGTCTATTGAGAACGATGGTTTGCCATCATCTATAACAAATTTTGCATCAACCTTAAAAACAAGCATTAACAGTACTTCAACTACACTTGCAAATCAAACCCAAGCAAGTATCGCGAAGGGGCAAACTTTTTCACCATCTGCAAGTTCAATAAGTAAAGCATCGATAGGCAATTCATTGACAATGGATTTGTCATTTGGTCTTGAATCTTTGACTGCTGGATCTTCAGAGGAGACATTGTTTAGTTATACTAGCGCAACTTCTGTAACAGGATGGACTAATGGTTGGCAAAAATTCTCTTTATCAAAAACCGGATCTTTAAGCAAAATCATATTGAAATTAAGTAACGCTGCACCAGCATCAGATTATAATTTGGCGCTTTATATCTACACAACTGATAATGACGCCTCAAGTGCTAACCCAAACTCTAAGTTTACAAGCTCACCTTACGATAAATCAAATACTGTCACAATAAATAGAAATACAGCAGCTGGAGAAGTAGAATTCCATTTTTCTAGTGGAAAAACTTATAATGTCGGCACCAACTATTATTTTTGGATCAAAGAAGAAGGGGTAAATCCAGCAGGTACAGGGGGCCAAAAATTGTATATAAACAGCTCGGAAAACGATGGAGGATCGGGAAATAATTTTGGACGAATCTATCATAAAATAAATACTTTGACAGGGGACCTTATTACAATTAGTGCAGGTGATAAGATGCAGATTGGCATATCAAATCAATTAAAAATTTCAGGCTTTGATTCAGCTTTGGTTAGCATTGCAGAGACAAATATTCCTATCGATATACCCGAAGTTAAATTTCCAGCATCCATAGAAATATTTTCTGGTAAACTAATATCTCCAAGCGCCGCAGATATCAATGAAATAAAAATAAATAGCATTACTAGCGGTTACCCTATGGATGTTGATTTTCTGATGAATTTTAAGAATTTTGCTCCGCCTACAGGGAAAGATTCCACAAAATTGGATACCGTATTAAAAAATGGTTTGACCATTAAAAAGAATTTTGACTTAGATGGATATACGTTTTACAACCCTCAAGGAGCTGACTCTGTTTTAAAAATGCTTACTCTAGAAGCTTCTGCTACAATTAAAGCACAGAACAGTTCATTTCCTTTAGATGGATCAAACTTTGGAGGAATTTCTTTTGATATTGGCTTAAAAGGGCTTCACTTTGAATCCATGGAAGCAAATATAGTTCAAGAATTTCCCCCAACCTCTTTTGCTATTGCAGGGATGCCACTTGGTTTTTCTGGCTGGGAGTTTGTGGATACTAAATTAGAAATTGAAATGTACAATGGAATAAGATTGCCGGTAGTTCTTGATTTTGATATGGTGGGTATTAATCAAGCTGGCGATACTTCAAAAGTGAATGCCATATCCACTCTTGCAAGTCCATCAACCGCTAAAGATACCACAAAAACGATCGTAAGATTATCTTCTATTGGAACAACAACCTTAAAATACCAAGCGCCAGGATCTTTGAATTATTATGATAGCACCAACGTAACACCCAAAACGAACGAGACCACCATTGTTGAGTTAATGTCTTCAAATCCTTCAACTTTCAATGTGAATTCTAGAGCAAGAATTGACGGTAGAGGTACGCTT
This sequence comes from bacterium TMED144, assembly GCA_002170005.2. Taxonomy (GTDB): domain Bacteria; phylum Fidelibacterota; class Marinisomatia; order Marinisomatales; family TCS55; genus TMED144. The sequence goes on along the minus strand of NHGT02000003.1, from coordinate 7,746 downwards.
GAATCAGGCATGACAATTGGAGGAAAATATAGAATGTTAGCACCTTTTGAGATTATAATGGCTCCTATGACATTTATATCTGCAACCAATTCTCCCCTACAAGAAATGGATCATTCCAACAGAAATAGGATACGCTCTTCATTGCAATCTGCAAGTATGACATTTACTGTTGAAAATAAAATTCCCTCTGGAGGAGATCTTTCTATGCTGATGTCAAATACAGGGTATTTTCCGGTAGATACAACAACAGTAGCTTTGAGTGCATTTAAGGATTCTATGGTGGTTAAATTAAATTGGTCTAATACTGATAGTGTATATTTGGTATCAACTTGTGATAGCTTAAATCCAGAGTTTAGCGATATTTATATATTTAATGTCATGGATGACTTTGCAGATTGTATCAATGGCATGTCATATGTTATTAAAACAACAGGTAGTTCAATCGATACTGCTTTTTCATATGTTGACACTCTTTTAAAAATACCTCTTCCTGAGCCAAAAAGTTTTTATAATGTCACAAATTCTGGTGTTCATGCAGGTCAAGTACGTGAAGCCGGGCTTACTACCTATGCCAGTCCTTTACCAAAAGAAAGAGTAAGGTTAATGACAGATCCAGGCCAACCTTATATGGCTCCCAGGTTTAGGTTGGAGGGTTCAAATGGAAGATCGGTTTATATGACTACAGGTGACTATCTAAGTATTGATTCTTTTGTAACATTTAGTATAAGTAGCACTGGTATGTCAGACCCACCTCCAAATGAGTTAGTTGTTAAGTATCCAAATGGGGGCCAAAGTTTAGACGAAAGTTCGACAATAAAAATTACATGGAATACGTATGGCACTGTTTCAAAAATAGATCTTGCCTATTATGCTGGAGGTAACCCAAATGTAAATTCAGATGTTGGCTGGATCAATATTACCACAGATATAACCAATGAAAATTTCTATGATTGGACTCCAACAAGCACTGACGGCATTAGTTCACTAACGAGCAGTTTGAAAGATAGTATTCGCATCAGAATAAAGTCCACCGATGGTAAAGTTAGAGATATGTCAGGTTGGTATTTTTCGTTAACCAGCGGCGGAGGCGGTTCACAGACTATTCAAGAAATTGCTATTGATAATATTTGGAATGGATTATTGAAAAAATGAGATCAAAATTATTATTAGTTTTAATTATTTTTATTAATTCAATTCTTTTTGGACAAAAAAGGGATCCAAGAACAGTTGCTTTAGTTGGAGCAACAACAACTATCGCAGATGGTATTTATGCGGTTGGCTACAACCCTGCTCTTATTGCATACCAAAAAGAAAAGCCGTTTATGTTGCAGTTGGGTGGTTTGGACTTTGGTATGAAAAATAATTATCTATCAATAGCTACCTTAAATGCTTTGAACGGTGATACCTTAGAGCAAGATGAGAAATCATTCATACTAAATCGATTGGATAATAATGGGGGGTTACGATTTGATCTTGATGGTCACTTGGCTATACCATTTCTTAATTTCTCTATGGGAAATATGGTTTTGTCTTCAAATATGAATTATTTGAGCACTTATGCTCTACCTTCAGGATTAGTAAGGCTTATTTTAGAAGGCAATGCCAATAACCCTAACATTGATATGACTTTTGGCCTTGAAGTTATGGGGGTAAATGAATTTGGATTTTCCTTTGCGGTGCCATTTGAATCTTATGCGGTCGGTTTAACAGTCAAATATTTACAAGGTCTTTTTTATATGGGTCTTGATCCAGACTCCAGTAAAGCTGACTTCATAACTACACCCAAAGCAGTTTATGGTTCTGGGACGTATTATCTTCGCCAAGGATTTGGTGGCAGCGGTTATGGAATTGATGTTGGCTTAGTGACAAAAGAATTTAATAGATTGAGATTTGGTGCTTCTATCATTAATGCATCAGCCAGCATAGGGTGGAATAAACCCTCTATATTAAAAGATGCGCTCAAAGAATACCCACTAAAGTGGGGAGGTGAGAGACTATCTGATAGCGTGGCCGTACTATATACTTATAAGATTGATTCGTTACGCGCTGATAATCTTTCGTCCGGAAATCTTTTTACTAGCTCTTCACAAATTGTAAAGAATTTGGATGAAAATGGTAAAGTTAAAAAGTTTAATATCACTTACCCTTCTATTTTTAGAATTGGTGGTTCTTATAGGGGCGACGAGGTTTTGATAAGTTCTGATATTTCTACTGGATTTGAGAACAGATTCTTTTCGAGCGCTAGGTGGAAATGGGCCATAGCAGCTGAGCTATATAGATTTGACAACCTACCTTTAAGATTAGGATTTTCCTGGGAAGGGATGGATAGAACGGAATTTGGAATGGGAGCAGGTTTTCATGGTGGGCCTGTGATGATTGATGTGGGGTTTTCATTTAAAAGTGGCATGTGGATACATACAATGAAAGGATTAAATTTTTCATTGGGATTTACAATGACCAGTTTTAAAGGCAGGGATAACAAATCTGATGATACTTCTTCGGGTCCATCCCCAGTCCCGGAAACCTCACTTCCTGATAACCAAAAGCAATAAAATACCACCAATCGAAAAAATAACATTTCCCATCCATGCTGCTACGTTTGGAGTCATAATTCCGCTATAACCCATTGACATACCAAACTTTATAAAAACATAATAAATAAAGATTACTAGAATTCCCATCCCCGCGCCAAATGAGAGCCCGTTTTTTGACTTGATTAAGACAAGCGGCAGACCGAAAAGAACAACAATAAGATTTGTAAAAGCAAACGATATTTTAAAAGATCGATCGACCTCCCATTTGATTGTATCAACCCCGTTATTCTTTAATTGATTTATTCTCTCCGTTAGTTCTGAGTAGCTCAATTCATCTGGCCTTTTAGTTTGTTGAGTGATATCGTCAGGTGTGAACCCAATATCCATAATGGTATCTGAGTTTGATATGATAGTTTCTTTTACAGCCCCTAGTTCATCAAATTCTCTAATTGAATAATTTGTAATGTTCCAAACATTTAATGTGTCGAGCCACTTAATACCTCTTGAATCTAGCCTTTTGTTTACAATTCCATCATCAAGCGCAATCATTGTTATGTTTCTACCAATTTTAGTATCGGTCCTGTATCTATCAATAGATAAATGGGATTTTTCATTTTTTTGAAGAAAAATATCTCTCATATCTTTCTTAACCTTAACTCTTGATTTACGTTTCATGTATTCTCTTTCAATATCGTACCGCAATTGATTTCCCTTGCTAACCCATTTATTATCAAGTTCAAAAGAAATAAGACTTATGAAGACACTTGTTGTAAAAATAGGAATTGCTATTCGGTATACACTAATTCCAGTTGCTTTCATTGCCGTTAGCTCATTTTTTTTTGCTAATAAGCCAATACTGAATACGGTTGCAATAAGCATTGACATTGGCAAGCCAATATTAACAAACCATGGAATAGCATATAGATAATATTTCATAGTTATATTAAAGGGAATTGCATTGTCTATAAATCGATCAAGATTTTCAATGAGATCTACTATGAGGATAACACAAATAAAGCCGAGAAGAGTCATTAAGAGTGTGACTATAAATTTTTGCAGTAAATATATATCAAGCTTTTTCATGTAAATAGCTTTAGTAATTAACCCTATAATTTCGTTATAATTAATTACTTTTATGATAATGAAATGAATTTGTTCAAAACAATTGAAAAAGCAGTGTCCTCTTTCGCAGACTTTATGTGGTCTGCGCCTTTCTTGACCTTAGGCACAGTTGAAATACCATTCTTATTATTTTTGCTTTTAGGTGGAGGTGTTTTCTTTTCGATTTACAGTCGATTTGTTCCTTTCAAATACTTCTCTCATGGAGTAAAAATNTTGATGGGTAANTATAATGANCCTAATGACCCTGGAGAGATCACNCANTTNCAAGCNNTGACAAGNGCATTAGCAAGCACGGTNGGCCTGGGCAATATAAGTGGTGTTGCNATTGCAATACAAATGGGAGGGCCGGGTGCATTGTTTTGGATGTGGATCAGTGCATTGCTTGGAATGTCGACAAAATTCTTTTCTTGTACATTATCAATATTGTATAGAGGCAAAGATGACCAAGGTCAGATTCAAGGTGGCCCAATGTACTATATAGAAAATGGGCTTGGAAAACGCTTTAAGCCTTTATCAATTCTTTTTAGCCTTGCTGGGCTTATTGGTTGTACAGTTATGTTTCAATCTAATCAGTTAGCTGATATCATTCGCGATCAGGTTTTCTTACCTAACAATATGTTTGTTGAAAATGCGTTGATGGGTGACTTTTTACAAGGATTGATAATGGCAACGTTAACAGGAATTGTGATTTTCGGTGGTATTCAACGCATTGGTCAAGTAGCTTCCTTTTTAGTTCCAATTATGGTGATCTTATATCTTTTGTCTGGTTTGCTCGTTATCTTTAATCACATTACTGAAATTCCATCACTCTTTGCTTTAATTGTAAACGATGCATTCACTGGTGATGCTGTAATGGGTGGTGCAGTTGGCGCTGTTATCATAGCAGGCGTGCGAAGGGCATTGTTCTCAAATGAGGCAGGGCTAGGTACCTCAGATATGGCACATGGAGCAGCACAAACCAATGAACCTGTTAGAGAAGGACTTGTAGCAATGATTGAACCATTTATCGATACGATTATAGTTTGTACTATTACTGCTTTGGTCATTTTATCATCGGGAGTATGGCAGGANGAAGGATTGAATGGTGTTACAATGACAACAGCTGCTTTTATAGCTGAACTTGGAAGCTTTGGAAAATTTCTCTTATTATCTGCCGTGTTAACTTTTAGTTTATCAACAATGATGAGCTATTCATATTATGGTAGCAAATGTAGCGGCTATCTCTTTGGAACTAATAGTATCTTTTATTATCGATGTTTTTACATTATAACTATTATAGTGGGCGCAATGATAACTATAGATGTGGTACTGAGTGTGGTCGATGGTATGTATGCGGTAATGGCAATTCCAACAGTAATAGGCTCAGTTTTATTATCTGGGAAAGTGATGGATGAAGCAAAAAAATATTTTGCTAAACTGAAAGAAAGTTAATAGCTACTTGGCCCTCTAACTTCCATACACTCCCTTTTTCTCCCACTTCCGTCTCTTTCATAACAATCCTGTGAAAGAATTTGATCATTCTTAAATACTTCAACGCGTTGTAAGTTAGTATTGAGCCAGTACCATTCCCATCTACCTTCTTTTTTATCTTCCACGTATTTACCCTTCCAGGCGAAAATATCATCTCGCTCTCCTGGCGGGTTCCTNTGATACTCTACCCATAGGCCTTCTCTAAGACCTTCCCTAAAGACTCGAGTTCCCTTGATGTCGCCATTTGGAAAATATCGCACCCAATCTCCATGCATTTTACCNTCCTTATAGGAAGGCTCTTCTTTAACTTGACCATTTTCATAATATTCATATTTATAAGTATGAAGTAGGTTTCCCATATCCCACACTTCTAGAGTCTTTTCTTGAAATTCGTTCCAATACGTCCAGATCTCATGTTTTTTATCTTGAACCCATAAACCNTCTTCTTTTTGTCTTACTTTAATGCTTTCATACCACTCAAAATACATACCTTCTCTTAAATCATCTGCGAAGTTTGTTTCGGACTGTTTGACCCCAGTTGAATCATATAACACTGTCCATAGTTTATCTTTTTTTCCTTCCGTATAATGAAANGATCTCCAAATTTCACCATCCTCGAAGAATGCTTCCCATTTACCATCATANAGACCATTTTTATCAAAACTTGGTTCTTCTACAATTTGCATATTCTCAAAAGTTGGAGCATTGTCAACCTGAAGATTCATATAAAAATCATAATTATAATAATTAGAGTCTTCAATTGAGCCTATATTGTCATAATATTTGAAGTCATAGTCAGTGACCAATGAATCCTGATTGTAAAAAGTGAAGTTTTGGCGACGTTTATCTTGATAATAGGACATCCAGATCTTGTCTTTTTTGCCCATATCGTACTCGTAATCCTTTTTTTTAGTTCCATCTAAATAAAAAGACTCCCATTTACCATCGTACAATCCCTCATCGCTAAAACTTGGCTCTTCAACAATTTGCCAGTTTGGGTAATATCGAAATTTGTAATCGGTAATAACTGAATCCATATCTAAAAATATGAACTTATCTCTTCTTCCTTCGCTATCATAATAAAGCCATTTCTTATCACGCGTTCCATTAACATAATCGCCTTTTACAATATCCTTGCCTAAGCTATCCCATTCTTCGTATTCCCCTTCTAAAACATTATTCAGATAGGTAAGTCTTTGATATGCTTTTCCATTGGGCCACCAAATGGTTGTTTTTCCATTTCTTAAACTATCCTTATAGGTTATGGTCTCAGTAATGACACCTAGCGAATCAAAAAGCTCAGTTTTACCATCTAATAAATTGTTACTGTATCTAGCAGTTCTTTTAGGATTACCATTGGAGTAGAATTCTTTCTCAACTCCATCTCGAATGCCTTTGGCATATCTGACTTCTTTTTTAGGATTACCATTGGAGTAGAATTCTTTCTCAACTCCATCTCGAATGCCTTTGGCATATCTGACCTCATAGATTAGTACACCCAAAGAGTCATATCGAATCTCATCGCCGTCTTTTTCACCTTCTTTGTAATCTAGTTTGTATCGAGTGGAACCGTCAGGCCAATAACCTGTCCATGTTCCATGCGGTAAACCATTTTTAAATGAAGGCACTTCCTTTATTTGTCCGTTGGGCCATTTTGCCTCAGTATACTCAGCCATCAATTTGCCTTTGGTGTAATATTGAAAAACTTTATCTCTGGCATCATCATAGAATGACCAAATTCCATGCGCTAGTCCACCTTTATATTGTTCTTCACGCATCCATTCACCTTTTTCATCATTAAAAATCCAATTACCAACGGGAGTACCATTCTTGTAGACTCGAACTACTTTTTTGGTGCCATTGTCATGCCATGAGGTCCATTCTCCATCAAGGCTATCTCTCTTTAAGGTTTTTTGCTCTAACAGAACAATGCCCTCTAAGAACTCTTTTATAAGACCCGTTTTCTTGCCTTTAACATAATCTGTCGTACTCCTAAGAGTTCCATTTTCATTGTACTCAGATAATACACCATTCAATATGCTCTTTTTATACGTCTCTGTCTTGACCTTGGTACCTAAGCTGTCAAAATAGGAATAAACGCCCTCGATCTCATTTTTAATATAAGAGAACTCTGATTTAATTATGCCGTTCGGCCACCAGGTTTTCCACTCGCCTTCTGCTCTACCTTTAGCATAACTAGAAAAAGATTTTTTTGTAGTATCCGCAGTAACGATATAAACCTTTGGTTCCTCAGGGGTTTCTTCCTCAGGGGTTTCTTCCTCAGGGGTTTCTTCCTCAGGGGTTTCTTCCTCAGGGGTTTCTTGTAGTTCGGAATCTGTATTGACAGCCAAAGCAGGATCACCGGCAAAGTGATAAGTGTAAACCTTGCTCCATAGGGTATCAACTTCTCCTTTTACCTCGGCTTCTAAAATTACTCGGTTATGAGCGTCACGATTAACAACGGTTTGAAGTTCAGGGCCACAACCGATCAATAGAACAATCCAAACAATGGAATATAAAAGAAGATTCTTTTTCATTTCATTAATTGATTACCTACTTCAAAAGCACCATCTTGCGCGTTTTAAGATAACGAGCGGTCTTGATCTGATAAAAGTAGACC
>NHGT02000002.1 GCA_002170005.2 bacterium TMED144 | reverse complement strand
GCTTTTATCTGAGCAAAAAACAAAATATGGAATTTTTTTACCCTCGATTGATTTCCATTCATAATATCCATCGCTAATAACAATACAACGATGTCCATTGATCAGATTTCTAAATGAAGTTTTTTTATTTAATGTTTCAATTCTAGCATTGAATAAAGGTTTATAACTTTTACCGAAACCAAATCCCCATCTCATTTGTTTTATGGTCCTTTGCTTTTTGTAAACAATGACTAATGACTCAAGTGTTGGAGCGATGTTGAAACTTGGATTGTATTCTTTTTCATTCTCCCATTTATCAATATTAAACTGTTTTTTTATTGTTTGAGAACTAGAAAAAAGTGTTTTTCTGCCGCACATTAGTAAAGATTATCCTCTTATTTTTCATTTAATAATTCATTTATAAAAAATTTACATAAAAACTAAATATTTGGTGCGATTAATAATTTAAAAAACCTAATATTGTGCGTGAAATTAATAAATTATTGTATATTTTCGAAAAATATGATGGCATGCTAAAAGCCCCAACAATAATGATGGATATTTCCAGCACATTTCTAAACAATAAATAAAAAAAACTTCAATTTAAATTCAATCTTAAACTAAGGAGAAAATAATGAAAAAATTCTCGATAGCGCTTGTTTCTATGCTCTTTCCAGCATTGATCCTCGCGCAAAACTCGGTATCGGGTACTGTGACTGACGCGACCTCTGGTCAGGCCTTAGCTGGAGCAAATGTTGTGCTTGAAGGTACAAGCCTTGGAGCAGCAGCAGATGCTGATGGTTCATATACCATTACAGATGTTCCAAATGGAACCTACACTGTTACAGCAAGCGTCATTGGTTATGCGCAATCTAGCCAAAGCGTTGATATTAGTTCAGATGCAACGGTTAACTTTTCAATGAGAGTTGAAGCCGTTGGCCTTCAACAAGTAGAGGTTGTATCATCTCGATCTGATGAAAGAGCGCCAGTTGCATTTACAACAGTCACCAAACAAGAAATGCAGCTAAGACTTGCATCCAGAGACATACCAATGGCTCTTGAAACTATTCCAGGCGTTTATGCTTCTGAGCAAGGTGGTGGAGCTGGTGATTCACGTGTAACCGTTCGTGGCTTTACAGCTAGAAACGTAGGTACATTGATTAATGGTGTACCTGTCAGCGATATGGAAAATGGTAAACTCTATTGGTCAAACTGGGACGGATTGGGTGATGCAGCGTCCTCTATTCAAGTCCAAAAAGGTATGAGCGATGTCAATGTTGCTGTCCCTGCTCTTGGTGGAACAATTAACATTATCACTGATCCTGCTTCTGGAACACGTGGTGGTTCATTCAAGCAAGAAATTGGTTCTTTTGGATTTCAAAAATCAACCTTAAGCTTTAATACTGGTCTAACNATGGGNGGAAAATTNGCTATGAACGGTACTGTNGTGCAAAAATCNGGNACTGGNTACTACNATGGAACNAAATCCCAAGGNTATGCNTACTATTTAGGAATGGGCTATCAAGTGAATGATCAACATAGGTTAGAAGCATATTTAGTAGGTGCTCCNCAAAGACATGGACANAATCTTTATGAAGTNAATGCNGCNNTNGCTGATGNTGANTTTGCTAAGAACGANCTAGGNTNTCCAGATTATGCAATGNNNTACTTNNAAGGCAANGATGATTANNANANNGGNGTANNNTNNAATCAAACNTTTGTNAAAGATGANGGNAAGCCAGTGAATCAGCANTTTGATATGTACAGAACNTTNAANAANATGGATTCNTTTACNGATGGTGGCGTACATCATCGTGAAAACTTCTTNCANAANCCNCTTGGTTCNATTAATCACTATTTTAANATGAATGATGCCATGCGTCTNTCNACNGTTCTNTATTGGTCTGGTGGCCGTGGTGGAGGTGCTGGNGATTTTGGNTCTGTTCGNTGGAGCTATCANACTGGAAAANANAANTTCCATCGTACNCTNGAATANGGTGCNACNTATGATAGNAATGCNGCNAATGTAGATACNGATTATTCTGCNACAGAAAAANGNTCNNTNGGNATNTTNAGAAGNAGTATGAACATNCAGGATCAAGTTGGTATTNTAACCAANTTTGATTATNAGCTTAATGATGAACTNTCTCTTCAATTTGGAGCAGANTATCGTACAGCAGAGATCAACCATCACAGATCAATTAGNGATCTAATTGGTGGAGATTATTTTGTAGATGAGTATAGAGGTTCAAATAACAACAAATTCAACACTACTACTGAATCACAGATCCTAAGACTCGGTGATAAGGTTCTTTATGACAACACCAATACTGTGGACTGGGTTGGTGGATTTGGAAGTGCTAGATACAATACTGAACAGCTTACTGCNTTTGGTGTGTTTGGCTGGACAAGCTCTTCTTTTACAGTGACTGATCATTTCACACCATATAACTCATCAACTCATCAATCTTCTTTTCAGTCCTCTGGAGAAGGTGGCGCTTTGATGCTCACCAACAACAATCTAACTGGAACACAATTAAAGCTTGGAGCAAGATATTTCTTATCACCAGCTATGAGTTTCTTCGCTAATTTTGGCTCCATTAACAAAGTCCCAATTTTAGATCAAGCAATTGATGATGAAGATTATCTTATCATTGAGAATCCAGTTCAAGAGAACTTTACCTCCATCGAGATTGGAACTAGAGCCTCTCTAATGAATAATCAANTNACNGTNAANGCNGTNTACTANAATAGTCAATGGAACGACAGACAAGCTCGTAAATATGCGCAGAATGCTGATGGTACATCAATAGTAGCAAATCTTGAAGGTCTAGATCAGTTACATACCGGATTTGAAGTAGAAGTTGCTTACCAGCCAATGTCATTATTAAGAATTGATGCTGCCCTTGGGATTGGTAATTGGACTTATACTGATGATGTCAAAGCTAGCTATGATGATTGGGATTCTGGCGTTAAACAAGAAAGAGAAGCGACTTTATACATCAAAGATCTGCATGTGGGTGATTCACCGCAGACACAAATGGTGCTTGGCCTGAGTGCATATCCCATGCCAGGACTTTCAGCAAGATTCATGATGAAACACAATGCTGAGCTGTATGCTGATTTTGATCCGACAACTCGTGAAGATGCAAACGACCGCACAGAGTCGTGGAAAATACCAAATTTCACTACTTTTGATCTTTATGCATCATACAAACTGCCAATAGCAATGCCTGTTAGGTTAAACCTATCTGTTCTAAATCTTACTGATTTGTTATATGTTAATGAAGCGGTAGATAACAGCAGATACGGTGGTTATCATAAAGGCGCTGATGGTCAAACAAAAGCATCTGCAGATAGACATGAAGCGCAAGATGCAGCAGTTTATTTTGGTATGCCAATGAGGATGAATTTGGGAGTAACAGTTAGCTTCTAAATTCTAATCATTAAATTGTTACAAAAAAGCCCCAATTTGGGGCTTTTTTGTTTTANGNAGGTNTTNNTNCTANTGGAGCGTATTTCTGCCAAAATTCAACCGATTTCGCCCATTCATCAGATGAATANAATGCTNTNGTNCCNCCTTTTCGCNCNAGTTGATTTCTCATCATNGTAATTGGCCCCATTGGCATNTCTTCAACNCCNTCNGGCACNGCATGAANNCTTATTAGCTCCCATTCACATGANGNTGTATTNTCATTNTTTTCAGCAAGAACATCGTGCCTNTACAAAATATATTCAACNTTTGANGCCTTTANNGGTATNCCGTTGATTGCTCTAGTTTGAANATAGAAGTCCTCANCTGGTTGTCTNTGAACAAANTTTGANNANAATTTAGTNTTTTNATNTATTTTNACNNAAGGNCAAANAAANTTTTTAATNTNNTNTTTGNTAGCANNAACAATAATNACNCCATCNCTATATCCTTTTTTTATTAAACCTTTNGCCATTTGNCGCTCAGCNTCAATCNCAATTTCATCAAANGATAANTGNTCTGAGTATGTTTTTCCAGATCCTTTTACNTGNCGNNGAACAAAATCATTTACTGCNACTTTTNTCATTTTATNTCCTAATTTTATAAANACAAATATACAAATTATGAAACAAGACNTTACTATNACCAATTNTGAAGTGNTAAANNATANNNTNNTTGTAGCTTTTNAANANCNNGATGATNTTATGNTAGACCTTNANAANCTAAGAANGAACTGNCCATGCGCATCATGNCAAGGTGANACCGATGCATTNGGNAATGTNTATAGNGGNCCNCANCCNAAATACANTGANNNAAGNTTTNAANTAAATGGAATNCAGCCTGTTGGNTANTANGGNNTNAGGCCTTTTTGGAAAGATAATCACAATACAGGCATTTATACAGCGACATTACTAAAACAGCTTTCTAATTGAAACCATTTTGCCTCCAGGCTTCATAAACAATAACAGAAACAGCATTGGCAAGGTTCAAACTTCTGCCTTTTTTATTCATAGGTATGGTTACTGAAGGATAAAGATTGATTATATTCATTGGAAGCCCTCTGCTTTCAGGGCCAAATATAAAAGCATCATTTTTTTTATAATCAGGTTTAGTGTATACTGTTTTTCCTTTTGTTGATATGGAGTACACTTTGCGTTTATTGATTCTTTTTAGACAGTCATTTAAGTTTTCCCAAACAAAAAAAGAAGATCGCTCTATATAATCCATGCCTGCTCTTTTTAATGATTTTTCGTCAGTTGAAAAGCCTAATGGTTTAATCAAATGAAGGATGTTGCCAGTATTTACACTTAAGCGCATAATATTGCCAGTATTAGGGGGAATCTCAGGTTCATATAAAATCAAGTGAAACACANCATAAAAATAAAATCATAGAGAATATAAAGTTTAAATATATTTTAATCTGTAATCTGATTAAACTTTAATTATGATGAAGCTTTATATAATAGCTATATCTGTATTTTCAATCTTACACGGTCAAAATTATACCTGGCCGACTGACCTGGGAAAAGATCTTTCTTCAAATTTTGGAGAATTTAGATCAACTGGCTATCATATTGGTATTGATATGAAAACCAAAGGTACCGTAGGACACCCCATTTATGCTATTTCTGATGGTCATATTGCAAGGATAGTTTCAAATTTTGCAGGTTTTGGAAAAGCATTATATCTCAAACTAGATGATGGCAATACAGCAGTTTATGCACACTTGAGTAAATTCTCCCCTTTTCTAGAACGGAGACTAAAGAGACAGCAAAAAAAGATCGGTTCATATTTTACAAACATCTATCCAAATCCCAACGAATTCATTTTTAAAAAGGGAGATATAATTGCCTACTCAGGCAATACGGGTTTTTCCTTTGGTCCTCATCTTCATTTTGAACTAAGAAATAAAGATAATCAACCAATAAATCCACTTACTAATGGCCTAGTGCAGCCTGATAGATTAGCACCTTTTGTGAACGAAATATCCTTTATACCATTAAATGATGCTAGTTGGATTAATGGAAATCAATTGCCTCAGAATTTTCCTCTTTTTCGNGATGTGGAGGGAAATTATAATTTTCCCGACACTATAAATGTCTATGGAAAGTTTGGGATATCATTATTTGCTTTTGATAAAAGAGAAGGGGCCAATAATGTCTATCAGCCGCATCGAGTTGAATTATTCTTGGATAATCAATTATACCATGCGTTAGAATTTGAAAGACTAGACTATTCATGGCAATCTACATCAAACTTTGTCATTGATTATCGTAACAAGCGATTAAATCTTGGAAATTTTATAAAGCTTTACAGAAATGACAATGATCCAAAGATACCTATCCACTCAGATTCAACTACCGGAATCATTGAAAAGATCACGCCAGGATATCATGATATAAGAATTGTTGTTTTAGATGCGAAAAAAAACATGCGAACCGTTAAGGGGACCATTTTTTTCATGGAGCCTTTTGATATTACTGTAGATCCTCAGCAACAAGACAATTCAACGGTATCTTTCGTGATCAATCCTAGAAATATATCCATCCCTTTAAAGTCTATTACCGCCTACTCGTTCACCCCTTTTGGTTTTGCTGAAAAAAAAGTAAAGATCGTCTCCCAAGAAACCAGCGGTATTGGTTTGAAAATTAAAATACCAATTGAAGAAGTAACCAAGAGAGGTGTTCAATTCATTGCGGAAAATAAAATAGGAACATCATCAACTCCCAATCACTGGATAGATACAAGACATGCGGGTGATTTTTTAACAACACCTATAGATTTTGAAATATCTCATACAGATGCAGGGGTTTATGTGCAATTTCAACCAGAAGAAATGATAGGTGCCGATGTGGAGCTGAGACTTAAAGGTGAGTATCAATATATTACTATTCCAATTAATCAAATTCAGCCTTCTGTTTATCTGAGCAAACCTATATCACCTTTGCAATTTCAAAACATCGATCAGATCGAAGCAATTGTAAGAAATAACATTGAAAGGAGAGTATTATTTAAGTTTCCTTATCAAATTGCCTATCGAGATTCAAAAATAACTTTAATATCCAATGATGGTAATTGTTCGATAAGAACTCAAAAAAACTCATTTCTAGACCCTACCCTCATTTGGGTAGAAGCCGTACACAAACACGCTCCAGTAAAAAAAGGGAACCTAGTTTCCCGAGTCTATCAATTACAACCTTTTGATCGACCATTATTAAATCCAGTAAGCATTGCAATTCGATATCCTAGAAAATATAAAAATAATTATAAAAAAATTCATTTATATAACTATGACTCAAGTGAGGGATGGTCTTATATAAAGTCAAATATAAATACTGATAGGAAAGTGATATTAGGTGAGGTTAAGCATTTGGACGCTNTAGCAATTATTGAAGACAGTGTTAAACCCGTCATTAAAAAAATCTATCCAGATCAAAATGGCAGATATCCGTCTTTAGAATTAAGAAAATTTGAGGTTGAAATCGATGACAACCTATCTGGTTTTGAACCCAATGAGAAATCGTTCACATTAATATTTAATGGCGAGCCACAAATCTATTCCTTTCAACCAAAAACAAGAAAATTAAGATATGAATTAGATCGGCCGCTGACAATTGGAAAACATCAATTGGAAATTGAGATCAAGGATAGAGCAGAAAATATAACCAAAAAGAATATTCAATTTACTGTTTACTAGGGCAATGAAAGTAAAACCGACCATTATTGGCATTTGTGGTGGATCTTGCTCAGGCAAAACTTATTTTACTGATAAAATAAAACACCAATTCCTGCCCAATAAGGTATCGATCATTAGTCAAGATAATTATTATAAAGATTTATCAGAATCACCTATTGAGATAAGAGAAAAAAATAATTTTGATCATCCTAACTCTATTGAAAGTTTGTTATTATTTAAAGATTTACAAAAATTAAAGGATGGAGAAAGCATTAAATCACCAATTTATGATTTTGAAAACCATGTTAGGTCTCAGTTTAAAGCTATTATAAATCCGCAAGAATTAATTATTGTTGAAGGTATTTTTGTTTTTTATTTTAAAAACATCAGAAAACTTCTAGATATATCAATTTTTATCGATACTCCAAGTAAAATTAGATATGAGAGAAGACTTGAAAGAGATATTAAAAATAGGGGCAGAACAAAGAATTCAATAGAAAANCAATATTTTTCAATGGTCAAGCCAATGCACAATAAATTTATAGAGCCATATAAAAAATTTTCTAATTTTATTATTTCCCATAACCAAAAAAGTGAGCTATCTTTCAATTCATTGTTTAATAAGATTGAAAATCTTAAAAAAGGGGAAATGGAATGAGATTGGTTTTTTTAGGGCCTCCTGGTGTTGGNAAAGGAACTCAAGCGAGCGCAATTTGTAAACATTTAAATATCTTACATTTATCTACAGGGGATATATTACGATCCGAGATTGAAAATAAATCTCACATAGGACTAGAAGCTAAAAGCTTTATGGATCAAGGTGAATTAGTTCCAGACACTGTTTTATTGAAGATTATTCAAAATAAATTAAATCATAAAAGCGCTCAAAACGGTTATCTTCTGGATGGGTTTCCAAGGACAATTCCACAAGCTGATGGTCTAAATCAAATTTTATTAGAGCTAAAACAAGCCCTTGATGCTGTTGTTAGCTTGGATGCTAACGAAGAGGAATTGGTAAACAGATTAATTAAAAGAAGCCTTGACTCTGGAAGAAGTGATGACAGTCCAGATATAATCAAACAAAGACAAAGGGTGTACTGGAAACAGACAGCGCCTCTACTAGAATATTATAAAAATCTAAATTTATTAAAAAATGTGAATGGTATTGGTGAAATTGAACAAATAACAAAAAGAATCCTGAAGGCGATAGATTAAATGTTAAAAGTCGGACTTACGGGGGGAATTGGAAGCGGAAAAAGTACAGCAAGCAACTATTTAAGGACACTGGGAGCTTACGTTTTTGATGCTGATAAAGAAGCTAAAGATTTAATTGATAACAATGATACTGTCCAACATGAGCTAATATCAGAGTTTAGTACTGATATCATAAATATTGAAGGCCAAGTAGATAAAAAAAAATTATCCAGAGTTGCTTTTCAAGATGATGATCATCAAGAAAGATTGAATGCTGTTGTTCATCCTCATGTTTATGATTTAATTGATTCTTCATATAATAAAGCAATAAATGATAATAAATATAACATTTTTATTGTTGACGCTGCTTTAGTCTACGAATCTGGACTGGATTCACATTTAGACTACGTCATTGTAGTTACTGCTCAGCTAAAATTTAGAATGGAACGCTCCCTGTCTAGAAATACACTAACTAGAGAGGAAATATTAAAAAGGATGGATTTTCAATGGCCTGAGGAAGAAAAGGTCAATGCATCTGATTTTGTGATTCACAACGATACCAGCGAGGAAGACTTACAATCAAAGCTTAAAGAGATTTTAAGTAAATTGATTTAAGCTATCTAATATTCTTTTTCATGGCTCTAGGCTTAGAAAGAATTTCATTTATTATAATAGCTCTCTTCAAATCGTCAGTTTTATTCAACCCTAGCTGGCTTAAGCTTTTTATTTTATTTTGTTCTTTAACCTTAACTTTTAAAAAACCTCCACTAAGTGAGGGCTTGTCTAAGACTTTGAGTAAAGTAGGATTTCTTTCAGATGAAAATCGATTATCAAATTTTATATCGCTCGATTTGTCATCTTGAACAAGAGGTTGAGTAGAATTTATTTGAGATGGGGGTGAGGTTAATTCTTCAGAGTCTAAACTATCTTCAATTACAGGTTGATTCTTTAAATTTCCAAAGATATCCCTTTGGGTATCAATTTGAAGTGATTTTTGAAAAAAGCTTTTTAAAGAATTATCTTCAGAAGATTCTTTTTCAACACCATCTACCCGCTGTTCTCGTTTTTTAAAAATAGAGGACAGCAGGTAAAATAGTGCAATACCTATCCAGTAATAAAACTCTTCAGGGATTGATTTGAGAAAATCTTTAATCATCATCCCCTTCGAGGCTTATACTGTTACCATCTTTGTTACCAGAAATAGATTCTCTCATTGAGGTATCAGCTTCAATATTTTTCATATTCACATAATCAAAGACACCCAATTTCCCTTCTTTGAATGCTTGCGCCATGGCTAATGGAACTTCAGCTTCAGCCTCAACAACTTTGGATCTCATTTCTTGAACGCGTGCTTTCATCTCTTGTTCTTGCGCAACAGCCATAGCTCTACGGGTTTCCGCCTTTGCTTGAGAAACTTTCAAATCTGCCTCAGCTTGATCTGTTTGCAGTTGAGCTCCAATATTTTTTCCTACATCTAAATCTGCAATATCGATGGAAAGTATCTCAAATGCTGTTCCCGCATCCAGTCCTTTTTGTAAAACAGCTCGAGAAATATTGTCAGGGTTTTCTAGAACACCTCCATAATTTCCCGATGATCCAATTGCGCTAACAATACCTTCGCCGACCCTTGCTATGATGGTATCATCAGTAGCACCTCCAACTAGACCGCCGATGTTTGTTCTGACCGTAACTCTAGCGCGCGCCTTTAGCTCAATTCCATCTTTGGCAACTGCAGATAAAAATCCGTCCTTTGGTGCGTCTATAACTTTGGGATATACGCTTGTTTCTACAGCTGATTTTATATCCCTTCCAGCCAAGTCAATTGCCGTAGCTGTTTGAAACTGTAAATCAATATTGGCTTTATCAGATGCTATCAATGCCATAACTACATTAGCGACATTTCCGCCTGCTAAATAGTGTGTTTCTAGCATATCGGTTTTAATATCCGTTAAACCTGCTTTATGCGAATTGATTATACCATCCACTATCAATCGAGGAGAGATTTTCCTCAATCGCATTCTAATTAAATCTAAAATAGTTATTCTACCCATTCCTAAACTCACAATACCTTGAATCCATAACCCCAATGGAACCAAGTAAAAAAACAGCAATAGAAATAAGGCAATCAATACTAATGTTATAATTCCAGCTACATCCATTTTTTTCTCCTTAATTAATTTATTTTTCTAACTAAAACCCGATTACCATCAACAGATAAAATTTTTACTTTAGATTCTTTTTCAATGAAATCGCCTTCACTTACTACAAAAATCTTTTGATCATCAGATGTAATCCAACCTGAAGGTCTGAGGTCTGATTGTGCGATACCAACTTTCCCTACAAAGGATTCCCAGCCTACTGATGAGCTATAGCCATCTTCTGACTTTTGTGTATCAGGTGAGGTCAATTTTTGCCAAAACTCAGTTTTTGTCATTAGTTTAAACAGCAATATCATTCCGATAACACTGCCTATAATGCCTATGATTAATCCCCATGCTGCCATAGCTTCTACTTCAGGTCCAACAGGTATATCCGGCAACAAAAGCTCATAAAACCCCCATATTATTAAAACAAACCCACCTATCCCAGCTACACCAAATCCTGGGATAACAAGCACTTCTAAAACAATCAAAGCAGCGCCTGCTAATATTAATAAAAAATCGGTAATAGATGCTAATTTTGCAATATAAGAAGTGCTTAATGATAATACCAAACAGCTCAAACCAACAAATCCAGGTATCCCCCATCCTGGGCTTTGTAATTCAAAGAGTATCCCTAAAAAACCAAAAGTTGTCAATAAAGANGCAACTACTGGATTTGTAAGGAAACGCACGATTGATTCCGACCAATTCTCTTTTAAATTTTTAATTTCAGCTCCAGAGAGAGAAATATAATCTAATATTTCATCAATATTTTCTTTTTCTGCATCTGCTATCCCATACTTAATAGCCATATCTGTAGATAGAGTAATGAGCTTACCTTTTTTGCTTCCATCTATATCTTTTGCATCAATAGAATCGCCATTCACAAATGCTTTTTTAAAAGATAATTCTTCATCGACCATGCCTTTAGCTATATCCGAATTTCTTCCTCTGCTTTCGGCAGTGGCAGCCATTTCTTCACGCATGTAACTGATTACCTTTTCAGAGGCTTTTTTGCCTGACATATCAACTGCAGTTGCAGCGCCAATTGTTGCTCCTTTTGTCATGACAATCTTTTCACAAGATAATGAAATCAGCGCTCCAGCAGATATAGCTCTGCGATTTATGAATGCGACTGTTGGTATTTTTGTATCTAATATAGCATCCTTTATTTGCGTTGCGGCATCCAGACGGCCTCCAAAAGTATCGATATCAAAGATAATTGCTGAAGCATTGTTCTCCTCTGCTTGCTCAATGCTTCTAACCACATAAGGAGGCAATCCTAAATCAATAGTATTAGAAATAGGCACTCGATATACCGTTTGACTAGAAAGAAAAGTCGTGTAGGATGCAAAAATGATAATTATAGATTTAATCATACTTTAAAATTACTCTATTATCCTCTACATAAACAATGATGATGAAATAAAATCTAGCTAATTTCTGAATATGATAAACGACCCTAAAATATTGAAAATGAAATTTGNACATAAGCTCACTTACCACTTCCTTAATATTTTTTCAAAATGGCTTCAGAAAAAATCCTTTTCTAATAGAATTCGTTTCAGTCGTAGGATGGGTTCTTTTATTTATTATTTCTTGCCAATAAGAAAAAAAATGGCCGCATTAAATATCAAAAAGGCGTTCCCTGATAGGAATAAAAGTTTTTATAAAAAAACTTTAAAAGATCTATACTATGTATCATGTCGAAATTTTGTAGACCTAATGGCTTTACCTGCATCAATATCGGATACAATCTTTGATATAAAAGGAAAACACTATCTTGATGATGCTATCAAAGAGAAAAAAGGTGTTATACTTGTAACTGGGCATTTTGGAATTTGGGAATTATGGGGATCGTGGCTAGGTTTGAATAAATATAAAATTTGGGGAATAATCCAGAAACAAAAAAATTTAGGCGCTGATCTCTTTTTTAAAGAAAAGAGAGAGTCTTACGGAATAAATCACATTTACAGAAGATCANCACTAGATGTCTCCTACAACGCCCTAAATAATGGAGAAATCCTNATACTTGCAAGTGATCAAAATGCCAAACAAAAAGGTGTTAAGGTAAATTTTTTTAATCATTCTTCCTCTACACCGAAAGGCGCAGCTATTTTTCATTTGCGTACAAAAGCTCCTATAATTTTCTCTGTGCTGGAAATCTATAATGAAGACAAGGTTCGAATAACATTTAAAAAAATTAAAACAACCAAAGAATCATCCGTTGAGAGCATAACTCAGGATTACACATCAAAACTAGAAAATTTTGTTCATAAAAACCCTAGTCACTATTTTTGGTTTCACAATAAATGGAAAGATTAAACAATGATTCCGCATATAGTTAAGTCAGAGGATCCTTTAGCTGTTGAGAAATCTTTTAATATTTTAAAAAAAGGTGGAGTGATAGTATACCCAACTGATACTCTCTATGGATTTGGCGTTAATGCAAACAATAATTATGCTATAGAGCGAATTAACAAATTAAAGAATAGACAATCACCAATGAGTGTGATAGCATATGCTTTTGAACAAGCAATGTCGTGGACAAATATAAAAGAAAAAGATATAGAAATTGCAAAAAAAATTTTAGATAGCTCGTCCACTCTAATACTTGATGCAAAAAAAAGTATTGTTTCAAACAAAATATTAGGTAGGAACAATACTACGCTTGGAGTAAGAATACCAAAACATAAATATTGTTATGATATCTCAAAAAAATACGACAAGCCAATTACTACCACCTCTGTAAATCGAAGTGGGGAGCAGCCATTGAATGATCCAAAAAAGATAATTGAAATTTTTGGAGATGGCATTGACCTTTTGATCGATGATGGAAAAATTAATAATTCAGCGGGTTCAAAAATATATGAACTAAAAGAATCAAAGCCCATTCAGATTAGATGAAGAGCATTAGAAAAATAATTATTTTTATATTCTTAATAAGCGCTGGTAAGTCGAACCCGCCGTTTAAAATTAATGAAAAGTTAGAGTTTTCTGTAAATTTTAATTCTATATCTGTTGGAAAAGCTGAACTTAATGTTAATAGNCTAGAACAAATTAACAACAAACAGACTTATTTGGTGTCTTTCCTCGCAAATACTGAAGGCTTGGCAGATAGATTGTTTAAAATAAGGGACAGTATTCAACTTTGGATCGATGAAAAAGAATTTTACACACACAAAGTGAATAAGATAATTAATGAAGGACTTTATAAAAAAAAGAGCAAAATAACGTTTAATTATGATGAATCAATTGCTGTGATAAATGACAATGAGAAAATAAAATTACCATTTAGATCATGGGACCCCTTTTCAATGTTTTATTATTTAAGGACCGTCTCATTAAAAAATGATAATATTCTTTCATTTGATTATTTTAATGGTGAAAAGAAAATAAAATACAAACTAATAGTATCAGGAAAAGAAGAAATTAAATCTAAAATCGGTTCATTCAATTGCTATATTGTTAAACCATTTCACCAAGGAAAAAGCCTGCTAAAAAATGAAGGTGATATGAAAATATGGATCAGTGATTCAGAAAAAAGGTTGCCGATTAAAATTCAAATAAAGATGAAATTTGGATCCATGAAGTTAGATCTTATTAGTGTAAACTAACCGCCAAAAAGCCTACCAATATCATTTATCATCACAGTGGCCATTAACATAAGTAGCAATACCATTCCAAATTGTTGTATTGCCATCCTCAATTTCAAACTTAACGGTCTCCTAATAATACCTTCAATAGTGGTAATAAATATATGCCCACCGTCTAGACCTGGTATAGGTANTATATTCAAAAAAGCTAAATTACAACTAATTAATGCCATTAGACTAAGATAGGGAGACCATCCCTGCTTAGCAGTTTGAGCAGCTAAACCACCAATCATTAATGGTCCACCTAACTCCTTTAAGGAGGCTTCTCCAGAGGCAAGCATCTTGATCGACAAGGTTACAAGGCTAAACCCGAATACTGTTCTTTCATATCCTGTCTGAATACTTTCGTAAAGTGATGCTGGTACAATTTCAACAGCTTGGCTAATCCCTAGTATCGCTTTAGTTTCTCCTGATTGGGG
The DNA here is from genome assembly GCA_002170005.2 of bacterium TMED144. GTDB lineage: Bacteria > Fidelibacterota > Marinisomatia > Marinisomatales > TCS55 > TMED144. Next base: position 65,529 of record NHGT02000002.1, on the reverse strand, counting down.
ATCTATGTGACTTTTGGGGCTAATCACCTTATTGAATGTCTCTGAATCTCTAATGTAAGTCACAGTGATAGGTTTATCCATTTTGCCCTTCAACGCATTTTGCATGTCTTGAATAGAATTGATTTGAAGGTTTTCGATAGCAATAATCTGATCATCCTTTTGAATTCCTGCTAATGATGCTGGATAGTCTTCCATAACATCTCCAACGATCATTGCACCTTCAATAGGCACTGGTTTCCCGTTTTGAAGTGTTAATCCAGTAAATATAACAAATGCTAAGATCGCATTCATTATTACTCCAGCGCTCATGAACCAAACTTGCTTAGGTCTGGATTTACTCATAAGCTCGTATGATTTATTGCTTATTTTTGTATCTAAGCTCTCATCTAGCATACCTGCTACTTTTACATAACCCCCCAAAGGAATTAAAGATAGGCAGTATTCGGTTTTTGAACCTTTTCTGCCACTTTGACTAAAGAATTTAGAAAAAATAGGGTCCCATGCTATTTTCCCTTCTTCATTTTTTCTATAAAAAAATAATTTAAAATCCCAACCATCTTTAACTGAAGTAAATGCAAAAATTCGTGGCCCAAAACAAACAGAAAACTTTTCAACCTTTACTCCAATTGAACGGGCAGCTAGGTAATGTCCCAACTCATGAATAAATACAACTGCTCCAATAAGCAATAAGGCTGGTAAAATAGAAGATATCATATCATTAATTTAAATTATTTTATATATTTACTTGAAAATGATTTTACAAAATTTGTAGTCCAAACTTCCAGAGACAAAATGTCATCGATACTAGGGTCTTCAGTCCAATCATGATTATCCATAGCAATTTCAATTAATTTTGGTATTTCCATAAAACCAATTTCTTTATTTAAAAATCTATATACTGCTTGTTCATTTGCGACATTTAGAACAGATGGTGAAGTTCCTTCTCGGTTCAATGATTCGTATGCAAGTTTGATACATGGAAATCTTTCGTAATTGACATTTTCAAATGTTAATGATTTAATCTTTACAAGGTCTAAAGGTTCCCAATTTGTTTCAATGTGATTTGGATAAGATAATGCGTATTGAATAGGAATTTTCATATCAGGTAAGCCCAGCTGCGCTTTAACAGAAGTATCATCAAACTCAACCATGGAATGAATGATGGATTGAGGGTGAACTACGATATCAACTTTCTGTGGATCCATTTCAAACAACCAGACGGCCTCAATGACCTCCAATCCCTTATTCATCATTGATGCTGAATCTATAGTAATTTTTTTACCCATCTCCCAATTGGGGTGTTTTAATGCGTCCTCGGGTTTAATATCCTTGAATGTAGAAATTTTCTTTTCTCTGAATGGGCCACCACTACCTGTTAGGATCAATCTTTTTACTTCCTCTTTCGATTCTCCAACCAAACATTGCCATATAGCTGAATGCTCGCTATCAATGGGGAAAATATTCACATTTGTTTTTTTTCTTTCCCTTTCAATGATCTTGCCAGCCATCACTAAGCTTTCTTTATTACTCAAGGCAATATCTGCACCAGCTCTAATACCATAAACTGTTGGCAACATTCCAGAAGAACCAACTAGGGCATTTAGGACTAAATCAACATCATCTCTTGATGAAATCTCCAACAATCCATTTCTACCACACAATACATCAATTGATGTATTTTTTAAAGCATCCTTAACAATTAAGTAAGCATCCTCATCAACTATTGATACCGATTTAGGTTGAAACTTTTTAGCCTGCTCAATCAATAATTGCGAATTAGTGTTTGCGCTTAACCCAACTATATCAATTTCAAGATTATTGATTACATTAAGAGCATTAACTCCAATTGAACCTGTTGAACCTAGAATTGTTATTTTTTTTTTCATATGCCTTTAAAGATAGAAAAAGATAAGTAGTTAGATTTATTGTTTGTTGACAAATTTACAGACAATATCATGTTTTTGATGCTTCTCATTATACCTGTATTTATTTGATTTATCTGATAAGCTGTCCTGCTTGAAAACCCCTTGCCATTAATATATTTTGAATTATTGATAGAGTTCATCGATATTCCGTAAATAAACTTTGACTTGTCATTAATAAGAAAAAAACGATCTATCGAGAATTTCAAGGCTGAAAGATTGATTTGATTATGACCTCTAAAGAATCCAGAATCAATCGAAACCATCCAGTTCGCAGGAGATTCAGCGCTTCCAGGATTTAACGACATTCCCCAACCAAACAACTGAGCTGCGCCCTTTTCAGTAGAAAATCCAGACATTCTTCCTCTCAATATTAAGTTCCAAGTTAATTTAACAAAAGCAAATGTATGAGGAGCATATCTAGCTGTAGATATTTCTCCAGAAATAGATGAGCCAAAATGAAAGTTGCTTTCATCGTCAAAAGGGTAGTATTGAAACGAAGAAATTAACGCAGCCAATCCATTTGTTTTATATGAATCATCATTATTCATATTTTCAATTTGAAAAGAGGACCACTGAGAAAAGACAAAACAGGAAGAAAAATGAACTACAATACATATTTTATTAATGTTCATTATAAAAATTTAAATTATACCACGTTCACTGTTTTCAATAAAATTAATGATTTTTTTTATTTCATCTGTTTTGTCAAGATTGTTCTTAATTGAACTGAGGGCCTGGCCGCGATTCTTTTTTGAAACAAAGAATTGTCTATAGGCTTTTTTTATTAATAGTCTTTTATCTTCAGAAAAGCCACGTCGAGTTAAACCAATTTTATTTATTCCAATAAATCTCAAAGGATGGCCAGCGACAACAACGTAAGGAGGTACGTCCTGTTTAGCACAAAAACCGCCTCCGATTAAAGACTGTTCACCGATCTTAACAAATTGATGAATAACTACACCTCCTCCAATATTAGCCCACTCGCCTATTTCAACATGACCCCCCAATGTTGCAAGATTCGCCATGATTGTGTTATTTCCCACAATACAATCATGAGCAACATGAGTACATGCCATCAATAAAACGTTATCTCCAATTACAGTCTGTCCAAGCGCAGTCGTCCCTCTATTTATTGTAACTGATTCTCTAATAATTACATTTTCGCCAATGATTGTAAATGTTTTTTCACCATTATATTTCATGTCCTGAGGTGCTTCACCAATTGAATTATTATGATAAATAGTACAGTTTGACCCTAAAGTAGTTCCACTGCAAATTGTGTTATGGTTGCCAATAGAACAGTTATTACCAATCTTAACATCAGCCTCAATCACATTATATGCACCTATGTGAACATTAGAGCCTATTTCGGCATTATTTGAAATTATTGAGCTAGGATGAATTGAAATAATGCTATACTTTTAAACGATCCACTACCGTAGCCTTTAAAAGCCCCTCAGCAACAAGTTTATCGTCAACATAAGCCTTCCCATCAAGCAACGCAGTGCTGAGCCTGAATTTGACCAATTTCATTTCAAATCTTAATCGGTCTCCAGGTATAATTGGATGGCGAAACTTGGCTTCAGATAGAGAGGAAAAAAACATATTTTTTTCCATAGGGTTTTTGACACTATTCAAAACTAAAAAGCAACCCGCCTGACACATTGCCTCTAAAACTAAAACGCCTGGCATAACAGGTTGATTAGGGAAATGGCCTTGAAAAAAAGGTTCATTGAAAGTAACGTTTTTGAATGCAGTTAAGCTTTTATTAGGAACAATGTCTACTATTCTATCAACTAAAACAAAAGGATAGCGATGCGGCAATAAGCCCAAGATTGAATTAATATCAAACATTGCACTTTTAAAAACGTTTTGCGTTGGTAATTGTTGCGCTATCTTTTTTTGATAAGCTTTTTTAATTTTTTTGACTAATTCCACATTAGCTGCATGCCCGCTTTTTGATGCAATCACATGCCCTGTTAAAGGCATTCCAAGCAATGCTAAATCACCAATTAAATCCAATGCTTTATGCCTAACTGGTTCGTTATCAAATCTAAGTTTTTTCCCATTGAGAGTACCGTTTGCCCCTAGACTAATTTCTTTTTTAATGCCAAAGAGTGATTTTAGGTTATCTGCTTCAGATTGATCGATTTCTTTGTCTACAATGACAACGGCATTATCCAAATTACCACCTTTTATTAATCCATCTTCCTTAAGGTTTTCTACTTCACTTAAAAAACAAAACGTTCTTGCCGGTGCTATTTCTTTTGCAAAATTCTTTTCTAATTCATCCATTGTAGTGAATTGCGTCCCAATCGTCTTGAACTTATAATCAACCATAAATGTTACTCTAAACTGATCAGATGGCATAATGTGAATATCAACACCTCTTTTAGGGTCAGTGTAGCCTACCGCTTCATCAATATGAAGGTAGTTGCGGGGCTGATTTTGTTTAATAATGCCTGCCTTTAATAAAGCTTCAACAAAATCTATAGAACTTCCATCCATAACAGGAGGTTCTTTTTCAGTAAGTTCAATCAATACATTGTCTAAGCCAATACCTACGCATGCTGCTAAAGCATGTTCAACAGTATGAATACGAACACCATTTTCCTCAATCGTTGTTCCTCTCGAGATATCAACTACATGGTCAATATCGGCTTTTATTTCTGGGCAACCGTGCACATCCATTCTTTTAAATCTTATACCAAAGTCTTCAGAGGCAGGTTTAAAGGTAATTGTGGTTTCAACACCAGTATGTAAACCCACGCCTGTGCATGATGTTTCCGTAGCAATTGTTCTCTGATATTTAACTTGACTCATTATTTGTTTAAATATTCTAATTCAAATTTTTTGATTTTGTTTTTTAAGATTTTTACTTCAGTAAATGTTGCATCTCTACGATTCTTTTCTTTTATCTCTCTTGCTGGGGACCCTGAATAAGTTTTACCTCCAGGTAAATTTTTCATTGCTACTGTATAGCATGCAAAAATTGCACGGTCACCAATTGTAACATGATCAATTGCACCAGATTGACCGCCAAAAATACAGAAGTCTCCAATTTTTGAGCTCCCTGCAATAGTAACATGCGCAGTCAACAAGCAACCTTTCCCGATTTCAACATTGTGCCCAATCTGAACTCCATTATCAAATTTACACATATCCCCAATAAAGGTGTTATCAATAGTACCTCTATCAATTGTGCAATTTGCACCAATTTCTACATCATTGCCAACATTTACCTTACCGTTTTGAGGTATTTTATGATGCATATCATTATGGGTATAAAATCCATAACCGTCTGCACCAATCACTGATCCTGAATGAATAATGCAATTGCTTCCTATTTTGACTAATGAATATATGTTAACACTGCTCATTATCTTTGTATTAACCCCTATAGTTGTGCCATAGCCCACAAAACAATTCGATCCAATGGTGCTTCCGCTTTTTATCTTAACATTGTCTTCTAAAACTGTAAAGGGACCAATATTTACATTTTTTTCTATAGTAACATTTTTACCAATAACTGCAGAATTGTGGACACCTCTCTGCATTGGAGTATTTATCTTGAAATGTTTGAGAACTTTAATTAAGGCTAGTTGAGGGCTCTTAACTATAATACCATCGTTCTTAATGAAATCTTTTTTTGTTGCAATAATTGCAGATGCTTTAGATAATGCAAGATAATTTGAGTATTTTTCATTGTAAAAAAAAGCAATAGAGCCAGAAGTACTTTTTTGAATTGTACAGATATTGGAGATTTTCAAATTTCCATCCCCTACCAAAATACCATCAATCATGCTTGCTATATCTTTTAGAAGAGTCAAGCGAATTAACCGTTAATCTTAGATACTATTATTTCTTTTCTTCTTTGCCAGAAACTTGATATTTACGCAACTCAAACAAAACGTCATCAGTTAAGTCATAGGTCGGATTNCCATAAAGCAAAGATGTTGAACCATCAATGATAAAATCTATTTTTTTTGATGCGGCAACTTTATCAACCGCTCTTTTAACTTTTGATAAAATATCAAATTCGAGCTTTTGTTGTCTCTTAGAAAGCTCGCCTTCAGGCCCTACCATGCTCACTTGAAATCTTTGAATAGAAGCTTCCCGAGATTGAATTTCTGCCTCTTTCTCTTTTCTCCAATCTGGACTACTCATTAATCTTTGTGACTCAAAAGCTTTTTTTATACTGTCCAGCTGAACTACCATGTTATTAAATTGAGCATTTATTTGTTGATATTCTAACATCAGCTGACCCTCAGCTTCTTTAAACTCTTCATATTCTGCTCTTATTCTATCTGATTGAACAAAACCAAATTTATTTTGTGACAAAATAAATGTCGATAGCATTAAAGAAATTAAAAAATATTTTGTAATCATTATTCTAACCAAAACAAACTCCTTAGTATTAAATCATCTTCCAAATATAATAGTATATTCCCAACCCTGCGGCTTTCTATCTCCTGAAATATCATCAAAACCATACCCCATGTCAAAGCCTAACATTCCAATCATTGGCATAAAAAACCTAATTCCGATACCAGCCGATCTCTTGAGATCAAGCGGGTTCTTCCTTTCCAGTGCAAGAGAATGCATCAATTGACTATCATTCCAAACGCTACCAGCTTCTGCAAACAACATAGCATATACAACAGGGTTTTCAGAAAAGGGGAATCTAAACTCTGTTGTATATTTAATCATTGTGTTGCCCCCAAAACTTCTTCCTTGAGATGTCAAAGGTCCAACTGAATTATCTGGATACCCTCTCAACATTGTACCGTATGGTATTCCATTACCCCCCATTATGAATCTTTCATAGGGTGGAATCCATTCATTGCTATTTTTCACATCTAACATTTTGATGGTACCAATTTTTATAGAACTTGTCAATACAAATTTCCAAAATGTAGGGGTATACCAATCCAAGGACAAAACATGTTTGTGAAAATGCTCATCTCCACGCAAAATACCTCCTGAGAACTTTGATATCAAAGAAGCATTTGAGCCTTGAGTTGGGAATTCGGCTCTATCAAGACTATTTCTACTAAATGATTGCGAAATGCTAATTCCAGTAGATTTCCTGAAATTGCCAACGTAATCACTAAGAACACTTTCCTCCCCTTTGTATTCATTTTGAATATATTCTAACTCCCACCATGCTCTAAAATAATCGTCAGGCCATTTTAATCTTCTACCCCATTGAACGGACCCACCTCTTCTAATTTGGTCAAATGGATAAAAATAATAGGAATTGCCTTGACCTCGGTACTGATAAAATAAAGAAAAGCCTACTCTATTTGGAGTATCATTAAACATTGGATCTACAAAACGCAAATGAAAACTTTCGTACTTGCCAGGTTGGCCATAATTATTGTAAACGGATATTTGGGTGCCAACATCAAAACCAAACGAAAGCGTTTGGCCTCTGCCAGCAAAATTATTGAACTCTAGATTGCCCCCACCCGTCATTCCGTATATGCCTGTAAATCCAATATTTGCACTTGCTTTATCTGAAGATTTTTCGACTAAAGATATATCTAAATCTATTTCATCTTCATCAACCGGCACTACATTTGGTGAAAGAGTTGTAGGGTCAAAATAATTTAAAACATGTAGCTTTCTCATGCTTCTCATAAGCAATGTTCTTCTGAAAAGATCTCCTGGATACACATCGAGCTCTCTTCTAATTACATTTTCTCTGGTTTTATCATTGCCATATATATTAATGTTTCTAATGAAAACCTCATTATTTTCAGTAATAGAAAAATGAACATCTAATTCGTCTAATCCAGCAGGGGTAAATAATGGCTCGATGGAGCTGTATAAATAACCCCTGTCCATGTATAAGCCTTGAACGTTTTGAAAAACTGATTCTTCAAACATTTTTTTATTATAGGTATCGCCTTTTTTAATATCCAAAACTTCTTCTAGGAGTTCTTTTTCATAGAGCTCATTACCATCCCATGAAATGTTTCTAAATCTATATTTAGGTCCTTCAGAAAGTTGGATTTGAACAATTAATCCATCTTTTTGGGGGCTATAAAAAGCAGTATCGCTTGTTATTAAAATATCTTTATATCCAGCATCTTGATAATATGTACTTAGCAAATCCAAATCTTCTTCAAATTTATTATCATCAAACCCTGAGGCCCAAAATCTCCACCAAGTTCTGATTTTTGTTTCTTTTAACTGACTTTTAAGCTTATTTAATGAAAGCCTATTTTTTAAGTATTGCGGGATTGGAAGCCACGACCTAGTAGCCAACCATCCAAAATTGTTTTCATTCCCAATTATTTGAATTTCTTTGATTTTAACTTTTTTATTTTCTTTAATTGTAAAAACGATATCAGTACTTTCATTTGATTTGGAATTTAAAGAAGCCTTAATATCTGCCAAGTAATAGCCATCATCTAAATAAAGTTTTTTCAATGTTCTGATAGAATTCGATATTAGGTTGGGCTTAATTCTCATACCTTTTTGAAAGTCAAGTTCCTCCAAGAGTTTTTTATCTTTAAGCTTCTTATTCCCCTTAAAAACAACCTCATTTAGAACAGGTGATTCTTTAACCTCGATTGTAATTTTAATTCCATCCCCTAATTCTCCATCAAAGTATATTTGGACGTCCTCGAACACACCTAGCTGCCATAATCTTTTAATAGATCGCCTGAAATCATCCGCAGAAACCTCTTGACCTTTTTGTAATCCTGCAGTGTATAAAACCATGTTATCGCTAGTTGAATAGTTTCCATCGATATTTATTTCGCTCAGATTAAAAGACTGTTGTTGCTGTGAAAAAGCAAATATTGACATAATAAATAATAGGAAAAACCTCATAATGACACCTGGTCTCCAGTTTTGCCAAATCTTCTTTGTCGACTTTGGAAATCAAAAATACTTTTCATCAATAATTCTTCTCTAAAGTCAGGCCAATATGCGTCTGTCATGAATAGTTCAGTGTAAGCTATTTGCCATAGTAAAAAATTACTAATCCTTTTTTCACCGCCTGTTCTAATCAATAAGTCTGGGTCAGGCATATCACTTGTGTAGAGATGTTCCTTAAATTCTTTTTCATCAATCATATCATATTGTTGAGGTTTGTCCATAAATTTTTTTATAATACTCTTGACGGCAGAGATTAGTTCCTGTCTTCCTCCATAACTCAGAGCTAATGTTAAATTTAAACCTGTATTTTCCTTAGTCATGAGGATTCCATCATTAATTCTATCAAATGATTCTTTGGGCAAAGACTNTAAATCTCCAATTGCATTNAATCGAACATTNTTTTTATNAAGATTAANAATTTCTTTTGANATNGTTTTCATTANAAGGGACATAATTGCAGAAACTTCTTTTGANGGCCTNAGCCAATTTTCATTAGAAAANGTGTATAATGTTAAATACTTTACTTCAATTTCCCCACAGATGCGTACNATTTCACGAACAGAATTGATTCCTTCATTGTGGCCAGCCAATCTGGGAAGTTTTTTTTCTTTTGCCCATCTTCCATTGCCATCCATAATTATAGCAATATGATCGGGAATGTTATTATCTAATATTTTTTTTCTTGATATTTGTTTCATATAGTAGTTCAATGCATAAACTCGCGAAATTAACTTTAATAGACATTTATCACAATCTTTATTGAACCCTATTTTTCATATATTTCAGCGACGTGATGATCAAATGGCATAAAATTTCTATTAAATTTAGCATTCTTAAATTCTAGTTTACATTTATAACATTGAATACAATTACTTATTTTTTTATAAATAATAAAATCAATCAATGCTAGGAACAGCAAGCTTAATCCGTACGTAAATGGTACAAAAACTGCACCTATTATTATTATTAGACAGCCTAGAGCTTGATTAAAATTTTTTTTAATATATAAATCTTTACATCCACAAACCGGGCATAATAAAAAGCTCGGATCAATTTGAATTAATTTATTATTTTTGCAATTTCTACATTTTTTCAGTGATTCATCATTAAAACATTTTTCACATTCTTTACAATAAACCTGATTCAAAGAGTAAAGCCATACTGTAATAAATAAAACTTGAAAATTAAATCCCCAAATAATATTGAAACAATTGAAACGTATAAAAGGCCAGTTGCGCTTTGTGTAGCTTGGAGTCTAATTGACTTAAAAGCTAAAAAGTTTATAATAAGAGGAAATATTATTCCTATTAAAAGACCTGCTAACATTAAAAATCCGTCAAACTTAATTAAAAATGACCATAAGCTGTATTTAAGTCCGTATTGATCAATATGAAAATTAATTGATAAATAAACTATGTCCCAAATTGACCTTATTAAGAGACAAACAGTTAGAGCTAATGTCGAATTAAAAAGAAATTTTATTGGAAGTTGAATCACATTCAAATACCAATGCCCTAGAATCATTGAAAAAAAAACAAGAGCAGTAATAAGGGATCCAATTGTTACTGAAAAAAGCATACTGATTAAATTAGCTTTTGATAAAAGTTCAGAAGTAACCAGCCCTAAAGAGCAAATACCTATTAATGAAATTAAATTTATATAAATATTTTCAATCTTTTTAGAATTCCAATTGAAGGCAGTAAAGCTTGATAAGAGTAAAAACCATAGTATAGCTAAGCTGTTACCATAAAGATTATCAATTTTTAATACCATTATAGGNAAAACGGCTAAGGCCCCTATAATTATGGATAGTCCTAAATTAAATCTATAAAAGCCTGGATCTATTGATCTCATGGGCACTATTGTTAGTAAAATAGGATAGAGAGTAGCAAAACCAAAAAAAATTATTATAGTAATATCTAAGAAATGATCAAACATTTTTGAATGATCGAGTAATTTTTTCAGCAATCTCCTTAAACGATAAAGCAATTTGAGATTCGGGCTCGTGCTCTGTTATAGGCTTTCCTGAGTCTGTTGCTTCCATAATATCTTGTGAAATTGGTAGCTCCCCCAATAGAGGGACTTTAAGCCTTTCACTTTCTAATTTTCCTCCCCCTTTTTTAAATAAATCTACCCTTATTCCAAATCTTCCATTCTCCGATATCTTAACATCTTGCCCTTCGATAGATAAATTGCTATCTGGGCTTACTTTGCCTTGTAAAAATAAACCTGACATATTTTCAATTACACCTAAAATGGGAGTTTGGACCTTATTAAACATGTCAGCGCCTTTTTTCACATCAGCAAGGGCTANATCTTGAGGNGTNGTAACTATAACAGCGCCAGTAAGTTTTAATTTCTGTGTAAGGGTTAATTGAACGTCACCTGTGCCAGGNGGCAGATCTAGNACTAAAACATCTAAATCTCCCCAAACNACATCACCAAAAAACTGCTCGGTCATTCTNGATACNAGNGGTCCNCGCCAAATTACAGGTGTTTTATTGCCNCTTATAAAACCAAAACTCATAATTTTTAANCCTAGATGGTNTAAAGGAACTAATTTTTTTTGATTTGTCATTTCAGGNTGACCATTAACACCNAATACCATTGGNAANGATGGACCATATATATCAAGATCCAATAATCCTGTTTTATAGCCAAGNTTTCTAAACGATANAGCTAGNTTAGCTGATACCGTAGATTTGCCAACCCCACCCTTTCCGCTAGCAACAGCTATTATATTTTTAATTTGACCAATTGTGCTAGATATCGAAGTATTTTGACCTCCTTGATTATTGCTGCCTCCAGAGCTGGAAGAAAAATCAACATTTATTGATTCAAATAGGTTCAAACTTGTTAATACATCTATAACATCGGACTTTACTTTATCTTTCTTATCATTTTGGCTTGTTGAAATCTTAAGAATTACCCTAACTGACTTTTTGTCTAAAATGATATCATCTATCATGCCAAAAGAAACTATGTCCCTGCTAAAGCCTGGATAGTTGATCTCGCTTAATTTTTGTTTTATTTTCTCTTTATCCATATTATTTCTATAAAAAAACGGCCACTAGAATGCCTAGTAGCCGTCAAATAAGTTTCATTTATTAACTTTTATTCTGAATACTCTCTACCAAACCAATCATAGTTTATTTTAATAAATTTATTCCATTCTTCTGGTACTTCAGTTTCCTCGAAGATTGCTTCAACTGGGCACTCAGGCTCACAAGCGCCACAGTCAATACATTCTTCAGGGTCAATATAAAGCTGCTTTCCTTCTGGATCGAACCCTTCCGCTTTTGCTTCCTCGCCAGCTCCTGTTTTATCTTCTGGCCCGTGGATACAATCAACTGGGCAAACTTCAACACATGCCGTATCGCAAGTGCTTACGCATGGTTCTGCAATTATGTAAGTCATTTATGTCCTCATAGTTTTATTTTCAAAGCGTTTATAAAATTAACTTAATTTTTTGATAGCAAAAAGACATTTGCTCGTAAAAATTTAATTTCCTTAAATTAGGACCTATAATATATTGTTTATTTTAAAAGTTAAAAGTAATGGCTAAAAATTATAACTACGATCACTACAAGTCTGTTGGGGAACCAGCGACCAAAGTTGGCTTCAAAAAGAAAAGGCCAAAATCTGTAGCTGTTGTTGACGAGGATAATTGCACTGGATGTCAGGTTTGCATACCTTTTTGCCCTGTTGATTGCATTGAGCCTGTTCCCTCTGAAAAATATGGAATACCTATACCTCCTGTACAAGTTAGGCATGATGAATGTATTGGATGTCAATTATGCGCGAAGGCATGCACTGCGCTTACTTGGGATGCTATAAGAATGATAGAAACTGATGAATTTGAAGAGGTCTATGAGGCTGAGATCAGCTAACTAGATTATTTAAATATTCTAATATCTCATTTTTTATAATTTCCCCTTTTATAACTGCTACCTCCTCTTCTTCTTTTTTATTAATTATATGTATTGGGAAACCCCATTTTCTTTCATCTTTTACCTCCCTTTTAAATTTACCATAGGTTGTTTTTAAGAATGATTGTTCGTCTCTTGTCTTTAAATTAGACATTTTGAAAGGTATCTGAAGATTATTCGATTTTATAAAATTAATTGAATTTTTATCATTGGAAAGCATCATATTTAAATTAAAATCTACTAAATCATCACTAAATAAATTAAAAACCTGCTTTAATGTTTTAACATCATAATGACAATTTGGACACCACTCTGCGTAAAATGTATTAAAAGTTAAGAGTGAATCTTTTTTTTTAGAATGTGAGGTTTTGAGCTCTAAAATTTTATCTAAATAGTATAGATCTTTTTTATAAAAAAACTCCATATTGACATATTCATGTTTTTTCATTTATTTGTAGTATACAATTAAATTTATTAGGAATAAATTTATTAAAATTAATAAATTTAACCTTCTTATTTTTATTTTATTTTTATCAAAAATGTCAAATTCTACCCATGACCTTAATTGCAACATGGCTAAAAAACCAAAAACAGCCAAGGTAAATTTTGCATAAAAATAAAGATTCTTCATTTCGCTCGGATCTTCTATAATCATTAAAAATCCTGTAAGTGGAACAATGAATGAGGATGGCATAGCCATTTTATTTAAACATTTCTTTACTTTGAATTCTAAATTCGAATTTTTCTTTTTAAAAGAGTAAAATATATATACTAAACAGATAATCCAGCTTACCATAAATATGATATGCGCTGCATTTAAAATGTTATAAAAACTACTTTGAACCATTTTTATAATTTTGAAATATCTCAAACACTCTTTTATACAAATTTGGCATTGGGAATAGATTAAGTTTTTTAGCTTTTATCCACTTGAGATTCTTTGACTCTATCAGTGTTTTTCTAGCACTTAAGGTAAACACTTTCACATAAATGTTGCGATGGCTAAGCAAGTGATTAAATGAACCTATTAAGCTCATCGACTTTATTTTAATACCAAACTCTTCCTTAAACTTTTTTTTTATAAGATTATCTTTTGTACTGGATGTTATTGAAACAGAAGGAAATTGCCACATCTCGCGATATATTCCATTTTTTTTCTTAGCAATGAGTATTAATTCATCATCTACTAAAATGCCTGAAGACATTAAAATTTTCTTTACAGCCACTTTTTTATTTTTTGCGGGGAAACCTTCGGGGTCACCAACTTCCCAAGCCTTACATATATCCTGAAAAATACAATTTTGGCAATAAGGGTCTTTATTTTTGCAAATCATTGAACCTAAATCCATTAGGGCTTGATTTATATCTCCTGGTTTTTCCGTACTCAAATAATCAATCAAATTTTTCTTTATTTTGTTTAGGTTAGATTTTGACCTTTCTTTTAAACCAAGAATCCTTGACATGACTCTGAGAATATTTGTATCAATTGCAGGTATCTTTTTCCCATATGCGATTGATAAGACTGCGCCAGCTGTATATTCGCCAACACCTGGTAGTTTTTTAAATTGATCAAAATCTTCAGGAATTTTGCCATTATAATCTTTAAAAATTTTAATTGATGCCTTGTGAAAGTTTCTACATCTACTGTAATAGCCTAATCCTTCCCAAATTTTAAGTAAATCATCAATATTTGATTTCGCAACAGATTCCAATGTTGGGTATTTTTTAATCCATTTATTATAATAAGGAATGACAGTCTTTACCTGGGTTTGTTGCAGCATTATTTCTGATAACCAAATTTTATAGGGATCATTTGTTGAGCGCCAAGGCATATACCTTTTGTTTATATTTAAATTATACCATATTAATAATTCTTTTTTTTTTATTGTATTATACAATTATTTTAATTTTAATTTATTTATTTCCCAATGAAGAGTATCAAGCATATCTATGAATTGATCGCTATCAACAATAACTTTATTTTTGAGAAGTTTATTGCCAATTTTTTCTATAATGTTTTCGAATTCTAACTTAACATTCATACCATGCGATGTTAACACTAGTAGTTTTGATCTTCCATCTTTAGGGTTAACATCACGTTTTAATATATTTTGTTTAATTAGGACATTAACATTTCTTGTTAGTGTGCTATTGTCAATACCCAAATAGCTTGAAATAGATGTCATATCTATACCATTAATAGGAATTGAAGAAATTAAGTTTATTTGAGAAAGAGTGAATTTTTTTTTTCTAAAAGATGTGCGAAAGAGAGATTGTAAATCTATTAAAAGTTGATTTAATAATTCTCCTGAATTCATATTTGTAATATACAAATAAATTTAGTTAACTAGTTAACTAATGCACCATTTTGAATTTCTTTATCCAGCTCTAATAGAATTACATTGCCATTTTTATCGTTATGCCCAAGTACCAAAACCTCTGACTTGAAATCCCCTATTTTTTTTGTTCCGAGATTCGTTGCTGAAACAATCTGTCGACCGATTAAATCTTCTGCGTTATAATTTACTGTTATTTGGGCACTTGACCATTTTTTTCCGTATGGCCCAAAGTCTATCTTTAATTTATAGGAAGGATTTATTGCCTCCGTAAAAGGCAAAGCTTCTTCAATGGTGCCTACTCTTAAATCTATTTCAGAAAATTCATCTATTGTTATCAATTTGCTAAACTCCATAATATTCTTAGTTGGTCAGAGTAGATTTTTTTTTAAGCTAGAGTATTCATTTTTTTTCATTTGATGCCCAATTAAAGCACTATGATCATACTCATGATTGCCCATAATATACCATTGGCCTGGTATTACCACATCTCCTTGTCTAAACTCAGTGATAGGATCAGGTCCGCTACTTCCAGTTGTAGGTCCATACATTGAAACCGTATTTACAACCCCGTCATTTAAATACCATGTTGAATCAGTAGAAGTTCCATCGCTATAATAAGCTTTCTTTCTTCCCATTAATCTAGCCTGAACTTTTATAATATTAGACATAGCTTTCATTGGCTTGTGATACCCACTATCTTCATCTATTTTAGTCTTATAATTTGCTATCGAAAAATAGTAAACATCCGGATTTGCAACACATAAAGAATTGATTTCTTTAGCGCCTTCAATGCTTGAATCCCATGCTACTGTATTTTTTGAATCCCATATAGAGTGTTGTTTCATTCTTTTAAAATAATTGATCCAACTTTCTTCATTAAATCTTTTAAACCCCCACTGTTCTAAATCAAAATTATAAAAAGAATTACCAGCTACTCCAGCCAATGCAATAAAATTTTGTAAAAAAGGGATTCCAGCATTAACAAAGTCTGAAATAGTTGTACCATTATGCGGGGTCGATAAGGTTGTAATAGACTTAATCCATCCCTTATTAGTTTTTCCCAACAATTTACTTTTTTCAATAGTTCCCAAGGAATCTTGGAGGACATTATTAAGCAAATAGTCCAGCATTCTTACGGTCTGTCCCCCCATGCTATGCCCGATAAAATGAAGCGGATTTTTTTCACTCCATTGTGGGTATAAACCTTTAAAATTTTTTTCTGGAGGCTTTTGAATTAAGCCATATTTCTCTGAATGATCTTTGCCATAATCAATTTGACCACCTTTTATTTGATGATAAAGCTCAATAGCGCGATCCCAGCTTGACGAAACAGGCCCAACACTTGCAACGAAAATAGTATATCCTTCTTTTTCCAATTCTCCAACCAAATCAAACCAACCACCCCAATACTTATACGGTCCCATTTCTTCCTCTCCCCAACCCATAAAGCCGTGAACAAAAACAATTGGGTTTTTATTTTGCGAAGAAATACAATTAATAATTATTAATAAAAATATTAATAAAGATCTTATCATTTGTAAAACCAGCCAAACAATATCATCATTTCATCGGTTGACTTAAAACCAAATCCAACGGTTTTGTTTGTATTGTTATCATATGTAGCAGTTAATTTTATAAATTGGCCTTTATTGAGCTCAATTGGAGGATCATAATTAATAATTGGTGGATGGTCCCAGTCATCAGTCCAATAAATTGTTTCACCATTTCTATCGCCACCTACTATTTGAACTATAAATTCAGTCATTTTTTGGTGAGCATGACTATTAACTTGACCCAAAAAAATTTTTTCATTGACTGGGAAGGTTTTTTCAAGAGTTGTTACCTTATTTGGTGGTAATATTATTGCTGTGTTTGACAAATTCAGTAACTGTGCAGCATGCTTGACCTCGCTTTTTTCAACAGTATGAAAATTTGTGTAAACCTCTCCAATCATTGTTGAGTCAGTATAATTAACATAGTGAGAGTTTTGATCGATACCTGTCCCTTTAGGCAAATGAAAGGCTACTCCATCGGGTAATCTAAAGTCCAAGCTCGGCCATTGAGTACCATTGAAAAATATGTGGTATTGCATGGAAGTCAATGTGGTAATATTTAAGATTCCGTTTTCATCTCTCAAATCTCTAATTTCACCATATTCGGGCAAAATATTCGAGGGCGTGTTTTCATCAAACGTATATAAAAGAAAATGGTGACTTCCCGATCTCATTTCAATTTCGATTTTATTTACATATTTATCCTCATCTAATTTTAAATCAGTATAGACAAAGAATTCTTTCTCATAATCTGGCTGAACTTCAAAAGGCTTCAAGTGTAATTGGAATCCGTTTGATGGTTTATCTAAAGGTGTAAAATTAGGTAATTGATATTTATTTGTATTCTGCAATAAAATTTCGTCTGCTACGCTACTTAGATTTGGCGCACTTTCTTCTATCCAAGTTCTTACAAATTGTAATTGCCCATCGGTTAAAAAATTATCTCCTGGAGGCATTAATTGGCCATATTCAGGGTGATCTGATAAAAAATGTTCACGCTCATAAGCATTGATTTTTTCCCAAAGATAACTTTTCGATAAACCTTTCATTCCTCCTTCTGAACTTACGATTACAAGCCCATCTCTTTGAGCAGCTAAATTTTTCGGCTTTGCATCTACGAGATTGTTATAAATATTGTTAGAGCTAAAATCTAATCCTGATTGCCTTGCAATAGTTGAGCCGCTAAAGTGACAATTGGCACAATTAGGGGTGAAAATTTCTTCATTAATTAAACTCCATGTTGATTTTTCAGAGATTTTTTTTTCTTCGCAAGCAAATAGAAAAATAAAAAATAGAAGTGTTACCTTTAATAAATGAATATTTTTCAATGATTTCATGATATTAAAGTTAGATAAAAAATAAAAAAGGAGCAGGCAAAACCTACTCCTTTGAGCATATATTGAACTTTTTTAAAACTATTATTTCAAGGTAGAAACAATATGATTAATTATTTTATAAGGATCAGCGTTAGATGCCGGTCTTCTATCTTCTAAATAACCATTCCAGTTGTTTTCAACAGTATAAATGGGAATTCTAATGCTTGCTCCCCTGTCACTAACACCATAAGAAAACTTTTCAATGCTTTGTGTTTCATGAAGGCCGGTCAGTCTCATATTATTATCTGAACCATATAAAGCTATTCCCTCTTTATGTACTTGACCTAGCTTATCACAAAGGGAATTATATAAATCTTCTGAGCCAGCTGTTCTCATTTCTTCATTGGAAAAATTAGTGTGCATTCCTGAGCCGTTCCAATCACCTGTTTTTGGCTTTGGGTGGATATTTACACCCACGCCAAAATCTTCGGCAATTTTATAAAGTAAATATCTTGACACCCAAAGATCGTCTGCCGCTTTTATTCCTTTGCCAAAACATTGGTATTCCCACTGTCCTAGAGCAACCTCAGCGTTAGTTCCTGTCAATTCGATTCCAGCTTCTAAGCAAGCTTCAAGATGAGCTTCAGAAATATCTCTTCCTTCTACGTTTCCCGCTCCAACACCGCAGTAGTAATCACCTTGAGCTCGAGGAGCCCCATCTTCCCAACCTAACGGCTCTCCATTATCGCCAGTAAAAAAATATTCTTGCTCAAAACCAAACCACCACTCATCAGATACAATACTGGTTGCCGCTGCTCTTGTATTTGACGGATGAACGTCATGGTCACCATTTTGGACTTCACACATTATTAATGAATCAGAAAATAAGGGGCCCTTATATGTTTGAACGGGAATTAAAATACAATCTGAACTTCCACCTTCGGCTTGTTGTGTTGAAGAGCCATCAAATGACCAATTTGGAGCTGAGTCATCATTAGTTACTTTAATTTTACTTCTAAGAGAAGGCTCTGGCTGATAACCGTCAAGCCAAATATATTCTAATATTTTATTATCAGACATAGATTAATTCCTTTATTTTCAATAATTTAAAATTTTAAGTAATATTAATCTATTACTTAAATGAATATTTTAAAATAAAAAAAAGAGTTAATTAATGTTAGAATTAAACTATTTTCTCTTTAAAACTGATAAATCAATATTGGTTGATTGCTTATATGTTGATAAGACCACATTTGTTCGAGTATGAGAAACGCCGGGCCAATTTTGTATCTCATACAATAATTCTTCCAATGATTTTGAATTCTTTACACAAACTTTTAAAAGATGTGAGCCGCCTCCGGTTATAGAATGGCACTCCATAACAGATTCACAGTCATTTACCTTATCAATGAAATCTGAATAATTATCTGAATGTTTGCTAACAATGAAAACATATGCTGTAAGGTCTAAACCGGCGATTTTATTATCTAAAATTGCTGAAAAGTTTTTTATTAAACCTGATTCAGTTAATTTCTTAATTCTTTCCCCAGCGGCAGGGACTGAAAGATTAACCTCCTTTGCTATATCGCTTGCTGTTGAACGAGCATTGTCTTGAAGAATTTCTATTATTTGAATATCAATTTTGTCTATCATTATACTTTTACTTTCTAGAATACTACTGACACACCTAAACCATATACTATTTCATAGCCATATGAATACAAACTTAAATTAAAATTTCCATAATTAGTATAATATATAACACCAAACCCTATATTAGATGCAATTTTTAATAAAGCATCATCAAAATAATTATGTTTCAATTTGTTGGAAGAAACACCAAAATTAAGATAAATATTTTCATAATATTNTANTTGAGCTGATAATTGGACTAAGGATNANCTACTNNTNGNGAAAAANTGATANTCNATTTCAAGGCTAANAGGGTATTTTTTCAATTTTCTTAAAAAGGATATCATATAGCTACTATCTATTTCTTGTTGATTTGAATTATAATAATTTATAGTAATAGGATAATTCAACACGGCAAATCCAAGCTTATGTAATTCATTTTCATAACAAATAGATGGAGAGAAAAGAATAGATTTGTATCTTAAATTATTAATATTGCTAGAAAATAAACTTGTATTTAAACCATATGAATAATTTGTTCTTTTTATTTTTTTAGCCAAGCCAACCGTCAAGTTCAAATCATTTGCAGAAAACTTGCCTTGAAGTTCATTATTGATTGATCTCTTCTCAAAATTCCCATAGTTAACACTTTCAAAAATTATAGAGAAAAAAGTTTCTTTAAATTTTGACATAGCTATAAACGAGTTTGCGCTGATATCAGCAGGATAATTAATTCTAGAAAAAAATGCACTTCTTTTTGAGCTTGTTAAAATAGATGAAAATTGATAATTATTCGTAATGTCGTGCAGGTGCCCACCCCCTGAAAAGCTCAATAAATAACTATTTGACCATGGTTGCGCTAATTGGCACAATAACTTACTATTAATAAATATTAAAAAAATAAGAGTAATTGAATAGATATTTTTCATAACAAAGAGATTGGGTTTTTATCTATAAATATATCTGTTCTTTTGATTTTTTTTTGATCAATTATTGATGAATATAATAGATCAGAAATATTATCTAATTTTATACCATTGGGGTCTGTCTTTTTTAGTGATTTGATGATCAAATGCGCCCTATGGTAGCCATTTAATTTTTCTCTATAACATAACGAAGGACCCAAAAAAAATACATCATTTATTCCTTTTGTTTTGCCATTAAGAAAATTCATCAGTCTTAACAATTTATCCTTGTTTTTTGCTCTTAGCTCAATTTTAGCCAACCACGAATAAGGGGGGTAGTACAATAACTCTCTTTCCTTAAGTGCTTCATTGGCATAGTCTTTGAACATAAGCCTTGAAGCTAATTTTATTATTTTATCATTAGAGTTGTAAGATTGAATAACTACTTCACCTGAAAGCTCTCCTCTTCCAGATCTACCTGAGGCTTGGTAAATTAACTGAAAAATTTTTTCTCCAGCACGAAAATCAGGTAAAAATAAACCAATATCAGCATTAATAATTCCCACTAATGTGACATTGGGAAAATCTAAACCTTTGGCTATCATTTGTGTTCCAACCAAAATATCAATTTCTTTATTTAGAAAACTTCTCATTATCCTAAGTATATTTTTTTCTGAAGTTGCCGTATCTACATCCAGCCTTGATATCTTTGCATTTGCAAATTGAGCAGATAATATTTCCTCCACTTTTTGTGTGCCTGCACCTGAGAGCTTTATTCTTTGACTCTTACATTTTATACATAAAATTGCTGCTCCTTTTTTATTATAATTGCAAAGATGGCATCGCATCATGTTACCAATTTTATGGTAAGACAATGAGGTGCAACAATTAGGGCATGATTCGATGTACCCACAGTCCAGACATTTAGATATAGGTGAAAACCCTCTTCTATTATGAAGTAAAATGATTTGCTCACCTTTTAATAGTCTTTGCTCGATTTTTTCATTCAACAAATCTGATATTGGATTTCCGTAATTCTCCTCAGATTCTTTTAACATATCTACCAGGTGAACTTTTGGGAGAGTGGCTTTGCCAAACCTATTTTTTAGCTGAATATATTTTGATTTACCATTTAATTGATTATAAATACTCTCTAAGCTAGGGGTTGCACTTCCTAGAATGATAGTAGCATTAGAAATTCGGGCTCTCACAAGCGAAACATCTCTTGCATGATATTTTGGCACAGAATGCTCTTGTTTATAGGAGCTTTCATGCTCCTCGTCTACAATGATTAAACCAATATTTTTTAAAGGAGTGAAAATAGCTGATCTCGCTCCAATTACTATTTTAAAATTTCCTGAACAAATATTTTTCCAATAATACGATCTATGAGCAGGTGATAGCTTTGAATGCCATACAGCTATTTGATCACCAAAGACATTGCTAAATTTATTTGCTGTTTGAGGTGCAAGTGTAATCTCTGGCAATATTAAAATTGCNGTTTTATTTCTTTTTATTATCTCTTTCACAGCTTGAATGTATATCTCTGTTTTNCCGCTNCCTGTTACACCGTGAAGCAAAATTGAGTGAAATTCATTCGTTTCTATNCATTTNAATATTTTATCGTTTGCNACTTTTTGCTCNTCATTAAATTCTATTTTAAACTGTTTTTTATTTGNAAAAAGTTCTNGTNTGGGNGGAANTTGTTTTTTTGAGTATAATTTTATGAACCCATTTTCTGATAATTTCTTACAAATCAGCAATGGGNTTGAAGCAAGGCTTTTTAAATCATTAAGGGCAACTTCACTTTTAGATTCAAAAATATATTTAAAGATTTTTTTCTGCGCTTTTCCATTNAAATTAACATCTTTATCCCCTGACAAATATTGAACGAAATATTTTTTAGGTGGCTGATAATTTAAGTTAAGATTTTGCGGCAAAACCATTTTGGCACATTGACCAAGTGGTGTTTTATAGTATTTTGAAAGCCACTTTATTAATGNCCAGAGGTCTTCATCAACAATAGGCTCTAGATCAATAATATCAATTAATTCTTTGATATTACCACTAAAAGTTGGCTTTGTNTCNGTAGCAACAATAATTCCTTGCCCAATTCTATTNCCCAGNGGGGCTTTTATTCTTTGGCCCACTTTNACTGANTTAATAAAT
This sequence comes from bacterium TMED144, assembly GCA_002170005.2. Taxonomy (GTDB): domain Bacteria; phylum Fidelibacterota; class Marinisomatia; order Marinisomatales; family TCS55; genus TMED144. Next base: position 42,870 of record NHGT02000002.1, on the reverse strand, counting down.
TTTTTTGGAATTATATAAGAGAAAACTTGGTAGCTTGATATTGGAAATGATACGTCTACANACATCAATTAATTATTTGTATTTTAGCATTAAAGCGNAATGTAAGTAAAAATATCGTTTGTTGAATTTATTTTTTCACAACATTTACTTTTATATTCTGTTTCAATGAAGAGGTAACTTTAATTGGAATATCATACGCTCCAAGCGATTTAATTGAACTCTCCAGCAAAATATCTTGTTTTTGTATTTCAATATTTTGTTCATTAAGTGCTTTTTGCAAATCCATAATTGTAACTGAGCCAAATAGCTTATCATTTTCACCAACTTCAACTTCCATTAAAATTTCAACATTTTTCAATGAATCAAGAATAGCTTGACTGGCCTGTTCTTCTTTAGCTATTTTTAATTCAATATTTTTTCTTTTCTCTTCAACATAAGCAATATTGCGCTTTGAAGATCTAACAGCCAAACCTTTAGGGAAAAGATAATTTCTCGCATATCCTGGTTTTACCGTGATAACATCTCCAACATTTCCAAGATTATCAATTTTATCTAATAAAATTATTTCCATAACTATCCCTCAGTGCTAATTGATGTGTATGGAAGCAATGCAATATTTCTCGCTTGTTTTATTGATCTAACCAGCTTTCTGTGCATCTTGGAACTAGTACCTGTTACACGCCTTGGCATTATTTTACCTTGGTCGGTAATAAATCTTTTTAACAATTTAACATCTTTGTAATTAATGTCAGTTATTCCATTTTCTTTAAAATAACAAAATTTTCTCCTTGATTGAAAAGCCATAATTATTCCTCGTTATTTTTTTGCTGATTAATAGATGTGTTACCTTGAGCGTTTTTTTTAATTTTTTGATCATCTTCTTTTTTTGTCTTTAAAGAAGATTCAGCTTCATCTGTCTCCGGTTTAGCGCTTAGAGCTACTGTTTGGTTTCGTATTACAGACTTGTTTAAAACCATAAATCTTTCAAATTCAGATAAATTATTTGCAGATTCTGTTTCAAATTGAAAAATTATATATACTCCATACTTATGACCATCTATAACATAAGCAAGTCTTTTTTTACCCCATGGTTTGTGATTCAGTGACTTAAAGCCCAATTCTATGGCTTTTTTTGAGACGGAATCGATTTCTTTATCTAGCCTTTCATTTTCATAGTTTGGGTTAACTATATAAAGACTTTCATAATACCTCATTAATATTCTCCTAAATATTTTTTTACGCGATTAGCGGTGCAATAACAAGTGACACAACTGACATTAATTTGATTAAAATATTCAATGATGGACCAGAAGTGTCTTTAAATGGGTCTCCAACAGTATCGCCAACAACTGCAGCTTTGTGGACATCTGAACCTTTGCCGTAAGGTTTACCATCAACTACCACTCCCTCCTCAATCATTTTCTTAGCATTGTCCCAAGCGCCTCCTGCATTAGATTGAAATATTGCCATCAATACACCGCATACTGTTACTCCGGCTAAAAGTCCACCAAGGATTTGTGGTCCAAGATCACTGCCAAGCAAACCAGGGCCAAAACCGAAAATTACGGGTGTAATAACCGCTAAGAGTCCAGGCATAACCATCTCTCTAATTGCGGCTTGTGTAGAAATCTCAACACATCTTCCATGATCAGCTTTTGACATTCCTAATTCATATGCTTCTCTGTCTTTTTTAGATAGTTTAGATTCATTTTTTTCTTTATTTAATATTTTTAAAGCAGTTTTAAGTTCTGGTATATCTCTAAATTGCCTTCTAACTTCTTCAATCATCGACATTGCTGCTCTACCTACCGCACCCATTGCCATAGATGAAAAAAGAAATGGCAGCATACCTCCAATAAATAAACCAGCCATTACAGCAGGTTCAGCAATATTGATACCAACATCAATTATACCGCTTTGCACCATGTAAGCAGCAAATAAAGCTAGAGTGGTTAGAGCTGCAGAGCCAATTGCAAATCCTTTTCCGATTGCTGCTGTTGTATTGCCGACGGCATCAAGCTTATCTGTCCTTTCCCTTACATCGGCAGGCAATTCTGCCATCTCTGCAATGCCCCCAGCATTATCAGAAATTGGACCATAAGCATCTACGGCTAGTTGAATCCCTGTATTAGCCAGCATTCCTAGAGCTGCCATTGCCACACCATAGAGTCCTGCTAGATAATGTGCACTTATAATTGCAACAGCTAATATCAAAATAGGTATAGCTGTAGATTGCATTCCAACTCCTAGTCCTGCAATAATGTTAGTTGCAGCACCAGTAACAGATTGATCAGTTATAGATTTAACAGGAGATGTGCCTGTTCCAGTGTAATGCTCTGTAACAATGCCTATGCCTAAACCTGCAACTAAACCAATTATCGTAGCATAGAATACTCCCATGCTTGAGTAAGTGATAGACCCTTGTTGGAAACTGCCAGGTAAGAATTGATGAATTAAAAGATAAATGATAGCGACCATAATAAATGCACTTCCAAACTCTCCTCTGTTTAGAGCCTTNTGAGGGTCTCCNCCTTCTTTAACAGAAACCATAAAAGTTCCAATGATTGAAACAAANATTCCAGATGCTGCTATNAGCANGGGAAGTAAAACAAAATTAAAATCAAAATCACCAGCAACTAAAATACTAGCTCCAAGGACCATTGAGCCGACAATTGAACCNACATATGATTCAAANAGATCAGCGCCCATACCTGCTACATCACCNACATTATCACCTACATTGTCAGCAATAGTTGCAGGATTCAAAGGATGATCCTCNGGTATACCAGCNTCAACCTTGCCAACAAGGTCTGCTCCTACATCCGCTGCTTTTGTATAAATTCCTCCTCCAACNCGTGCAAATAATGCAATTGACGATGCACCNAGAGAAAAGCCTGATATTACATTCAAAACAGTTTTTATTGAGTTTGAATCACTACCGAATAGATTGATATAAAATATTAACAAAATTGACAACCCAAGAACACCAAGCCCNACAACGCTCATACCCATTACCGATCCACCAGTAAAAGCTACATTCAGCGCAGGGGCCAACCCCTCTCTAGCTGCATGAGTAGTTCTGTTATTTGCTTTGGTTGCTACCTTCATACCAAGAAATCCAGCCAAACCAGATGCTANAGCTCCAACAATAAAGGATAAGGATATTAAAATACTAGAATCAGATCTACCCAAATTAGCGAATCCCAACAAAAAAGCAACAGTAATAACAAAAACTGATAATATACGATACTCTGCTTTAAGAAAAGCCATAGCTCCATCAGCAATGCTTGAACCAATCGATATCATTCTTTCGGTCCCTTGGTCTTGACTATTAATCCAGCTAGACTTCCAAAAAGCATAAACCATGGCTACCATCCCTGAAAAAACTGCAATATATAAAAAGTTGTTCACTTCTTTCTCCTAAATAATTTTATGCATTGTATTTATTCATGGCTTTATTAAGGCCATATTCAAAAATAAGCTCAGCAGCATCAGCTGCTTTTACAATCATTTCGTCGGCTAAATTTTGGTCTGATTTTTTAAAATCATTAAGAACATATTGCTCAGAAGGCCTCAGATTACTTCCAACTGCTATACCAAATCTTATTCTTGGAAAATTTATATCTCTATTTTGATATATTATAGATTCCATGCCTCTATGGCAACCATCTCCTCCTTTTGGACGAATTCTTAGCTTACCTAATGGTAGATCTATATCATCAACAATTACATGAACATTAGATAGTGACAATCCTTGATTAGTGCAAAATTCTTTGACAGCCTTACCAGACATATTCATACCAGTCAATGGTTTCATCAAAATTGCTCTTGAATCATTTTTTTCTCCAAATACGTATTCTCCTTTGCCAGGATTTAAGCTGACTTTCCATCTTTTACACAACTCATCAATTACCCAAAAACCAGCGTTGTGCTTTGTTTTATCATAAATCATTCCTGGGTTCCCTAGGCCTACAAAAGATATCATTTTTAAGACTCTTTTTTATTTTCATCAGAATTAGTTTCTTTACTATCAACATCCGATGAGCTATCTTCCTGAACACTAGCCCCATCATCTGTATCAGCAATTTCATCAACAGTGGGCTCTAATTCAACTTTTGGCTCATTACAAGCAACAATAGTTGTATCTGGCAATGTTTCAAGCGTTATATCTTCATCTAGCTTTAAATCACCGGCAGTTATTGAACTATTTAAATCTAGTTTAGTTATATCAACTATTATATTTTCTGGAACATCAGTTGGAAAACATTGAATGTCAATATTGCTTAGAGTCTGAGTAAGTATCCCCCCTTGAACAACCCCAGCAGAATTTCCTTCTAAAACCAATGGAATGGAAATTTTCATTTTTTCGTCTCTTCTTACTCTCAACAAATCAATGTGCAAAATCTGCTCAGTTACAGGATGGTATTGAGCATCCTTTATCATAGCATAGATGGTCTCATTGTTGATATCTAATTCAAAAACGCGATTTCCTGACTGGATAGCTTTTTGTAGTGATTTTTTATCAATTAAAAAGTTTTTATTTTCTTCACCTGTATAATAATAGTTAACTAGAACTCCACCATTTCGTCTAATGCTCCTGGCGGCGCTAGTTCCAAGATTTTTTCTTTCTTCAAGATCTAATTTGTAATAAGATGCCACTTTTTTACCTCATATTAAAATTCAAATAATTCACTAACAGATTTTCCTTTGTAAACTCTTTCAATTGCTTCAGCAAAGACATTTGCAACAGTTACAACCTCCATTTTAGCGATTTTCTTTTCATCAGGAATATCTACTGTATCTGTAACAATTAATTTGTTTATAACAGAATTTTCAATTTTTTCACATGCATTTCCTGATAGCAATGCATGCGTAGCTACTGCAGTAACGCTTCGAGCTCCATTTTTAATAGCCGCTTCAGCTGCATTTACAGTCGTTCCCGCAGTATCAATCATATCATCGATTATTAAGACATCTTTTTTGTCTAAATCGCCAATTAAATGCATTATCTCAGCTTTATTTGGTGCATATCTTCTTTTATCAATTAAAGCAAAGTGCATTCCAAGCTTTTTTGCATATGATTGACTGATTCTTGCAGAACCAACATCCGGAGATAAAACTACAGAATTATCTGGATCAAGGTTTAATGATTTGATAGCATCTAAGAGAACTAATCTACTGTAAATATGGTCAAATGGAATCGTAGCAAAGCCCTGAATCTGAGTAGAGTGCAAGTCCATTGTTATGATTCTAGCAGCCCCAGTAGTTGTAAATAAATCGACCATGACCTTTGATGAGACAGGTACTCTTGGTCTATCTTTCCTGTCTTGTCTACCATATCCAAAATATGGCACTACTGCTGTAACATTTCTGGCAGAGGCCCTCACAGCAGCGTCTATAATTAAAACTAATTCCATTATGTTTTCTGCTGGGCTGTTTGTTGGCTGTATTATAAAAACATCTGTACCTCTTACATTTTCTTCAAATTGTAGCCAAAGCTCACCATCAGAAAAAGTTTTAATGGACAAAGCACCTAAATCCTTTCCAAGGGAACTTGCAATTCCTGAAGCAAGTATAGGATTACTTCTACCGCTGAATATTTTTAATTTTTTACTCATTAACAATTTTAATATTTTGCTGGGGCGTAGGGACTCGAACCCCAACTGCCGGGACCAAAACCCGGTGTCCTACCATTAGACGACGCCCCAAGTTTGTAAAATTAGATTGGATTAGTAAGGTAGGTTTGATATTTGTTTCGGAAAAATAACTCGGCTTCTTTCGCAGAAGTTTCATCGTTAAAGACCCCAAACACAGTCGAACCAGTGCCCGACAGACTGGAAAAAATTGCTCCAAATTCAGTTAAGCTATTTTTAATTTTTCCAATCTCTGGATATGTCGGAATAACAATCCGTTCAAAATCATTCTCAAAAAACTTTACGTTATAAATAGGTTTATTTTTAACAATAACGTTCTTAAAATTATTATTATTATCTATTTTTTTCAATTGATTTTTTAATTTATCAAAAGCCCATTTTGTACTAATGGTAAAATTGGGCAATACTAATAAAAATTTACCATCAAATGGTCTTGAAATATTTTCTAGTACATCACCTTTGCCTNATCCTTTTTGAGTTTTACCATTAATAAAAAANGGAGCATCAGCGCTGAATTGTGATGATAGTTTTTCTAACTCGACATTTTTAATGTTCAAATTATAAATTTTTTTGATAGCTTTTAATAGCGTTGCTCCATTAGACGAGCCTGCCCCTAAACCAGTTCCTGGAGGTATTTGTTTGGCTATGTGGACCGATAATCCTTCAATCACATTTGGAAACAAATCTTTTATTATTCTATATGCTTTATAGCAAGTATTATTTCTATCTAATGGNACGCTATCTAGGTTTGAGCTCAATTCAAAACCTGAATTTAAATTATGAATTTTTAAAACATCTCCACAATCTAACTCTTGAAAAATTGTTGAAATATTGTGATAACCATCACTTCTAATCCCAACAATTTTAAGNCCTATATTTACTTTGACATTAGATTTAAATATCATAGTCTATTATCTTCAATTGTCACAATAGATTGTGCAGCTAGGCCTTCCCCTCTGCCAATGTAACCTAAAAAGTCAGTTGTAGTAGCTTTTATAGATACTTGATTTAATTTCAAATCTAATATAGTTGAGATATTGGTCCTCATTTGATTAATATAGGCTCTTAGTTTCGGGCTTTGGAGTATTACAACAGAATCAATATGAAGTATCTTAAAAGTTTTATTTAAAATCTCTTTTTTAACAATTTTTAAAAAATCACCACTGTGAAAATTTTTGTATTTTATGTTTTCACTGGGGAAAAGTAATCCTATGTCACCACTTGCAGTTGCACCTAAAATTGCATCTAAGATTGCATGAATTAAGACATCTCCATCAGAGTGGCCAATTGATCCAAGCTTACTTTCAATCTTAACACCACCAATAACTAAACTTTCGCCCTCTCCTAATTGATGAGCATCATAACCAATTCCACTTTTAATCATTATTAATTTCCTTGAATATAGCTTTAGCTAAAAGCCAATCATCTTTTGTAGTAATTTTAATATTTAGCGGAGAACCTTCAACAATTGAAACATCATAACCAGCTTGTTCAACAAGAGATGATTCATCTGTGTACAAAAAATTTTCATATTTTAAGTCGAAAAGAGCATGCTCGATTATTGATCTTTTGAAGACTTGTGGTGTTTGAGCTTTCCAAATTTTATCTCTATCAATAGTTTTTTTTATTCTTAAATCTTTTGTTTCTTTTAATGTATCTGTTGATGGAACAGCAACAATAACAGCACCAGACGAAATGCATTTTTTTATTGCTTTCTGAATTAAAGACTTAAAAATAAATGGCCTAACACAATCATGTATGCATATAATTTGATTTTTTTTATTTGAGAGTTTGATTGCATTTCTTACCGAATCTTGTCTTTGCAGGCCACCTTCTACAATACTAACTTTTTTTTTAAAATTTGCAAGTTTGAGACAATCATTTACTTGCTTCGTGTCATATTTTGAAGCAGCTATAATTATCTCGTTAACTTCATTGCAAAAAACAAATGGAGTAATAGCGTACGTTAAAACTGATTTATTGTTAAAATGCAAGAATTGTTTTTTGTCCCCAAAGCGCTCTCCTTTTCCAGCTGCGGGAATTATAACACTTACACTCAATAGATTCTTCCTTCTTTACATGATAAGCATAGCATCGCCATAGCTCAAAAATCTATAATTATTTTTTTTAGCTTCTTTATAAGCCTTCATGATAAGATCAGGATCTGCAAAAGCTGATACCATCATAAGTAGTGTGCTTTTTGGCTGATGAAAATTAGTAATCATAGCATCAACCATTTTAAAATCATAGGGAGGATAAATAAATTTATCTGTCCACCCTCTCTTAGGCGAGACTTGAAACCCTGAAACTGCAACTGTCTCAAGCGATCTAACTGATGAAGTGCCAACAGCAAAAACACGTCTTCTTTTTTTCTTAGTTTCATTTATTGACAATGCTGTTTTAGGCGAAACTTCAAAATATTCAGAATCCATTTGATGGCGATTCAAATCTTCAACTTGAACAGGACGAAACGTCCCCAAGCCAATATGAAGAGTTGTGTGCTCCATTTTTGCGCCTTTTTTGACAATACTATCAATTAAATCTTTTGTAAAATGTAAGCCAGCAGTGGGAGCTGCAACAGCACCTCTGTGCTCAGCGAATACAGTTTGATATCTTTCTTTATCGCTAGGCTCTGATTTTCTTTTTATATAAGGAGGTAAAGGCGATATGCCGACTTTGTCAATTATATCATATATATCATCACCATCATACTCAAATCTAACAACTCTTCCTCCAGAAATTGTATTATCAATAACATCGCAAAAAACATTATCAGTAAACATTAACTTATTGCCAATCCTCACTTTCCTAGCCGGTCTTACCATTACCTCCCATAAATCATTTTCTAGCTCTCTTAACAAAAATACTTCGACCTTGGCATCAGTCCTGTCTTTGCTAGCATATAGCCTAGCTGGGAATACTTTGGTATTGTTTGTTATTACAAGATCATTTTTTCTTAAATAATCTGGTAAATCAGAGAATAACTTATGTTCAATCTCCCCTGATTCTTTATGGATAACCATTAATTTAGATTTATCTCTTTTCTCAGTTGGGTATTGTGCAATATATTTTTCCGGCAATGAATAGTCAAAATCTGCCAGTTTCCATTTCTTTTTCTTTTCAATCATTTAAATAGCCTTTGTTGTTTGTCTGTTATTTTTTTCCCGAGCAAATCAAATGCTCTTTGGTTAGCGATTCTTCCTCTTGAAGTTCGTTGGATGAATCCCTGTTTTATTAAATATGGTTCATAGACATCTTCAATTGTAGTAGGGTCTTCACTTACTGCAACTGAGAGCGAATTCACTCCTACTGGCCCACCATCAAAACGTTCAATCAAAGTATTTAAAATAAGCCTATCCATTTCGTCTAAGCCAAAATTATCTATTCCAAGTTTATCCAGTGATTCAATAGCGGTTTTTTTATTTATTTTACCATCAGCTTTTACTTCAGCATAATCTCTGGTTCTTCTTAAGATTCTGTTTGCTATTCTTGGAGTACCCCTCGACCGCTTTGAAAGCTCTAAAGCCCCATCATTATCAATTTCTACATCTAATATCTTTGAGGATCTTTGAATTATTTTTAATAAATCTTTAGGTTCATAGAAGTCAACACGCAACACAATGCCAAAACGGTCTCTTAATGGTGATGTAAGATTGCCTAATTTAGTTGTGGCCCCAACAAGTGTAAACGGCTCTATATTTAATTGCACTGTCTTCGCGTTAGGGCCTTTATCTATCATTATTTCTATTTGGTAGTCTTCCATTGCTGAATATAAATATTCTTCAACAACTGAATTAACTCTATGGATTTCGTCTATAAAAAAAACATCCTTTCTAGAAAAACTAGTGAGCATACCGGCAAGATCGCCCGCACGCTCCAAAACTGGTCCTGAAGTCTGTTTTATTTCAACATTTAGTTCTTTAGAAATAATATTAGATAAGGTTGTTTTACCTAAACCAGGAGGACCAAACAATAATACATGATCTAGAGCTTCATTTCTTTTTTTTGCTGCTTTGATATAAAGACTTAGACTGTCCACTAATTCATTTTGCCCTATAAAATCTTCTAATTTAACAGGTCTTAGCGATTTTTCATTAAACAGGTCATCTTCAAAAGGTTTCGGATCTGTAATATGTAATTCAGTCATTGTTTATAAAAATAAAAAAATTTAGATAAAAATCGTACTCTAACATACAAAAATGATTAAGCTTGGTCAAATGCAGTAAATAAAGAGATTTTTACATTAATTCTTGCTTTAGAAATATACCTGTGTACGAATCTTTAAATTGAACTAAATCCTCAGGACATCCAGAAAAAATTATATTACCTCCCATATTGCCGCCTTCGGGCCCTAAATCAATAATCCAATCTGCATTTTTAATTACATCAAGGTTATGTTCAATTACTATTACTGTATTGCCTTTATCTACTAGTTTTTGCAGTACAGAAAGTAAAAGTTTAATATCCTCAAAATGAAGACCTGTTGTGGGCTCATCAAGAATATATATAGTTTTATCCCTAGACATTTTGGAAAGCTCAGATGCAAGCTTAATTCTTTGTGCTTCACCACCAGATAAAGTTGTGGCTTGCTGCCCAAGCTTTATATATCCAAGACCGACTTCATTCAATGTAAATAATTTTTTAAAAACTTGGGGAATATTTTCAAAAAAATCCAGGGCTTGTGAGACTGACATATCAAGCACTTCTGCTATATTTTTGCCTTTATATTTAATTTCTAATGTTTCTCTATTGTATCTATTCCCTTTGCAAACCTCACATGTAACGTAGACATCAGGCAAAAAATTCATCTCGATTTTTATAATACCATCTCCTTCGCAGCTCTCGCATCTACCTCCTTTTACATTAAAAGAAAACCTTCCGGGCTTATAGCCTCTAATTTTTGATTCTGGTAACTTGGTAAATAATTCTCTAACAAAAGTAAATAGACCAGTGTATGTTGCCGGATTTGATCTTGGAGTTCTTCCTATGGGCTTTTGATCAATCTCAATTATTTTATCTAGATACTCTGCACCTTTTATTTCATCAAATTGCAAGGGATAGCACCTTTTATTGTTAAGTTTTTTTGCTAGAGAAGGATATAGTGTGCTATTAATAAGAGTGCTTTTGCCAGAACCACTAACTCCTGTAACTACGACTAAAGTTGACAATGGGAAAGATATGTCAACATTTTTCAAATTATTACCCGATGCTCCAGTAAGCTGTAAATACTTTCCATTGCCTTTTCTTCTATTTACAGGTGAGTCTATTTTTTTCTTTCCAGTTAAATATTGTCCTGTAATTGAATTTTTTGATTTTTTGATTTCTTTAGGGGGGCCAGAAAAAACAATAGACCCTCCATTAACACCTGCGCCGGGACCAATATCGATTATTTGATCGGAAGACTCCATTGTTTCTTTATCGTGCTCAACAACTATCACAGAATTTCCAATATCCCTTAGTTTTTTTAATGAGTTTAAAAGGCGTTCATTGTCTCTAGAATGCAATCCTATGGAAGGTTCGTCTAAAATATAAAGTACACCTACAAGCTGACTGCCTATTTGAGTCGCGAGACGTATTCTTTGAGCTTCACCTCCTGAAAGTGTGGCTGCAGACCTGTCAAGAGTTAAATAGCCAAGCCCAACATCTTTTAAAAAATTAAGCCTATTTTTTATCTCTTTTAAAATTTGGCTACTAATTTGCTGATCAGTTCTTGATAGTTTAATTGATTCAAAATTATCTAATAAATTTATAATTGGCATTGCTGATATTTCGCCCAAGTTTTTTTTGTCTATTAAAACAGATTGTGATTCTTTTTTTAATCTGGAACCATTGCATTTTGTGCATTTTATCATTCTCATAAACTGCTCAACCCATTCCCTAATGTGATTAGATTTTGTCTGTTTGTATCTTCTCATTAGGTTCGATACTGTTCCTTCCCATCCGCCAGTATAGGTTCCTGACCAGCGCTCAGAAGAATATTGCATCTCTAATTTTTTATTTCCAGTCCCATACAAAAGTATTTCTTTGACATTTCTATCAAGCTTATACCAAGGCGTAGTAAAGTTAAATCCGTAATGTTCTGATAAGCTTCTTAGCATGTTGCCATACCAATTACCTCTGGGCTGTTCGCCAAGAGGAATAATCGCACCCTGTATCAAGGATTTAGTTTTATCTGGTACCAATAATTCAGGATCAATCTCCATATTAGACCCCAATCCGTCACAATGCTGACACGCTCCATAAGGAGAATTAAAAGAAAACATCCTAGGGGATAGTTCTTCCATTGATATTTCACAATGCGTGCATGCAAAATGCTCGCTAAATAGATGATCTTTGTCTGGTAGTTCGTTAATAACAACTATTCCTGAGCTAATTTTAAGTGCTAGCTCAATTGATTCAGTCAATCTATCAGATTGTGAGTCTTCAACTAACAATCTGTCAATCACTACTTCAATGGTATGCTTTTTATTTTTTTCTAAATTTATATTTTGATTTATATCATGAACTTTACCATCAATCCTTGCTCTTATAAATCCATCTTTTTTAATGTTTTCAAAGATTTTTTTATGTTCACCCTTTCTGCCTTTCACTAATGGAGCTAGAACAATAATTTTAGTTTTTTTCTCAATTTTCATGACTGAATCAACAATTTGTTGCACAGTTTGCTTTTGAATCAAACGATCGCAAACCCAACAGTGAGGTTTTCCTATGTGAGCAAAAAGTAATCTAAAATAGTCGTGAATTTCTGTAACTGTTCCTACTGTTGATCTTGGATTTCTTGAGGCAGATTTTTGTTCAATAGAAATGGCTGGTGATAATCCTTCAATATAATCAACTTCAGGCTTTTCCATTAATCCTAAAAATTGTCTAGCATAAGAAGAGAGAGACTCAACATATCTTCTCTGTCCCTCAGCATAAAGCGTATCGAATGCTAATGAAGATTTACCTGATCCTGATAAGCCTGTAATGACTACAAGCTTATTTCTTTCTATCTCAATGTCAATATTCTTGAGATTGTGCTGCTTAGCACCTTTGATTATTATTTTGTTCTTCAATTTTTTGTAAAATTTTAACCTAGAATTTACGAATATTTTATTAGTGATTCAAAAAAGCTTTTAATTTAAACTAAAGAAAAGATTTAAAAAAATGCATCTTTTAAAAAATCAAATCATCATATCAATGCCACATATAAATGACGTTTTTTTTTCTAAATCTGTTATTTTGATTTGTGATCACAGTTCGCATGGATCGATGGGGGTAATCCTGAATAAAAAATTAAATCAAAAAAAATCCAATCCTGATCCAAATATAGAAGTTTTCGATAATGAGGGAGCAATTTTTTTAGGGGGGCCGGTTATGGTAGATTTAATTCTCATGCTCCATGATGAAAAAAAGCTTGAAGAGAGCAGTTATAAGATTTCAGAAAATCTATTTCTCTCTAATAATACAGGTTTTAATCAAAATGAAATTCGAATTTCAAACAAAAAATTCATTTCGGGCTATGCTGGCTGGTCAAAAGGTCAGCTTGAAAATGAGATTAAAAATGGAGATTGGATTGTTCAAAAAGCAAAAAATGATTTAATTTTTGGAACTGATTGTGAAAAGATATGGAATAATGCATTGGAATCACTTGGGTTTAACTATGATGATCTATCAATTAACGGTGGAAGCGCATAAATCTTTTTTCTTCTTGTAAAATTGATGATATAAACTGCAATTTGTATACGTTAATGATGAACAGCATAATTAAAAACACGCTTATTATTTTACTTCTTGTAATATTTCAAGGATGCAAAGAAGACCCGGAAAGGCATTTGAAATTAGGGAAATGGTATGTCCAGAAAGGCCTAATTGAAGAAGCTATTTTAGAGTTTAAAGAAGTAACTAGGCTGTACTCGGGTATGTATGAAAAAATCAACAGAGATCAAATTGTTTTGCTTAGCGAAGCGCACTACAATCTTTCCTTGATGTATACTAAAAAAGATTGGTGGGACTTTGCACTAAAAGAAGCTGAAAAAAGCTTTGAACTAAGACCTATTAAAGATAGCTATGATCTTGTTACCCTTATTAAAAAAAGAATAGACATAGATAAAGCTGATTCTAATTAATATTTTTTAAATTGCGCTTGACCTGTGCTCACCGCCATCACAATAAATTATTGAACAGTTTATAAAATTTGCTTCTGGATCCATCAATAATTTAACTGTACCTGCGACATCTTCAGGCTCGGTCGTTCTTCTCATCGGATTCCGATCTTTAGTAGCGCTTACCCAATCTTCCCACCTATCAGTTATTTTTGTTAATGCCCTGGTCGGTGTTACTCCAGCTTGAATTGCATTAGCTGTAATACCAAATTGTCCCAATTCCCAACCGATTTGTCTTATTATGGCTTCCATGGCAACTTTGGCAACACTTACAGGTCCGTATCCTTCCATAGCAAGATAATTACCTTCACTGGTAAGGCCCATTACTCTAGAACCTTTGGTTAATAAATTCTCTTTAAACAACTTTTGTGTCCAATATAATAGTGAATTTGACATTACATGGATTGTCATGTTCATTTGTCTTTCAGTTACAGGCTTTTCCCCAAAAAAATTAGTTGTTGTGCCAAAGGCTATAGAGTGAAGTATTAATTTTAATGGTTTTGAGCTTGAGATTTCTTTGATTTTAGGAATATAATCATTCATCACTTCCTCTGATGCAGCATTGGTGTTAAAGTAATGACAATTACCATTAGTTAATTCATTTATTTCTTCTATATTTTTCTGAGCAATTTTTTTTGCCTCTCCTCTGTCTAGATGAAATGAAATAATTCCATAACCTTCAAGAGCTAGCTTTTTAGCAACTGCCGCACCATGACCTGTAGAGCCTCCTAGTATTAAAACCCAATCTGACATAAAATCTCCTAAATTTTGTAATAATTTAATTAGAACCATATATCTTTGAAATGAGATAGAATCATTTCGCTATTAATATTTGGTTTAGTTTATATTTAGCAATGGATAATTTATCTAAAAAAGAGCGAAAATCTACTTTTTCAAAAAAAGAATTAATTGAAGTAGGCCTGGGAAAACTTTTTGGCATGGACAGGGGGAAGCTCCCAATGCCTCCAATGCTCATGGTCGATAGAATACTTCATATTTCTGATAAAGGCGGTAAATATGAAAAAGGTGAAATAAAGGCAGAGCTCGATATCGCTAAATCACTGTGGTTTTTTGATTGTCATTTTAAAAGTGACCCAGTCATGCCTGGATGTCTTGGTTTAGATGGTTTTTGGCAGCTAATTGGTTTTTTCCTTACATGGACAGGCGGCAGAGGCAAGGGTAGAGCTTTAGGGGTCAAAGATTTGAAATTCAAGGGTCAGGTGAGGCCTTATCATAATAAAATTACTTATCAGATTGATATCAAAAAATTTATAACAAGGCCCACTCATATGGTATGGGGGGATGCCGTATTAAAAGTCAAAGATAAAGCAATATACTTTGCCAAAGATCTCCAAGTTGGATTGTTTGAATCTTTAAAATGGGACTATGGCAAAGATCCAGCGTTAGATCCTTTCTAATTTAACTTTTAGCCATGTCACTCCAATGTGGAATAGTTGGATTACCAAATGTAGGCAAATCAACTATCTTTAATGCCTTAACTGCCTCTAACATACCTGCTGAAAATTATCCTTTTTGTACGATCGAACCACATATTGGAATCGTGCCACTCCCAGATTCAAGGCTGAATGTTTTAGAAGAAATATACCAACCTGAACAAACTATACCTGCTACCGTTGAATTCATAGATATTGCTGGTTTGGTAAAAGGGGCAAGCAAAGGAGAAGGCCTTGGAAATAAGTTTTTATCACAGATAAGACAAGTATCAGCCATCGTTCATGTAGTGAGATGTTTTGACGATGAAAATATTATCCATGTTGAAGGCAAAGTAGACCCATTAAATGATATTGAACTTATAGAAACAGAATTACTTTTGGCAGATTTAGAAACATTAGAGAAAAGTGAAAAAAGGCTTTTTAAATTGGCTAAAAATAATAAAAATGCCAAATTTGAGCACGACATAGTTCTTAGGCTTAAGAAGCACTGTGAGGGTGGAAACTTAGCGAAAGAGTTCAATTCAAATAGTGCGGAATCACAATTTATTAAATCCCTTTTTTTATTAACAAATAAACCATTCTTATATGTAGCAAACGTTGATGAAAACACTTTATTAAACAAAGACCAGAATTTATATTTAAATAAGCTAATAGAACATGTCACAAAAAAATCCGACAGATATATAAAATTATGTGGGAAAATTGAACAGGAAATATCTGTTTTAGATAAAGATGAAAGAAATGAGTTTTTAAATGAGTATGGATTGAAAAATCCAGGCTTAAATAAACTAATCCAGGAAGGATTTAATTTGCTAGGTTTGCAGACCTATTTCACTGGAGGCCCCAAAGAAGTAAAAGCTTGGACCATAAAAAAAGGTTCAACTGCTCCTGAAGCTGCTGGAGTAATCCATAGTGATTTTGAAAAAGGTTTTATCAAGGCAGAAGTGGTAAAATATGACGATCTAAAGAAACTAATGTCAGAAAAGAACGTAAAAGAAGCCGGTTTAAGTCAATTACAGGGAAAAGAATACATTGTTGAAGACGGAGATTGTATTTATTTCCATTTTAATGTTTAAGGAAATTTATGTGGTTTTTTATGATTTTCTCTTATGTCTTGTTATTTCTATCAGGGGTGGGATTAACAATGATAGGTTTAAATCATTATATAAACTTTTGGGCTCAAGATCATATAACATTCGATCTTTTTGTTAGTATCATTTTCATTGCAGGTCAAACACTTGTGATGTTTTTCTTTGTTGGGACCGGAGTAAATGTTAGAGAATATCTAGAATTACACCCCAATCTAGATAAAAACCTGTATCAAAGAATGTTAGTGATTAAGAGAAAATTGTATCCACCCACTATGATGGTAACAATATTATTTGTATCAATGGTCATTGCAGATGGGGCTTATTTCATTGGAAAGATCTCTGAATGGTGGTTCCATATACTATACATTCTAACTGTTTTTTATTATATTAAGAGCTTGATTTATCAACATGATTCTTTCAAAAAGAGCACCGAAATTGTCCTAGAAATGACAGAAAATGAAAGGCAAGGTATTGCATAAGATGGCACATAAAAAATTTCTATTATCATTATTGTGCGCTATAGTTCTAAGCTGCTCCGATGAGGTTGGTTGGAATAATCAAGAACCGATTAACTTCAGGGATTTAACTTTTGATGAGGAATTATATGGAACAGGCCAAGATGGTTTTTCTGAAATCTTTTCTACTTATTCAGGAGTAAACGCATCTAATAATATATCTGAAAAAGAGATATTAGAAAACCAACATCTTATGCATGGATCCGGTGTAGCGCTTGGTGATGTAAATGGTGATGGGCTGGTAGATATTTACATACCCAGAATTAAAGAAGATAATGTTCTTTACATTAACAAAGGAGAATGGCAGTTTGAAGACTTTACTTTAGTTGCTGGTGTTGCAGCTCCAAATAGATATTCAAATGGTTCTGTTTTTGCTGATGTTGACGGAGATAGAGATTTAGATTTGATTGTAACTGCACTAGGTGGTCCAAATAGTCTATTTATAAATGATGGAAATGGAATTTTCGTTGAAAAAAAGTTGGATTCAAAACTAAATAATCCTGGATCTACATCAAGCGCTCTAGCCGATGTTGATAATGACGGTGACCTAGATTTATACATTACAAACTATAAACGAATAGCCATGCGCGACTCTTTACCGCCGCCTGCCATAAGTTTTGATAATACTTTATATGAATCACCTGATGGTAAATGGGAGGTTGTACCACCATTCAATAGAGAATATGAGGCAGAAGTTAAAGGAGATAAACTTTTTAGGTTTGAATTTGGCGAAGTTGATCAATTCTATTTCAATGATGGAAAAGGAAATTTCAATCTAATTGATATCACTAAAGAAAATTTTTATTCAGTTGATGGCGGTCCAATAGATAGCCACTTGAGAGATTGGGGACTAGTAGCACAATTCAGAGATATCAACAATGATGGTCATCCTGATATTTACATTTGCAACGATTTTGAAAGCCCAGACAGAATATGGATAAACAATGGAGACGGATCTTTCAGACAGATCGAAAAAACCGCTATAAGACATACAAGCAATTCTTCTATGTCAGTTGATTTTTCAGATTTAAATAAAGACGGTTATGTTGATTTCTTTGTTTCCGATATGCTTAGCCAATCCCACGTTATGAAAAAGACTCAAATGGGGACCATGTTACCAACTATTTTATTAATCGGTGAAATTGAAAATAGACCGCAATACATGAGAAATACCTTATTTTTAAATCGCAAAGATCACACTTTTAGTGAAATAGGTCAGTATAGCAAGACGTACGCTTCTGAATGGTCCTGGGCTAGTGCATTTATGGATGTTGATCTGGATGGAAATGAGGACATGCTTATTACAACAGGTCATGTTTATGATGTACAAGACTCAGACTCAATTGAAAAGCAGAAAAAAGTGGCTTCTTCGGTGCGATCCTTTGATGAATACAAGAGAATGCTTTTAAATTTTCCTACCCTTGAATTAAAGAATATTGCATTCAAAAATAAAGGAAATCTTAAGTTTGAAACGGTCAAAGATGCTTGGGGAATTGGAAAAGAAGAGGATATCTCTCATGGAATGGCTTTTGGCGACCTCGACAATGACGGAGACCTGGATGTTGTTATAAACAGACTTAATCAAAATGTTGGACTATTTCGTAACAATACTAAATCTCCTAGGATTTCATTGCGCCTTGAAGGTAAAGCGCCTAACACAAATGCAATAGGTGCAAAGATAGAAGTTATTGGTAACAATTCTATTCAATCGCGTGAAATAGTTTCAGGGGGAAGATATCTATCTGGAAGCGATCATTTACAAGTTTTTGCAGCTAATGATGAAGAAGTAATGTCAGCGACTATTACATGGAGAAATGGAAGCCAAACAAAAATCGATTCCCTTTTTACAAATAGAGAATATATAATTCGTGAAAAGAATACTTTCTATCCTAATAAAGAAGATAGGTCAATTAAGCAGCTATACGAAAATGTAAGTGACCTGATAGACCATAATCATATAGAAAAATCTTTTGATGATTTTTCAAAACAAAGCCTATTGCCAAACGGATTTAGTCAAATTGGACCGGGTGTCCTATGGATGGATATAGATAACGATGACGATCAAGATGTATTTATTGGCGGGGGAAATGGCGGCTCAATTGATTATTACAGAAATGATGGTGATGCATTTTCAGCTTTCTCAATCGATAGTAAGTTAGAAAGAGATGCAACTGCGCTATTAAGCTCGGCAAATTCTGATGGAACTGTAGGTCTAATGGCAGCATTTTCAAATATCGAAGATGCGGCTATCGGGCCTAGTTTAATTAAAAACTATACTAGATCTGGTGAAGAAAAAATTAATTCTATCGAAGACATGATTGGACCAATGTCCCAATCAGATATTGATAATGATGGAGATCTAGACCTTTTTGTTGGTGGGAGGTGGAAACCAAACGAATACCCTAAAGCATCCTCCTCAAAATTATATATCAATGATAATGGAAACTATATTGTGGACAAAAATAACCTTGATATTTTAGATGATATTGGAATGGTAACTTCATCAGTTTTCTCTGATATTGATAACGATAACGATCAAGATCTTATCATCGCGCTTGAGTGGGGCCCAGTGACGATTTTAGAAAATGTAAACGGTAGATTTAAGAACTCTACAGAAAAGGTAGGATTAAAAAATTACAAAGGATGGTGGAATGGGGTTACCACTGGAGATTTTAACAATGATGGTTTAATTGATATTGTTGCTACAAACTGGGGATTAAACACCAAGTATCATTTTTCACCTGACCATCCAAGGGTTGTATATTTTGATGATTTTGATAATAACAATGTGCTAGACATTGTTGAAGCACATTTTGATGATGATTTTAGCAGTCTTGTTCCTGAAAGAGGTTTTTCATGTATGTCAAATGCTATGCCATTTATCAGAGATGAAAAGGAAACCTTTTTAAATTATGCACAATCTAGCTTGTTTGATATATTTGGCAATGAGCTGAATAGCGCGCCCTCACTTGAAGCAAACACCCTTGAATCAATGGTCTTCCTCAATTCAAAAAAAGGATTTATTCCGGTAAAGTTACCATTTGAAACACAAATGACTACCGGAATGCATGCTGGTGTTTCAGACATGAATGGTGATGGAAATGATGACATTTTTATAAGCCAAAACTTTTTTGCTGTTCAAAGAGAAACTGACAGAAATGACTCAGGAAGAGGCTTGATCATATTGGGCGATGGTGAAGGTAATTTCAAGACCATGCCAGGCCAAGAAAGTGGTATCTTAGTTTACGGTGAACAAAGAGGATCAGCTTTCGCAGATTTTAATAATGACAAAAAAGTTGATTTGATTGTGACTCAAAATGGAGCCCAAACAATGCTCTTTAAAAATAAACTTTCTAAACCTGGTTTAAGCGTAAGGCTACATGGACCAAAGAAAAATCCTTTAGCTTTCGGCAGTAGTGTTCAAATTGAATATTCTGATGGTAGCAAAGGACCTAAAAGAGAAATCCGATCGGGTGCAGGTTATTTATCTCAAGATTCACCGGTACAAATACTAGGCGTCAAACAAAATGCTGAGTTTATAATCAGTACCTGGCCAAATGGAAAAACAAAGCGAACCGAAATAAATGGAAACGAAATTAATCTTTATATAGATAAATAGTTAGTTATCCATTTTCCAAAAAGCTATTCCTCCAGCTTGTTTCCCTATTTCTGCTAATGCAACAGATTTTAGCTTAACAAGATCAAATACCTCAACAGCGCCAGGCTCTTTTCCTATTCCTTCAACAGAGACAAAGGCATAACGACTGTCTGGAGAAATGACTACCCCGTGAGTTATCTTTCTAGAGTTTTTAAACTTAGCTACTTCCTTGCCAGTTTTTAAATTCCAAACTCCAAGCTTACCTGCAGTCTTGTAAGTAACAACTAAAAATTTTCCGTCATCACTGACTTCACAGTTGTAAGGTCCCTTGTCAGTATTAAAGGTTCTAGTAATTTTCCAATTATCAACGTCAACCTCTACAACATTATCAGTTCCGTTATTTACAACATATACAAACTTGTCATTCGGATGTGGATAAACCCAGGTAGGTTTTTCTGGAGGCATCATATGTTCCATTGCAGCCATACTTTTTTTATCAGAATTACTCATCATATGTGAATGATCCATTTTTTTCATGTTATTGTGGGACATGTTATGGATGCTATGGTTTTTCATATTTTTAGTTGGTTTGGTTAGAATCTTACGCGATACAGCCATCCTCATAGCATCAATTTCAAAAAGTTCTCCTGACATCATTGCAACAGAGTAATGCTTCATACCACTATTCAATAAACGAGAACCATGAGGCATAACACCAGTTTCTACTCGATCGATTTCTATCATCTCTTCAGGATCAACTATTGAGACGGTACTTTTTTCTTCATGTGAGCCATGTAAATTGAAGTTAACCACGTACAATAGCCCAGTAGAATTAGATATTTCCATACTAGCAGGAAAAAGGCCTAACTCGACCCTATCTACCATTTCATCGCTACCAGTCTTGTACTTATATAAATGTCCATAGGGTGTACCATGCGCCATTGAAAGATACCAATAGTCGCCCTCTGGCGATATGGTAATGCCATGAGGACCTTCAATTTCTACTGGCCAAACTCCAACCTGGATTCGCTTTTCAACATACGCTTTCTTGCCATCAAATCTAATTAGGGCTACCTCGTCTTCTGACTCAGCAGCACAATAAATATAATAGTCATTAGCGAAAATTTGTGCAGGAATAGTGATAATTAGAATTAATTGAAAAAAATATGATTTCATAAACTCCCCCCTTAGTTTCTTGCCATTCTTGTTTCACTTTCTAATTTAACTGCCCATAATCCATTATACATATCAGAAAAATAAATCAAACCCTTGTAAGGCATAGTGCCCCAAACATTGGTTTGATTTGGCTTGAAACCCTTGTTGTCGATTGGCTTGAAGAAAGCAATTTCTCTTCCCTGAGAATAAATATCCCCCATTAACTCTCCAGAGATATCTACTATTCTCAAACCACCTTGGTAATTGGAGGCCAGTAGAGTATCCCCATGTACCCAGTGATTATGAGACCCTGCTTCAGGAACTTGAAAAATAGCCGTCTCAACAGGTTTCTTTGGATCTGTAAAGTCCCAAAAATGAAAACCTCCAGCCATACCAAACTGATTTGACCACTCATCTCCAGCAATAATATAAAATTTATTTGTTGATTGGCTTATAAATGGAAATGCAGCGTGATTATGTCCATTGGGATCAATAACTCCACCAAGCTTAACAGGATTTCCAGGACTGCCTTGCCCTGCCATTGCTAAAAATGGATTGTATTTTATTTTTGATCTATTCTTTTCGTTGAATTTTACACCACCTACATCAACTACATGGACTCCATCTGCCCAATTTGATGAATAAGCAAGACCATCAATTACCCACACGTCATGGACGCCATGCCCAGGGGTGCTAAGTTCGTATGTACCTACCCTAAAAGGGTTGCTAGGATCGTCAATATTGATAATATCATATTTTCTTCCATTGTTCACAGCATAAACATGGTTCTCATAAATGTAGACATTATGTACACCTCCAGTCATATCATCATTATAAGCTGCAGTGATTTTAACATTATAAGGATCACTCACATCTAAAATAACGAAACCATTTTTTCTATTCGATGCTCCTTCGCGAGTGATCACACCAACTTTTCCATTTTCAGATATTTTAACATCGTTAACTGTCCGTGCATCAACCGTAACAGTATCGATGATCTTCATATCGGAAGGGTCGGTAACGTCCCAAAAATAAGCCTCTCCGTTCGCGCTCCAAGTTCCGGTGACAGCAAAGTCTTTGCCTTCATGCTTGCCAATTCCTGGCCATACCCAAAGGTCGGAGGTATGAACATCAGAAATAGTGCCATGGCCTATGACTTTTATTTTACTGCCAACATTTCTGGGAACAACTTTGATAGTTTTTTGGGCAGAAAAACCGCCGGACTGAGCTAAAACAGTAAAGATTCCAGATGTCTCTGCGACAAATTTTCCATTACTTTCAATTAAAGCAGAAGCAGGTAGGCCTATGCCATAGTCTGCTTTACCTTTGTAAGAAAAACTAATTGGAGCATCTTTAATTTCCTTGCCTGATCGATTCAGCGCTTTTGCTTCAAACTGAATGACATCTCCAGTTCTAATTTCATCCTGTTTTGAATTCAAACTTATTTTTGCAACAGGATTTTTCAATAATTTAACTTTTAATGTCTTTTTTATATCATCAGCAGAGACAGTAATTGTTAGGTTTCCTGGTTTTAAAACAGTCAAATTGCCGTAATCATCAAAGTCAGCAAGCGATTTATTGCTAGATGAATAATTTAAATCAATGTCATCTCGCTCTAAGTTTGCTATATCAAAGACAAAAACTGGATATTTTATGGTTGTGCCAACATATATTTTTTCGCTAGGGTCATTGAACACTATCCTATCAAGTGGAGGGTTAGGAACCTCGACTTTCATGCTGCCATATATCCTATCTTCTCTTTTTTGCGAAATACTTCTAGCACTTAATTGAAGCTTTCCAGGTTTATATGCTTTTATCGTTACCTTTGCGTAACCAGTTGAATCACTTATTCGTGGAGAAGACTCAAGAGATCTTCTAGGCCTACCATAAACATAAAAGGGATTCTGGGCTAATTCTCCATTTTTATCTTCCAACCTAATTTCTACCGTTGCTTCTTCTCCGACTTTTAAAAATAAAGAGTCAGGTTTAAAGCTAAATGTAAATTCAGGTTCTTTCTTTTCGTCTGTAGATTCCTGACCAATTATTGCTGAAAAAGATAAAAATAATGTTAATAATATTTTGTTCATGTTTTTCTCTTCCTTTTTAAGGCGCTTCAGTTTTTTCTTCGTTTTCAATAACGATACAGTATAGACCTGAATTCATATCTGCAAAAAAGATATATTCTTTATAGGGCTGTGCTCCCCAAACCATCGGTGAGTTAGGGATTCTTCCATTCTCATGTTGAGATAAATAAACTCCAATTTCCCTTCCTTGCTTATAAATATCACCAAGCAACTCACCTGAAATATCTACGATTCTCAAACCACCTTGATAGTTTCCAGTAATAAGTGTATCACCAGCTATCCACATATTATGAGATCCAGCTTCAGGTACTTGATAGATCGCTTCCTCAACAGGATTTTCAGGATCGCTAAAATTTAAAAAATGGTAGCCCCCTCTAGGGTTAGAAGGCTCATCCTTTAACGCTCCAATACCCCATGGAAAAATTTCATCTCCTCCTATAACATAGAATTTTCCAGTTGAATTGCTTAAAAATGGAAATGCAGCATGATTTCTACCCGTTGGATCTCCCAGCTCAGCAAGCTTCACCGGATTAGAAGGGGTTCCTTGACCTGCTTTTGCAAGCAAAGGATTATATTGCAAAGAAGAACGTTCAGCTTCATCGAACTTTTTGGCACCGATATCTACAGCTACTATTCCATCTGCCCAATTCGATGAATACGCTATTCCATTTTCTATCCAAACATCATGAATACTGTGACCAGGTGTGTCTAATTCGTATACCCCTACCCTTCTAGGATTATAAGGGTCATCTATATTGATAATATCATATTTTCTTCCATTGTTCACAGCATAGACATGGTTCTCATAAATGAAAGCGTTATGTACACCTCCAGTCATATCATCATTGTAAGCAGCGGCAATTTTAACATCATAAGGATCGCTCACATCTAAGATGACGAAACCATTTTTTCTATTCGATGCTCCTTCACGAGTGATCACACCAACTTTTCCGTCTTCAGATATTTTGACATCATTGACAGTCCTTGCATCAACCGTAACAGTATCAATGATCTTCATGTTAGCAGGATCAGTAACATCCCAAAAATAAGCCTCTCCATTCGCGCCCCAGGTTCCGGTGACAGCAAAGTCTTTGCCTTCATGCTTGCCAATGCCTGGCCATACCCAAAGATCGGAGGTAAATACATTGGTTACAAGACCGTGGCCTATTAGTTTTATCTTTTTCTCAACATTTCGCGGAACTACCCTCACTCTTTTTTGAGAAGAAAATCCAGCAGATGATGCAGATAGAGTGTACATGCCAGCTGTTTCAGCAACAAATCGACCATCATCTGTAATCAAGCCTGATGTTGGCAAACCAAAGGTTCCATAATCTGCTTTTCCAGTATAGCTGTAGTTTATAGGGACATCATTTAGAACTTTTCCTCTCTTATCCAACGCCTTAGCATTCATATTGAGAACGTCTCCGGTTCTAATTTCGGTAACGTTAGAATTAATCGTAATTTTTTGAGTTGGGTTTTTAACTATATTAACCCTAAATGACTTTTTAACGCCATCTGCAGAGGCACTAACAGTAACTTTCCCAGGTTTTTTGGCTTCTAAATTCATGAATTTGTCAAAGCTAGCCACTGAGTTTTTACTAGATTTTAAAACTACATCAGCGTCAGGCCTTGAGAGATTTGCCTTATCAAAAACTTCTACCTCAAATGAGGTTACAGTACCAGCATAAAGCTTTTGTGGCATTTTGTTAAAGACTATTCTATCTAAGGGGGGGTAAGGTACATTTATTAATAATCTATCACTTATCCTGTCATTGCGATTAACAGTGATAGTTCGTGTTCTCAAATAAGCTCTACCTGGCCTAAAAGCTTTGACTGTGACGACTGCTAAGCCTGTAGAATCACTTATTCTAGGTGAAGAAGATAAAGCCTTTCTTTGACCAAATACATAAAAAGGATTCTGGGCTAAATCACCATTCTCATCAAGAAGTCTGATAGTAATTTGTTTCTCTTGACCGACATTTATTTCCAAAGAGTCTTGCTCAAATTCAAAACGAAAAGTTTCTTTCTCCTTTTCTTGTGCAAATAATAATACTAAGCTTAAAAATACATATAAAAAGTTTTTCACAGTAATTCCTCCTAAAAATCATAAGGTATAAATTTATATCTATAATATACGAATCGCGACTTTAAATTTTTGATAAATAAACAAGAATTTTAAATAAGAATGAAAATAAAAATTAATATATGGATAGTGCCAATATTGATCGTTTCAATAAACTGTAGCGATCCTGAAAAGAATAGCCACGCTGAAATGATAAATATCTTATCTAAAAATGCAATGGATATTGACCCTGAATCCAATTTCTATGCCAATAAAGCTAGGTTGGCTTGGTTGCAAATAGAGGATGATTTTGAACATATGTCACAAAAAATTCAACACAAAGCTGTTATTGCTAATGAAATGCTGAACGCAGGCTACACCAATCAAGCTATTAACCGCTTTGAAAATATATTAAACGAGATTGATTCGCTTAATATTCAAGCTCCTAGCGATTTTTTGATTGGAATAAAGGACATGTTGGCGATTTCCTATTTAAGAATAGGTGAAGAATATAATTGTATCGAAGGGCATAATTCTGAGTCGTGCATTATCCCACTTAGGGGCAATGGTGTACATAGAAACCAAAAAGGAGCAGATAAAGCGGTTAAATTGTATTCTGATCTTTTAAATGATAAACCCGGCGACTTTAATTACAGATGGCTGTTAAATATCGCATACATGACCAAGGGTGAATATCCCAAGAAAGTTCCTAAAAAGTGGTTAATACCCCAACTTTTAGCTTCAGACTCTATAAGTTTCCCGGAATTTAAAGAAAACGGAAATACTCGTGGCTTAGATCATATTGGACTTGCTGGAGGTTCGATCCTGGAAGACTTTGATGGTGACAATGATTTAGATTTAATAGCATCATCATGGGGCGCTGATGACCAGCTCCAATATTTTGAAAACGACGGTAAAGGATACTTTTCAAATAAAACAAAAGAAGCCAACCTTATTGGTATCAAAGGTGGATTAAATATAATTCATGCTGACTATAACAATGATGGTCACTTTGATGTTTTTGTTTTACGGGGTGCTTGGCTTGGATCAAACGGAAGAGTGCCTAATTCGCTATTAAAAAATAATGGAAATGGTACATTCACAGATATTTCAATAAGTGCAAATATTTATTCTGAGCATCCAACTCAAACAGCATCATGGGCTGATTATAATAATGATGGTTGGATAGACTTATTTATTGGTAATGAATCAGGTGGCGATGAAATTAATTATTCCGAACTTTATCATAATAATGGGGATGGTAC
Organism: bacterium TMED144; assembly: GCA_002170005.2. Classification (GTDB taxonomy): domain Bacteria; phylum Fidelibacterota; class Marinisomatia; order Marinisomatales; family TCS55; genus TMED144. The sequence continues at coordinate 15,848 of NHGT02000002.1, read as the reverse complement.
TTTCACTGAAAAAGCAGAGGATCTTAATCTTGATCTACTTGGATTCATAAAAGGCGTTGTTTGGGGCGATGTTGATAATGATGGAGACCAAGATCTTTACATATCTTTACTAGGTCAACCAAATCTTCTAATGATAAATGAGGGGGTTGATAAGAAATGGAAATTTACAAATAAAGCATCGATTGCGGGAGTTGAAGAGCCGATCAGCAGTTTTCCAGCCTGGTTCTTTGATTTTGACAATGATGGATGGCTTGATATATGGGTATCAGGTTATGACAATTCATCTGGTCATGTTGCTATGTCCTATTTGGGAATGTATAACCAAGGTGAAAAACCTAGACTATTTAAAAATAACAAAGATGGTACTTTTAAAAATGTAACAGTTAAATCTAATATGAATTATCCACTTTTGACAATGGGGTCAAACTATGGAGACTTAAATAATGATGGTTATTTAGACATATATGCAGGAACGGGAGACCCAGATTATCGATCGGTTCAGCCCAATAGAATGTTCCTGAATATGGAAGGTAAATATTTTCAAGATGTAACATTTCATGGCAGATTTGGCAATATTCAAAAGGGGCACGGAGTTTCATTTGGCGATATAGATAATGACGGAGATCAGGATATTCATGCCGTAATGGGTGGTGCTTACGAAGGAAACGTTTATCAAAATAGTCTCTATGAAAATCCTGGTAATTGGAATAATCCATGGATCGGTATAAAACTAATTGGGACTCAAACTAACAAAGCAGCGATTGGATCAAGAATAATTATAGAAACAATTGAAAATAAGATTATCCATAGAGCTATTTCTAGCGGGGGTAGCTTTGGAGGGAATCCTTTTAGGGAATTCATAGGTTTAAGCAAAACAAAAGGAATTTCTAAAATTACAATAATGTGGGGATCGGGGAATCAGCAATCATTGAATGACTTAACCCTTAACCGGTGGCATACTATAGAGGAAATAAAGTCTTAACTACTTTATTCTTTCTATCCCCGTTGCAAAAATTACTGATCTTTCTTTAGGCTTGATCCAACCTACTTTTTTTAAGTGACTATAGGCTCCCCAAACCACTCCGCCTTCGTCACTTGAATTTATACTTGTTAAATTATTGAACTCTTCAGTTAATGCCTTTAACCTTTGTTCATCGATCATAATAGCAATGCCCCTACTTGCACGTAGAATATCTAAAATCCAAGCACCTCCCAATGGCCCTGGGACATTTAAACCCAAAGCAACTGTGTCACTATTTTCCCAAAAATCAGTATCTCTCTGTCTTTCCTGAAACGCTTTGACTACCGGAGCGCAACCCGTTGATTGTGCTGCAACCATTCTTGGTAAAGGATCATTGACCCATCCCATTGATTTGATTTCAACAAAGGCCTTCCACATACCAATTAGGCCCGTTCCTCCTCCAGTTTCATAAACTACTACATCTGGAAANCTCCATCCTAATTGTTCGGCAATCTCATAGCCNAGTGTTTTTTTACCCTCCACTCTAAACGGCTCTTTTAAAGTAGATATATCAAACCACTCATTAATTTTTTTCTTGGTCATTGCTTTTCCAGCATCGGAGATGGTTTTACCAGACAGGTAAACATTTTTACTATTTTTTTCGGTGGCTTTTTTATATTCGCTGGGGATGGTTTCTGGAAGAAAAACATGACACTTAATTCCTGCTTCCTTACAATATGCTGCAGCTGAAACTCCAGCATTNCCTGCTGANGGCAANCATATTTCTTCCACTCCTTGAGCNTTTGCAAGCGTTACAGCTAAAGACATTCCCCTATCCTTAAATGANCCTGTAGGATTTACCGTTTCATTTTTAACATATANATTTGGNGCTAATTGCTGGAGTGGTGTATATCCTTCACCGAGGCTGATTATATTATTTACTTTTGGAAGAACTGATTTATATCTCCAAAGCGTTTTTTGTGATTCATCAATATCAATATCTCTTTTTACGCCTTCCCAGTTGTATCGAACTTCCAACGGTTTGCCTATATCGCTAAATGTTATTGGTTTTTTAATATTATTGTATATTTTTTTACTATATGAACAAACGAAATACATTTTTTGTTATTAAATTGAACTTACTGCCTTTTTAAATTTTTGTGTTTAGGAGATTACTATGTTCATAACTATCAGACAAATAATTATTGCAGCTCTATTATTTAATTTTATCCATTCTGACGATATAAAATCTAAAATTGTTAAACTGAGAGAACGAGCACAAATAAAAGATTCATTGTTAAAAGATAGAATAAATACCGTTTTACCCCAAGTTATGGAACGCAATAACCTTGATATGTGGATAATTATAGCTCGTGAGTACAATGAAGACCCCGTTATAAGAACTTTATTGCCTGCTACATGGCTTAATGCAAGACGCAGAACCATTCTAGTTATCCATAATCCTGGTAAAAACAAACCCTTAGAAACCTATGCTGTTGCGCGATATAATGTTGGAGAAATTTTTAAAAAGGCTTGGGATCCTGAAAAACAACCTGATCAATATGAAGCCCTAGTTGATTTGATAAAAGAGAAAAATCCCAAAAATATTGGGTTAAACAGAAGCGTCCACTTTGCACAAGCGGATGGATTAAGCGCAACCGAAAATGACCTTTTTTTAAATGCCCTGCCTAAAAAGTACGTAAAGCGCTTGGTTGCAGCTGAAGGAGTTGCAATAGGCTGGCTTGAGACTAGAAGTCAATTAGATATGCAGTATTATCCCATATTGTGCAAAATCGCTCACGANATCATTGCTGAAGGTTTTTCTACAAAAGTCATTACCCCTGGCNTNACTACNACNGATGATATTGTTTGGTGGTATCGCGAAAGAATTCGCGATCTAAACCTTGTTACCTGGTTTCATCCCTCTGTAGACATCCAACGAAACGACAATCAAAATTTTGATTTTCTATCATCTTTCTCCTCACCTGAAAAACCTGATAATGTTGTAAGACCCGGCGATCTACTTCATGTTGATTTTGGTATTACTTACCTTGGGCTTAATACAGATACGCAACAACATGCATATGTTTTTATGCCAGGCGAGAAAGAAACTCCTTTGGAACTTGTCAATGCCCTTAAAGTTGGCAACAGGCTACAAGATATATTGACGGATCAGTTTAAAACTGGTCGTACAGGCAATGCTATGCTTTTATCAGCACTTAAACAGGCGAAGAAAGAAGGGATTAAGCCGCAAATATATACCCATCCTATCGGATACTATGGACATGGTTCTGGTCCAACTATTGGTATGTGGGATCAACAAGAGGGTGTACCCTATAATGGGGACTATCCTTTATATCCCAATACTGCATATGCAATTGAACTGAACGCAAAAGTATTTATACCCAGTTGGAATAAAGAAATTGCTATAATGCTTGAAGAAGATGCTTTTTTCGATGGTAAAAATTGCGAATATATTGACCCTCGTCAGACAAAAATGATCGAGATTGATTGGGAGAGGTAATTTTTAAACCTCTTCAAATGATCCAGATTCTATATTTTTCTTTACTTTATTTGCTGGAAAATAATTGCCATTCATTGCAACGTACACGCCGTTTTTTAAGCTTTGAACTAAGCCCACAGCACATCCTAAATTNAACAACCCATCAGAGCTACCAAACTTTATTGGTATCATTGCTCCTGTGAGAATTATACATTTATGTAATTTTTCATTTATTATCGCCTGACCCGTCTCTGCAATTGTATCGGTTCCATGAGTAATGATAATTTTATTATTTTCATCTTGTGCGCAATTATTCACTATTTCTGCTCTTTGTTTGTCACTCATTTCCAAACTATCAATCAACATTAATGTTTTTATCTCAAATTCTATTTTTGCTCTGCTTTGGTGTAGCATTTCGTGAATCTGGGTTTTTTTAAATGATAAAATTCCATTTATCTCATCNTATTCCTTATCGAAAGTTCCACCAGTNATTAATATGGATATCTTATCACTAATCATCAATNAAATGGGGNGCATGCANTGCTAGNAGTTTTTTTGCAGTTTTATCACTACAATTAAGTTTTTCAGATAATTTCTTCATATTGATTTTATCAATGTTTTTAAACTTACAATCTGAAACATAATCCTCNAANAGACCAGATTCTATTANATTAATTACCTTTCCCTCCGTTCTNCTTGAATACCACTTTTTATCTTCAGGGTTTGCTCTTATACTATATGTAACATTTATTTTNNTTGTCATTTTATCTATAGCATATACNACNGGATTTTTGCTGGGAGATTTGACTTTTAAGTAATCAAATAGAGANGGTGTTTCCTCAATGCTGATACCCGANGACATNAACCAATCTTCATACTCCAAAATAGGTTGATAAAGCGTATTTTGAGGGACCAACTGTTTACCNCCAGATAATTTANTTAAATAATCATATATTGTTTTATTNANACAAATGACAAAATCTGTATTTTTTAACACCGANGNTGCATNGTACATCTTNNTGTCATTTATTNTCCTTATCAAAGATGACTCNTTCCTATTAAATGGATTTTTTTCGGACTCAATGATAGGTTTGCTTAATCTNANCTTAATAGCCCACTTTTTTANATGGTCAATAGCTTTNTAAGAATTGTTTTTCANTGATTGTATTGATCTATTGAAGTAATCAATTCTGCCATTTATGTAATCTATAGACTGTAATCTNGTGTCTTCATTTTTNACATTAAAATTTCTATAAAAAATNTGCTTTTGCTTTGGATCATAAAATTCAACTTTGTTGCNAGTGTAATAACCAAANGCTTTTTCAATTGGCAACAAATATCTTAATAACGATCTTGGCGTATTTCTGTTTTTGGCCTGATCATCATCAACCATTTGAGATATGATTTTATATATATAATCTTGATTCATAATTTGTTTTATAATGAAAAATCGGATTTAAATATAAAAAGGAGCGTATTAAATCGGAAATAAATTCGGATTATAGATTTAAATCGGTATATGAAATATTTTTTAATTGTATCAATATTTCAAGAAATAGAAATTAATATAGACTAATTATTGAAAAAGTAGGCTGCAATTAAAAAAAATAAAACTTAAAGAATTCAATAATAGTAGTAAAAAATTATAGATCCCATTACTTGTCAAGAAATACAAAAGACTGGCATTGCTAAATGGGTAAAGGATAACAAATTAAACTGAAATGAAACAATTATTTAAATAAGATTTTAATAAAAACAAATAGACACTAACTAAAAAAATAATTAAAAAACATAAAAAGTATTGAGAAAATATTTATGTAAATATTATTTCAATTTTGTAGTAATAATTCAATAATTAAGCACAGAGAAAAATTATTTAACAGCTATTTTTTTATAATAATTTGATTGAATATTAATTTTAAAACTAATTAATATTTTTTTATATAATTATTTCGCTTAATGATAATTACAATGATCTAATTGTATCATGTAAATCATCATTTTCAAAATCTGCAGAGTAATTCTCAAAATTACTCAATTTTTCTCATTTAATATTAGATTATGTATAATATTTTAATAATTATACATAAATAATTATTAAAATCATAAAATATAAATAGAATACATTTGATGATTATTTGTTATAAATTATGTATAATTAAAAATTAGCAATCATTAATTAATATAAAAAGATTATCTTTTTTACCTCAATAAAAAGAGAATGTAATTTTATATTTTTAATATATTATTTTGTAAAATACCTAATTATTATGGAATACTAGGTATTAATTATTTGTACAGTTACTTGTATTTAAAAAATAATTATTTTTCATTATTAATGTTATCTGTTCATTCAATATTTCTTTACTTAAGCTAATTTGATGCAAACCCTTATTAGAATGATAAATAATTCATATAAAATTTTGTTATCATTTAACACATGTTTTTTTGATAGTATCGTAAAAACTTTGTAACTTTCTTCGTGCAAAACCTCGTCCACAGATTATCTGATCCTAGAGATCCCTCTTATCCATTTTCTGATACATATATTTGCTCAAAATGTAATGAACGTTTACAAGTAGATGACACACATTGTACCGTTTGTAATTTAGGTATACACGGAATGGTTAAGCCTATAATTGCTAAAAAAAGATCTAAAAAAGCAAATAATCAATTAATAGAACAGGATGAGGTAAACAAAAAATTAAAACAATCAGTTGATATTGATAGCAATGTTGATGATTTAGATACAACTGCCAAAAGCAAAAACAATGAAATAACTGTTGACTCCATCGATATACCCCTTGATGGAACATTTAAAGAGATTTTGTTTTTATCATTACTATTGCTACTTTTACTAGCAATTGTAATAGGTTATGATATTAATAATACTATTGTTAAAGCATTAATAGATGATCCAATATTAACAAAATGAAAATCTTATTAAAGATGACTTTATTGGTTGCTATTTTATTCGGTATATATAATGTCGCCTTAGAATCATTAAGATTTTCACGTGACCAAGTTAGAATACTCAATGCTAAAGCTTTATCAAAAAGCTTGCAATTCTACTATATTCAACAAGGCACCTACCCACCTTCAGGTTTGAACGATAATGTTTGCTACTATTTATATAATAGGAAATTAATAAATAAGCCCATGAGAGATCCTGCCTACATGAGCAATGTCATTTTCCTAGAGAAAAATTTATATTTAGTTAAAAAATTCCTTCGTGATTTTTCAGAGCTTTTTAATACTGAAAAATTAAAAGAGGATTATTCAACCATAAAAAATGCCGTTGTAACAGAGCTAAATGAAATTCGTTCTAATGTAGATTCTGAAATCGAATTTTTTAATAAAGATTTTAATCTGATCTTAGATGATGATAAAAAAGCATCCCCGCAGCCATTGGTAAGCTTTGAGAGGATTATAGATAACGAAGGTATCCCTATAGAATGTTCTATAAACTATGTATCTGATAATACAAATAACCATTTTGAAATAAGTATTTATTTGGAAAGTAAATTTTCTAAAGATAGGATGAAGTGGGATGGTGGAGATGACCCCCAAAGATATGAAATAGGAAATTATCTTAAACTAAATACATCTTCTTCGGTAATTGATGGCAACTTAACGGCTAATTCAAATAATATATCTATGATACAGTAAATATTAATGATAGCAAGCAAGACAAATATTATCACTCTAATATGTAACAAAGGTGGTGTTGGTAGATCTACTACTGCCATTAATTATGCATGGAGCTTAGCAATTAAAGATAAAAAAGTTTTGGTTTGTGATCTGGATGCTCAAGCNAATGCTTCTTCAACTCTTGCNTTGGATTACGGAACAGATGTAGTTGACAGAGGTAAGAACATGACCAATCTTCTTAAATCATCTGGAGAAGGAGCCTTAGACTTTATCGTTGATACTCGAAATGAAAATATAAAACTATTAGCGTCTACTTTAGTTCTTGACAGTACTGAGGGTGAGGTAAAATCATTCTTAGACCTAAACATTTTTAAGCTTTTTGATCACATGTTCAATAATAAACTAAAAGAAGANTTCGATTATATTATATTTGATACTCCACCATTAAAATCTTCTGTTCTTACATTAAATGCACTCTTAATTAGTAACTGGTATTGGTACATACTTAGCGCTGAGGATCAATGGTCTTTTGATGCGAGAATAGTAACTGAAAAAATTATGAAAGATGTTAGAAAACTGAACAGAAAGATCAAGCCCCTTCCGGTTCTATTGACGAAGTACATCAGCAGCTCTAGTCAGTCCGTTCAAATGAAAAAAGCAGCTTTAAAAGCATTCAAATCAAGTATCGTAAAAACACCAATAACCTATTCAACTGTTGTCGCTAAATCACACAGCAAAAGACAATCGATTCATGAGAGCTCTCCAAATCATCAGATTGCTCAAGAATACGATAAAGTTGCTGAGTCAATTTCAAGTTTTATTAACAAAAAGAAGAAGTAATTCAAATTTTAAAATGAGAACATTTGAGGTATATGCCTAAAGCAAAAGACAAAGGATTTGTTGATCTCCACTCTATCCATTCCAAACTAGCTGATGGCTATAAAATCTATGAAAATGATATCGATGACGATAGTGATAATATCAGAGATTTTAAGAGTGTTTCTGAATCAATCGAACAACTTGAATTAATTGTTGATGATGGAAAGGAGCTCGCTGACAAGGATATTAACTATAAGGAATATCTTAACCTCGTAAAGCGTAATATTGAAAAACAAAAGTTCCAGCTATTTAGACTAAAACTTACCACTTCACACTCAACCATAATAAATCACCTTTCAAAATTAGATGATGCATCATCATCTAATGACTTTATTCAACTAGAAAGATATATAAAAAGATTTGATATGAGACTCAAAGACTTAACTATCGAATCTAAGATATCAGCAAATCACAGAGAACTATGGAACGAGTATAAAAAGAACATTAAATGGTACTACCAAGAACTTCAAATAAAGAAGATTCAAAAATCTGTGAATGCAAACAAAGGTAGGATTAATACTACTATTTCAGAACTAGATAACGCAATTAGCATAGCCAATGACTCACTTAGTGACAATAATGTGTTAATGAGCGAAAAATTAGTAGAAAAATTGATATTTGTTATTAGCCAGTCAGAAGTAACTGCTCAAAGGGATGCTCAATTTAATGAGTTTATCAATAAGAAACAAAAAGAGGTCGATGATTATCATCAAAAGATAGATGATATAAAATTGAAGATAGAGATAAATCGCCACAAAAAGGTCATTGAAGAAAATAAACCATTTGTTTTACAAGGGATGAGTGAGATCCAGGCCAATACGAACAAAGAGTTTCAAATTAATCTAGAAAATGAGTATGAATTATCAGTTGATGACATCGAAGAAAAATCAATTGGAAAAGGGTTTTCGGTATCCAAAACAATTGCAGAAGTGATNTTTTACACAACTTTGACTATTTCAGCTATTTATTATACCTCCACAAATTATATCAATTTAAGAGAATTAACNTTAAANCTCCCTGATAAAGAAGAGTCAATGCGACTTTTAAAAGGCAATGCCTATGGTGAACAAATTGAGAATGCTTTGAATTATGACAAATTCTATGCTGACAAAAGTATCGAGGTAATTAAAACTTTATCGCGCATTACTCCAGTCTCAATATCTATAAATGAAATTGATTTAAATCAAGAAGAAAGTAGTCCTTTTATTATGAGGCTTAATGGGTATGTAAATACTGTAGGCTCTTCTGGTAGACTAATTCTCAATAATTATTTAAAACGTCTCAGTAGCGAAAGAATGATCGAAGAAGNTGTTTTGGTTAATCAGAGAGTANCTAATAACACTATAATATTTAACATTGATATTATACTATGATAAAGAAGACTATATTATATGTGTTTACAGTATTCGCCTTATTAGCGATTTTATTTTATAACACAGAAACAAATGAAAAGATAAAGGATATTTTATCAAAGGTAAATACCATGGATCAAGAAATGTCAAGAGCTGGGGCAAAAGAAAAAGGGCTAACCGAGCTGAATCAGACCTATGCCAATTACATAAAAAAATTACCAAAACTTTTTAATTTTTACGATACAGATGATAAATATTTAACATCTTTAGAGACAATTGAAAAATTATGTAATCAGAACAGAATTAATCTTTTATCTATAAATCCAAACGCTGATAATACAATAACGACTTCACCGGACGCTATTCCTGAAATCAAGAATGATTTCGAAAGATATGAACTAAAGATGAGAGTTAGGGGTAATTTCGTAAACATTGGTAANCTGACTGAATCTCTTACGGAAAGAGATTTCTTTATAAAGAGCATGTCCATAAAGCCTACNCGTAATAATAATTTAGTTACATCAAATATAAACTTGACAACATATGTCAGAAGACCCTTAAAGNATTCTAGTAATAATTTAACCTTATCAGAAATTANCTCTCTNATATCAAACCCGCCCAAAGGTAGATTTGTAAAATCGAAAATGACCTGGGGNAGGAATATTTTTGCTAAACAATCCAATANAAACAATGAAACAAGCGATTTTAAAGTTTACTCACTGACTAAGGTTTCAACCAGAAATAAGACTGCTGAAATAAATTTTAAAACTTATAAAATCGGTTCAAAAGTTGATGAGTATATTCTATCAAATATAGATCAAGAGTCAGCAACCCTATCTAATAATAAAAGAAGCATAATNTTGGCNCTTGAGAAGAATGAGATTTCTTCAGAGTTTTCTATGCAAGGATTTAAAAGGGCTTTTTTAAAGGCTAGAAATGGCAATGAAAAGACCTTTATCTACAAAGGAAAGCAATACAATACCTCNATAAGAAAGTAAATTTTCTATTAAAAGAATTAATTGCGTATTTTTGCAGTAACTTTATTTTATGTATTGATATCTACTTTCGCTNTCAATTATAATAATTAAAATTGTTTTACTATGGGAGGAAAACATGGAAATAAGATCTGATATTAACGCAAGAACTGCGATGGTATACGCAGGAGCTGCTTTTTTACTTGTAATCGTAGGATTTAAATCTATTGTAGCAACAATAGAATCTTGGAGCGACGTTGGAATATTAACCTATCTTTCAATTTTTGCGTTAGTTTTAGAGTTTGCACTACTAATTTTATATGCTCAGAGCATTTATAGCCTTGGGCCAAGTGGAGGTGGATCTGAAAAATCTGGATCTGAGGTTGCAGCAACTGTAAGCAANATGGATAAAGGCGCAGCTAGCTCACTTGCAGGTGCAATAGATGGTTTAAAAGATGAGCTTAGAGGNCATAATGANAGAATGGAAAAGTTAAGCTTAGGTGTAAATAGAATGGTCAAAGGCACCGTTCANAAAGAAATACAAAAAGAAGTTAACANAATTTTGACCAAAGCAATCAAAGATGTAGAGTAATCAAGATGAAAAAGGTAGAAGTATATTTTCTCATAAATCTAGGTGCAATTCTAAGTCTTTTTGCTATTGAAGGAGAGCTAGCTAAATACAAAAGNAAGCAAGGCGATATTCTTTTAGAAGTAGCAAAAGATAAGNTAGAAGCAATGGTTGATGTCAATAACATCAACTCTCTTAATTCTGATTCTCTNTATAAGTTCACTTTCGATCTTGAGGGTGAGTACGATAAAGAAAGTGTTGACGTNACTGCAGAATTCAATTTAAATGACACTACAGCTTTAAACGATGAATTAAATTTATTTGCTAAAGCAGTTAGGAAAGAAGGTTCTTATGTTGCGGAGATACCCATCTCTCAATTTGAGACATTTCAAAACAAAAGATTTGATGTAAGCCTAGATATAGGCTTTCTCCCAAACATCTCTTCATCAACTATNGACGATTGGACGCTCATATTCGGTAGTGACAACATTGCGAAGAAAATTGAAGACAACATCAATAAAAAAGTAAGCAGAGATGGTGCTTTCAGAATGACCAGAGAGTTAGATGCTGCTATTGTACCAGTTCCACTTGAAGGACAAAAAGCTGACTTCTTTGTTTTNTTTGATAAAAAGCGTTTTACAGTACTTAAAGGTTTAAAGTGGGAAATACCGTTGACTGTTGGTGGCGTATTTTCAAATTCAGATTTTGAAGTGTCAATTTCCGGTGGAAACGAAATGATCTCAAGCATAGAACAGGGAACTCCCAGATCAAAGATAATCGGTAATGCTACATCATCTGGAGGNAGTATCGAGATAACTGGTATTAGAAAAAAAGATAGCAAAGTTTCAACCACTAGCTCANNAATTGTTGTGATTGAACCTGAATGGGCCACTACTCCAGATATGGTTGAAATTTATACCAATGAAAAATACAATTTTGATCTAAGCATTAAATCACTTTCTAGAGATAGAATCAGCGTAAACGTGATTGAAAATAATGGCAAACCAAAGCTTTTTAATAGATCGGTTGTTTCGGTTGGTCCATATAAAAAACCTGGAACTCTTGAATTCAGAACNTTGATCGATGGAGAATCNCTAAAAGATCTTGTNCATAAGGTTAAGATCAGAAATCTTCCAGAGCCNTTGCTCAGTTTTAANAGAAANCCTGGCACNAACGATCTTACGCTTGAGATTATAACTTATGGTAAAAACAATGGCATNGATAAAGTNTTCCCTATTGGNGGAATAAGCGGAAAAGTAGTTGAAACAGATACTGAAAAGTTTTCTAATAGAAAAATAACAAGATACAGATTGACTATTGCAAGNCCNTCAAGTGGTATNATTCAAACTGTAAAATTAAAAGTTAAAGATAAATATAATCTAATGAGTGAGTCAGATAATGAATTTGAATATTTTAAATAGAATTACCCTTTTAGTTCTTAGCACTTTTTTACTTAGAAATATTACTTATGCGCAAAGTAATTTAATTAGTTGGGAAGTAGCTGATGCTGAAGTCAATCAAAAATTCATAGAAGCGTATTTAAATNTTCTNATCANAAANGATAAGTTTGACAGCAATACCATACAGTCCTCNGATGTAATAATGGTACAAATGGAGAAATCCGATGAAGGTCTATCAATGAAACGTCTTAGAGCCAAAAATTATGATTCAGGGGAATTCAGACGATTTCAAATGGATCAGGTTGAAGAGATGAATAAATCTATGTTAGAAGAAATCTTAGACCGTAAGTACAAGTGGAGTGAAATCACTAGAAGAGATTTATCAGAATTTGAATCTTACAACAGTGTCGATAATATACTCCAGGAAAGAAGTTTCAAAAGAGCTAGAGATGCTTTCTGGTGGTCAACCTCTCAAGTTGAAGTCTCTCCCAAAAACGCTTTTATAAGNCAAAAAGGAAGCAATCAGGCATTCAGAATGGAAATAGGTATGCCTGACATGGGACTGCACAGACAAATCTTTAATAACATTATTCTTGGTCTATCAAATGATATTTCAAGCACATATGTAATCGTACCACAAATNTCATCTCCTACNGCGACCGANGATTCTCACCCNCTNGANGGAACATTCGGATTCGGNTTTAAGTTTGACACNCATGCAATTGGCGGNAATATTAGNTACATGGANTCAGGTAACAAATTTAAACTAAAAGGTGTNANTACACCNGAGCATATGGTAATCCCNTCTGCAAACGGTTTGCTCTATTGGAGNAATACTTTTGGTTTGAACAATAATAATTTCATCACCATTCTTGGAACAATAANAGATCTATTGGGTCGAGGNGGTNNNGANGACATGGATGAAAAGGACTTTGCCTCCCTTCGATTGAAGGTTGGTATGTCTTTGTCAGAGTTTATTCATGCTAGCATAGATAGCACAATTGGAAANAGTGAATCTCAAAATCTTCANATNACAGACAGNATCATCGGCACAGAAGCTNTAGGNTTNTTTGTNAAAGCTGAAATTGCAACNGATGACAAAAGGACAAANNTGTATGGACAAAGCAATACNTCCTTTGGNGGTATGTCATCAATCTCCTTTGGNTTAGAGCATAANGTCTATAAGAGTTTCAATGTAGGTTTTGACATGATNACTTACCCATCNGGGTCAGGTTTNGAGTTTGATACTAAAAAGAGTAAAAACAGCTCTTGGACTTGGTATCCATATGGCGAAGGAGGCGGAAGTATTTTTGCACCATATCTATCAATACACTTTTAATTTATTTGGGATAAAAATGAAATTTAAATTTTTAAACTACTTATCNATCTTTTTAATTCAAGCTATAGTTATTGGACANAACAATAAAATAGAGAGCCTAGATCAAAGAAAATTCATTGCATGGGAAGTGCATCATATGCCCTACCATATTCTTGTNGAGGACGCAATAATTGATTTTAANGATCTNAATAGAAACTCAACAAAAGTTGATACTTTTAAAACTCTTAAACCCGATGAACANTTAATCATTGTNCANAATAANTCAAATGACACACAAATNCATGAGATTTGGTATGGTGATGGATTNCTGTTCACNATTATAACNCGCGATCTTGTAGANTGGNTGCTNAGCCAAGATATTCAACAAGCCTTAATTGAAAAAGATCAATATCTTAANACACCATCTGAAACGGTTTTCTTCGAAAGTGAAGGAGAGCGATTATTATCAAACTACAGTTCAAAATTATCTCTATGGCAACAATACAATTTTTATGTGAGTCATGAGAATATGTACTTGAGATCAAATATTTTGCAGTACGCTGTAAACTTTTCATACGGTAATACTTTGATAGGGCTTCCCGGTACATTGTTTGGAGGAACAGCAGTTGGAGTTGCTACGCGTAACTCAGAAATAGGATTGAGATTCCCAGCGGCTTTTAATATATCTCCTATAGGCGCACTAGATGATCCAAAATATATTTCATCAAACTATCTTGGTCTTTATTCTAAGGTTAATATTAACAACATGTTCTCTACAACAGCTGATTTTCACGCACAAATGGGTTTTAGTTTTTTCCCTTATTCAGATGATGCTGCTGTTGGTGATACTACTTTTTTCAAGCAGCAAAAAATTGATCCAGAATACCAATATGTCAATATTGTTGATATGTATGCTTTGTTCGCTGCATCATTTGATGCTCCAATAAAGCTTCCACAAATATCAAAGGTTACTCTTTCTCCAGGTCTACATTATTTAAAAATTGCTCATAGAACTTGGCAGGAAAGTGCTGAGACTTTGCTAAATAGAACTTTCTATTTGGATGATAACGGTTCAAAAGAGACCTTTATGAACGACTCTGACAATAGCAAGTACCTTGGACTTTATACTAGGGTTGATTTGATAAGTGATCTTGGTCGAAGACCAGCATTCTTTGATAATTATGATTTTTTAGATTTTATTCAAATTGATAAGGCGCCATTTTTTGAGCTTTCGTTCCAGTTCATATCTGATCTAAGTCTTATAAGAACATTTACAATAAATTTAAGAGATGAGCTTTCTTTATCAATGACACACTACAAAGCGAATGAAAATATAAAAGGTAGTTGGACACCTAAATCAAATCTTTTTATTGGTTTTAAATATACATCTAACCTTTAAAGATTTTAGTTAGATTAACTTAAAAATATTTTCGATTGGTCTACCAATTACCGCTTTTTCATTTCTGATTATTATTGGCCTTTCTATCAGCTTAGGAAAATTAGCCATAAAGTTAATTAGTTTTTTTTCGTCATCTAAATGTTCATCTATTTTATGATCCTTAAAGGTTTGTTCTTTTTTTCTCATAAATTGATTTGGATGCAATCCTAACTTCGCTGAAATCTGCTCAATATATTTATTATCCAGAGGATTCTTTATATAGTTTACTATATTTGGTTCGATACTATTGTCACGCAATAGTTGGAGGGCTTTCCTGCTTGTCCCTCATCTTGGGTTATGAATTATTGTCCATTCACTCATTGGTAGTCAATCCTTTCTCTTAAAAGTATAATTTGTATAACAAAATTATAAGGCATTATACCTGTATGATGAAAGTGTCATATTGGCTCATTGAATGTTTATTAATAGCATTTGATAGGAAGTAGATTGATAGGAAGTTTAGTAAATCACTACATATCAAACCCCCCTATCCTTGCTAATATTGGCAGTAAAGCTATTCATCACTCCAAGCCAATGTATGGATTTATTAATTGCGTATTGTAGTGGACTCAACGCAATCCTAAAAAAGCAAAGCTATATTGACAGGGGTAGCGACTTATATAAGTGCGACTCATAAAAATTCTATTACGTTTTTTTCAACCAAATTGCCAACCTATGAAATAGAACCTATGGGGGGTAGGTATGCAATAATAAGTGCATCCATATTGTAGGGTAATTTTTAAGATTTAAGTTTAGTAACGTCAAGTATGCTGTGACTAATTATAGGAGTGGAGTGTAGTATAG
>NHGT02000001.1 GCA_002170005.2 bacterium TMED144 | reverse complement strand
TTTGAGATCGATAGATATTATATTGTTCTAAATTCATTGAAAGCATTAGTTGATCAGGGAAATCTCGAAAAAAGTGTTATAAAAAAAGCTATGGATAAGTATAATATTGATTCAGAAAAACCAGATCCAATAAGTTCTTAGAATTATGATTAAAGATTTAGAATTACCAGACCTAGGCGAAGGAATAGACGGAGCAGAGATTAGTGAAATTCCTGTTTCTGTAGGCGATGAAATAACCAAGGATCAAACTGTTTTGATATTGGAATCAGATAAAGCATCTATGGAGATTCCATCAGATTTTACAGGAACACTAAAAGAAGTGCTCGTATCAACGGGGGATGAGGTATCAACTGGTCAATTGCTCATGAAAATTGACTTAACTGAAGAATCTACCGATCAAGAAAAAAGCGAAGATGAAACCGACAAATCTGTAGATATGTTAGAGCCCAAACCTGAGGTTGAAAGCAGCGTTCAAGAAAATGTAGACTTAATACAAGCTCCCAAATTAGACCTCAATTTAAATTCTGATGGTATATTTGCATCTCCAGGAGTTAGGAGGTTAGCTCGTGAATTACAAATAAATCTTAGCCAAATAAATGGAACGGGTGAAAAAAGTCGAATAACAAAGGATGATCTAAATAATTACATATTGAGACAGATGGCGTCATCGTCTGGTTCTTCGATGCCAACCCCCATACCACAGGTAGATTTTTCTCAATGGGGAGAAATAGAAAATCAAAAATTAACTAAGATTAAAANAATTACAGGNAAAAGACTTCAAGCAGCATGGCAGACCATTCCCCANGTCACACAATTTGATGAAGCTGATATAACAGATCTAGATGCTTACCGGAAAGAACTAAAAGAAAGACTTTCAAAAGATGGAATAAAGGTCACTTTCTTGCCATTTTTAATTAAAGCGCTTTCACATGTTCTAAAAGAAATGCCTGAATTCAACAGCTCTTTAGATAGTTCATCTACTAATTTGGTAATCAAAAAGTATATTAANGTTGGAATTGCTGTCGATACACCAACCGGATTAGTCGTTCCAGTTATTATGAATGTTGATCAAAAANCTATCCCAGACCTATCAATAGAATTAGTTGACATTAGCAATAGAGCTAGAAATAAAAAATTAAAGCCAGCCGAATTAAAGGGAGGAACCTTTACCATTTCTAGTCTTGGTGGGATTGGAGGTAGCTTTTTTACACCGATCATAAATCCGCCCGAGGTTGCGATAATTGGTGTATCTCAAAGCGTATGGAAAAACTCTTTTAATATAAACAATAAGAAGTTAGAGCTTAAGTATATCATGCCATTTTCTTTATCTTACGATCATCGAATTATTGATGGCGCGGCTGGTGCTCGCTTTACAAAAAGATTCAAAGAGATCTTAAATGATCCCTCATTTTTTAAGGATTAATCTATGAGTAAAAAACTACACGGAGAAATAGTGGTTATAGGGGCAGGACCAGGTGGATATGCTGCTGCATTTAGAGCTGCTGATCTAGGAAAAAATGTCATACTTATAGACAGNGATGCTGAGCTTGGGGGTGTTTGTTTGAATAGGGGATGTATTCCATCTAAAGCGCTATTGCATATTACGAAAGTAATGGATGAGGCTGCATCGCTTTCAAAGATGGGTGTTACTTATGGCTCTCCTAAAATTGATATTGACGCAGTNAGAGATCATAAAGATAGAATNGTTAAACAGCTAAACACGGGTATAGCTCAAATGGCTAAAGCTAGAAAAGTTCAAACCTTGCAAGGTTTGGCTTCGTTTGTTTCTAATGATGAAATCAAGGTTGTCAAAGAAGACGAAGAGGTAAGCGTAACTTTCGACAACTGTATTATAGCATCAGGATCTTCTTCAGCTATGATCCCAGGAATTGACGCAAGTCATTCATCAATTTTAACATCCAGAACTGCGCTAGATCTAAAAGATATTCCTGATGATTTGTTGGTCATTGGCGGTGGTGTAATTGGTCTTGAGCTTGGACAAGTCTATGCTACCTTAGGATCCAATGTTTCTGTTGTTGAGTTTTTTCCAGAATTAGTTCCAGGCGCTGATAAAGATATTTTAAGGCCATTGGTTTTGAAATTAAAAAAACAATTCAAATCTATAATGACCTCATCCAAGGTAGTTGAAGTAAAGTCTCAAAAAGATGGTAAGTTGAAAGTCGTTATTGAATCTAATGGAAAAAAGGAAGATCATGTTTTTGACAAAGCGCTGGTCTCTGTTGGAAGGAAACCAAATACCAGTATGTTAAATATCGAGTCTACTAGNATAAACGTGTCAGATTCTGGTTTTATAGGAGTTGATGTTTATCAGAGAACAAGTGTTGAAAATATATTTGCTATAGGTGATATATGTGGCAATCCAATGCTTGCTCATCGAGCTACACATCAAGGTAAAGTAGCAGCAGAAGTTGCATGTGGTCACGCTGCAGCTTTTGATGTTTGTGCAATTCCAAGTGTTATATACACTGACCCAGAGGTTGCTTGGGCTGGGTTAACTGAAAAAGAAGCTACAGAAAAGGAAATACCTTTTCGAAAGTCTGAGTTTCCTTGGGCTGCTAGTGGTAGGGCTATTGCTATAGGNGCAAATCAAGGAAAAACCAAAATTCTTTTTGACCCGGATACCAAGCAAATCTTAGGTGTTGCTGTAGTTGGGCCTGGAGCAGGCGATATTATATCAGAAGGTATGTTAGCAATGGAAATGGGTTCTGATGCAGAGGACGTATCACTAACTGTCCACCCACACCCTACTCTTGGTGAAACTTTTGGTATGGCAGCAGAAGTTTTTGAAGGCACTGTAACGGATCTTTATATTCCAAAGAAATAATTAATAATAAGGGGTTTAGTTTTGTCAAATAATAATTTAGCACCAGATGGATTCANNTTTGTTCAAGAGTCGNATGGAATAANCGAATATAATTTAAAATCAAATGGTCTCAGAGTTCTTACGCTATCAGATCGCTCTGCTCCTGTCGCAACCTTTATGGTTACTTATCATGTAGGTTCTAGGAATGAGGCTATTGGCTATACAGGTTCTACTCATTTATTAGAGCATTTAATGTTTAAAGGTTCAAGAAATTTTAACAAAGAAAAAGGCACAGCTATCTGGGATGAGCTTCAGAGCATTGGCGCGCAAATCAATGCAACTACATGGAATGATAGAACTAACTATTTTGAAGTAGTTCCAAGCGAGCATCTAGAAAAAGCAATCGCTATTGAATCTGATCGTATGCGGTTTGCATTCTTAAGAGATGAAGACAGACAACCTGAAATGACAGTGGTAAGAAATGAATTCGAAAGAGGTGAAAATAGTCCATTTGATGTTTTAGATAAAAATATCTGGGCCACCGCCTATCAAGCACACCCCTATCATCATTCCACTATCGGTTGGCGTTCAGATATTGAAAATATAAGCACCGATCGTTTAAAGGAATTTTACAATGTCTATTATTGGCCCAACAATGCTACTGCTACCATTATTGGTGATTTTGAAACACCAGAAGCATTAGAATTAGTAAAGAAATATTTTGGTGAACACTCTAAAAGTGATAATCCTATACCCGATGTTTATACCGCTGAACCTGACCAAGAGGGTGAGCGAAGAGTTGTCGTTAAGAGAACTGGGCAAACAGGAATCGTGGGGGTCGCCCATAAAACTCCAGCTGGATTACATCAAGANACATATGCATTTCAAATTTTAAGCAAAATCTTAACCGATGGAAAGTCTAGCCGTTTTTATAAAGGCATTGTTGATAAAGGATTAGCAACCTCACTTTTTATGTATGATTTTCCTTTTAAAGANAATGGTTTATTTATTAGCTATGCTTTTTTAACTCCAAATACAGACAATCAAAAAGTAGAATCAATCATTTTAGATGAATATTCTAAAATTGCTAATGATAGCATCACAGAAAATGAGCTAAAGAAAGCCAAAGCACAAATCTCATCGGACATATCGTTTAGTAGAGATGGTTCATATGCAATTGCAGGCGCATTGAATGAAGCATTGGCGATAGGTGATTGGAAATTCTATACAAACTTTATCGAGAATATAAATAATGTNTCTGCTAATGATGTTCAATCAATTGTTAAAAAATATTTAGTTGAAGATCAATCAACCATTGGTTGGTTCATTCCAAAAAAATAAAAATCCTATTTTCGATGTTATTTAAATATAAAGTAAATGAAACAGAAGTCATGCAAGGAGTCAAATCCTTATCTATGACCACCGCTATAAAAGACGTTGTCACAATATCTGGCAGTCTAGAGGGTGGCTCTTTCTATGCACCCAGAGGGAATAAGCAAATAGCAAATATCGCTACTGCCATGATAGATAAGGGAACAGATCAAAAAGATAAATATGAAATAAGTGATATNTTGGATTCTATTGGAGCTGAGATAAGTTTTTCTTCATCGAGCAATCATATCAATTTTACAGCNCATTGCATNAAAAAAGATTTAAANACAATTATGTATTTAATTGCAGAGCAGCTCAGT
Organism: bacterium TMED144; assembly: GCA_002170005.2. Classification (GTDB taxonomy): domain Bacteria; phylum Fidelibacterota; class Marinisomatia; order Marinisomatales; family TCS55; genus TMED144. The sequence goes on along the minus strand of NHGT02000001.1, from coordinate 28,709 downwards.
AGCCCCTCTTTTAAAGAGAGCGAATTGGAACTTTTAAAGACAAGAGTGTTGGGCAATTTAGAGCGCAACAAAGAAGATACCAGAAAACAGGCTAATATTGCGTTGTTACGAAAAATATATAATTCTGATCATCCAAATTTTCGATCTACTGTAGANGAATCAATAGAGCTTATAAAAAAAATCACAACTGAAAATCTTCATAATTATCATGATCAAGTTTTTGGACTAGGATCAGTGAGAATAGCTTCGGTAGGGGATGTCGATTCTGATAACTTGAATAGTATTATTAAGGACACCTTTGGAGTCTTAAAAACACAAAATCTTCCAGATATTTCAAAATTTGATACCGCTCAGAAAAGTGTAAAAGACACAAAAACAATTCANATACCAGATAAGACTAGCGCAGATGTTTATATCGGTCAATCGATCGGAATAGATCAAGATCATAAGGACTATATTCCGCTAATGATGGCAGTATACATATTAGGTGGAAATTTTTCTGCAAGACTTATGCAAACGGTTAGGGATAAAGAAGGTCTTACTTATGGAATTGGTTCCTCTATATCAAGTGCTAGCTATAAGCGCGATGGTTATTGGAGCATTTGGGCTACATTTTCTCCTGAGTTGATAGAGAAAGGGATCAAGTCAACAAGGAAGCAAATTGATTTGTGGACCAGCAAAGGGGTTAGTCAGTCTGAAGTTGAGACCAAAAAGCAGACCATTATTGGTTCTTATAAGGTTGGAATGGACACCACTAGTGGATTGGCGGGCAGAATATTATCAAACGATGAAAAAAATAGAGACCTATCCTATTTAGATGATTATCCTACTAAAATAAATAGTGTTTCAATTGATTCAGTTAATAATGCTATTANGACATATGTCGATCCTTTAAATCTAGTTGAAGTCTCTGCTGGAACATTATAATATTGGATATAATATTAATTGCAGCCACAACTGTTGATGGATATATAGCTCGCAATAATTTTGAAGTAACTGATTGGTCACAAGATCTTTCACTATTTAAAAAACAAACTATGGGATTTCCTATTATCATGGGATCTCACACTTTTAAGACCTTACCAAAGGAGCTTCATGGNCGTAAACCAATTATAATACATCGCAATGATAACCCCAAAAAAATCATTGAAGAAATAAGATCACCGAGATGTTTTGTCATCGGAGGGGGAATTGTTAACAGTAGGTTTGTAGATTTTTTAACCCATTTATATGTTACTCCTCATCCCCATGTCTTTGGTAAGGGCATACCACTATTTTCAAATCAAATAGNAGAATTGAAACTAAAGTTTATCAANATAGTTGAACATGACATTGNAAATGGTATTTTTCAATATCAGTATGAAGTTATTAGATGAAAAAATTAATTTTATTTTTATTAGTCTTAGTTAAAGGATTCCTNNNANCGCAATCTAATGATTCAGATTCAATTGAAGTTTCTGAAAAATCTGATACGTTACGATTTGAGCTTAAGCCCATACAGGTTGTGGGTTTTCTTAATAGCAACAATCCCATCAAGACACCTTTTTCAATATCAAGCCTTACCAGAAGACAATTATCATTTGGTCAAAAGGGCATGTCGTTAGGTGAGTCCATGCGCTCTGTGCCTGGACTTTTTATTATGAACGATGAAAACTTTGCTCAAGATATCAGAATATCAATTAGAGGTTTTGGTTCTCGATCAGCTTTTGGAATAAGAGGTATAAAGCTTTTTGTAGATGGCTTTCCCCAGACAACAGCTGATGGGCAATCACAAGTTGACAATATAAATTTATCATTTATTCAATCTGCTGAAGTAATAAGAGGTAGTAGTTCGTCAATTTATGGTAATGCATCAGGCGGGGTAATACAGCTNTTTACTGAGCCATATCCAAAGCAAAGACAAATCAAATCTAGCATTTCAATTGGAGATTTTGGCTATAGAAACATCCAAAGNTCTATTGGCAATGGAGCAAATGCGCAAAAATATATGCTAAANGTTTCATCTAAAAGCTATGATGGATATAGAGATAACTCAGAAATGAATTCATTTAATATCAATATGAAATCACTGTTCGAATTAAATCAAAACTCAGTATTAAGTATGCATTACAATTATGTGGACAGTCCATTATCTAATGACCCTGGTTCNTTAAACAAAGAACAAGCTGAGGAAAATAGACGATCAGCCAGAATTCAAAATATTGATTATCAGTCTGGTGAGAAAGTCTTACAGCATAGATTAGGAGCTTCATACAAGTTGAAAATATCTAATAGTTCAAAAATAAATATTTTATCTTTTTATACTAAAAGAATTTTTTCTAATAAATTGCCTTTTGAAAATGGTGGGCAAGTTGATTTGAAAAGATCTTATTGGGGTTTAAGCGCTAAATACATAATTGATAATTACTTTTTAAAAAACCCCNTATCAACTACNATTGGTATTGACTTCAGTGACCAAAGCGATAGGAGAAAGCGATATAACAATGTCAAAGGAATTAGGGGATCTAGAGTTTTNGATCAGTTAGAATCATTTATAAATAAAGCATTTTACTTTCAGCAATCTTATTTATTGAATGATAAGATCAATATGGTATGGGGATCTAGATGGGATGATGATAAAATCGAGTCTATTGACTATTATTTATTTGATGGTTTGGGTTCTGGTTTTACAAATCTAAAGAATACCAGTCCATTTATTGGTATAACATATTTACTTAATAATAATACTAGTATATACACTAATTTTTCAAATCATTATGAAACACCAACGCTAAATGAACTTAGCAATGATCCTGATAGTACATCAATTGGAGGTTTTAACTCTAAACTTACCCCACAAGTATCCAATAGTCTTGAAATAGGATTAAAAGGATATGTCCTTGATGATTTATTTTATGAATTTTCACTATATAGATCAAAAATCGATAATGAGATCACTTCTTTTGAGCTAGAAAGTAGCCCCGGGAAAACTTATTATAGAAATGTTGGTGAAACTCAAAAAGAAGGAATTGAAGTGAGTTTATCAACTAATCTAGGAAATAATATCCGAGCTGACCTTGGATATACTTATTCTCAGTTTGAATTTTCTAATTATCTTAAAAACAACCAGGATCTAAATGGTAATAGATTGCCAGGATTGCCTCAAAATTTATTTAATACAGATATCTATTACATAAACCCAAGAGGGTATTTTATGGTAATGGGATTTTCTAGATATAGTAATATCTATTTAAATGATTCGAACGATCAAAGTACTAACCCTTACAGCGTTTTGAATTTAAGATTGGGAAATGAGCTTCAAATTTTTGGCTCAAGACTTAAAGTGCACTTTGGCGCAAATAATGTATTAAATGAGAGTTACTATTCAAATCTTAGAGTCAATGCATGGGGTGGGAGATTTTATGAGCCAGCTTCTTTAGCAAATCTTTATTTTGGTACTGAAGTCATCTTTTAGTTATTTTTTTAATTTTTTTGGTATCCCCGTAGATATTGTAGACAGCCCTCTTGTCATAAATGGCCAAGTTCCCCCTATACCTGGAACCCACTCATCTTTTGTAGCCCACCATTCATATTTTAAATGATTCCACACTATTTCAGCTTCAGTTGGCTGATTTCTAGTTAAATAAATAACTCCAACATTCAAATGCTTTGATGACTTTTCATAAGAAGGGATTCTTGGACCAAACATATTGATCATTTCTTGTACACCGAATTCTTCAATCTGCCCATATTCAGATTGGTCGATAATATTATCATAACAATATAATCCTTTAGGACCAGCAGTTGCCTCTAAAGGCTCACCTTTACTATCGTCTTGGAAAAAACAATCTTTCAAATTGATTTCCTTTTCGTTAAATAAATAATAACGCGTATTTGCTTCCTCAGGTGATTTAAAACCAAGCATATATAACAATATATCATCGTATCGTTCATGTTTATAGGGATCTCGAGGAACCATAGTAAAAGTACCATCGCCATTAGCTTCAATTTGAACTTCTTTCCATACCCCTTGCTTATCTTTAACTCTAACAGAGTTAGGCCAGCCGCGCTTAGGGTCCCAAAAAGGACCGGTCATAACGTTTGAAACTGTTGAAGATGAATTAATATGCATACGATCTTGAGAGTTCCATGACAAACCATTACCCGGAAAATCAACAACAGGAGGACCAATTCCAACAGAATGACCAAATTCATGATTCAAATTATTTGTATTCCACTCTCCATACCAAATATTACCTTTCAACTTATTATAAGTTTTATAACCTTTGGGAAAAACATTTTGACCAAAATTGTAATAAGATTTTTTATTGTAAGTCATAATACCTTTTACATTGTCAATCACTCTGACATAACCAGCGCCTCCAAACTGTTTGTCAGGTACAAACACCAAATAATCAAACACGTTTCCAAACTTTTTGAGGACTCTTAAGCCAGCTTTGCTATCTACAGGATTGTGTAATGGCCAATTCTTATCACTGTAAACATATTCATACTCGTCCCCTAAAGAGTAAAACAAGGCATAATCCGTACCCATAAGTCCATTGCCAAAATCTTTATATTTGACTGTACCGCGTAATTTTGAATCAATAACCAACAATCTGCCTCTTTTAATACCCCCATATAAATGAGTGTATCCTTTTACAGCATCACTAAATGTTGGTTTAAATTGAGAATCAGATAAGCATTTACCCTCAATCAATTTTTCGATTGATACGCCAGATAGGGTATATAAACCATCCCCTGGAACATCATCACCATTTGTTCCATCATCAAAAAAAGAGATGTCTCTGCAATTTCTAGCATTTTTNGTAAAATATTTAAATTCTTGGTCATCAAAAATGATATTAGGATAAACTGCTATATCCCAAGGAGATAAATCTTTACGAATGTATTCCAATTCATCAGAATCTATAGATAGAATGTCATCATTTGATATTTGTGAAAATCCAGCGGTCTGTAAAGATAAAAAAATGAGGAATACAAAGTNTAATAAGAATTTGTTCATTTAATAATTTAAATTAAGAATACGTATTTAAAAATGTTTACAGATTGCGAAAGATCGTATTACTACTACAATTTCTGATTGAATNTTGGAATAAGCTCTTCGTTTATAAATGAATTAATAATTTTATTTAAGGTTTTTTTTAGCTTTCACGATTCCTGATTTAATCTTACCTCTTAGAACTTTATTGTCTAATGCGTTTATTTCATCCATCTTTCCTTCAACACCATCTGCAATTAATCTTGCAATAAGTTTGTCGTCACTTTCAGATTTTGATGGTGCTGCAGCTGGCGCTGCGGCAGTTCCTCCTTCAGGCATTGGAGGTCTTTCAGCAGTCCCTTTGTTTATTTTCATGATCATGGATTTTGACTTAGCTCTTATCACTTTGTCATCTAAGCTTTCCAATATCGCATTATCACCATCTAGAACCTTATTGACAACGTAAGCAACATGCTCATCTTTATTGGCAAAAGTTGGTCCAGCAGTAGCTGTAGGTGCTGCAGCTGGCGCTGCGGCAGTTCCTCCTTCAGGCATTGGAGGTCTTTCAGCAGTCCCTTTGTTTATCTTTATAATTAAAGCTTTAGATTTACCTGATATCACTTTATCAGTTATAGCTGCTAAAATATTGCTATCACCTTCGAGAACCTTATTAACTACGTATGCTGCTGTATCATTTTTGTTTGCAAATTGTGGAATNCCAGCCACAGGGGCATCTGCTACAGCCACTTCTTTTTTTGATTTAACAGCTTTTTCAACAATTTCTACAGGTAATAGTTTTGCTAAATTTGAAAGGACTTTTGATTTATTATTTTCAAACCCCATAACGTTTAACCATGAAAATGGACCATCGCTTAATCTTTCACAGGTTACAGATGTGCCTTCAGGTGATTTTTGCAGATCAAAGAAGACCATCTCTTTGTGAAATGGACTCATTTGCATTTCCATCTTTAAACTTTTATTGTTTTCTATTGATAATATCCTGCCTTTTAANGCTGGTAGAATTGATAATGGCCTTACTAGTATCTCTGAACCTGGTGCAAAATGAAAACTATCAAATGAATATTGTTGAACATATCTTTGTGAATTAGAAATTGCGGGTANTAATCGTAAGACGCCAGGAAACCAAAAATTGTATTCTGACAAATTAGTAATTGCTTTCCAAACTGTTTCTGGACTAGTCGTGAAATTATGTTTGACGATAGTCCTAGAAGAAAAGGGATAAAGAAATGATGAGGCATCGCTTTTCATTTCTTGATCTCTACTAATATCAATAATGAAGAAAACAGTAACTAGCAGAAANGCAACCATTGCAATAATTATTATCATATTATGTCCTAGATATAAGTGTGAGATTTTACAAAAAAATTACTAATAATCGCCAAATTATCTTTTAAACAATTTTTTAATGAATGGTAAAATTTTATTAATAGAATTTATTCGTTATTGTTACTTTTATTAGCTAAATCGTTATCACATTAAACACTAATCTATAATTAATATTATGAATGAAATAACAGTAGTTGAATTGAAAAAAATGTTTGACAAAAATGAGGATTTTGTTCTTTTGGATGTAAGAGAAAAGGAAGAGTTACAAATTGCTCAAGTTAAACCTCATAATCATATTCCAATGGGACAAATTCCGGAACGAATTGAAGAGCTTGATAAAGATGATTCTCACATAGTCATGTGCCATAGCGGTATGAGGTCAGCGAGNGTTTGTCAGTATTTAGAAAGCCAAGGCTATAATGTTAAAAATTTAAATGGCGGGATAGACTCTTGGTCTGTAAATATTGACCCTACAGTTCCAAGGTATTAATGCTTAAAACACCTTCTCCCTGTAAATACCATAGGAATTTTATGCTCGTTACAAGCATCTATGACCTCATTGTCCTTTATTGAGCCTCCGGGTTGGATAACTCCGTTTAAATTATATTGAGATATTTTGTCAATACTATCTCTGAAAGGGAAAAAAGCGTCAGAACATAAAACAGAGCCGCTGATAGCGTCCTTTGATTTTGATATCGCTATATCAACTGCATCAATTCGACTAACTTGACCCGCTCCAATTCCAACTGTTGTATTGTCTTTTATTGTAATGATAGCGTTAGATTTAACATGCTTTAGAACTTGCCAACCAAACAGCATTGATTTGATTGTATCATCTGTCGGTTTAGTATTTGTAACTACTTTTAGTTCATCTATTTTTAAGATGTCGTTATTCTCTTGTTGGACAAGAATTCCTCCATCTAGATTTCTCATTTCATATTTTTTATCTTGATTTTCAATATCTTGAACCTCTAAAAGTCTAAGATTTTTTTTGGTTGAAAGTATTTTTAGAGCTTCTTTTTCAAAAGATGGGGCTACAACGATTTCAATAAAAATATCTTTTAATTTTTCAGCTAACTCTTCAGTGCATTTTCTATTAATAGCCACTATTCCACCGAATGCGGAAACGCTATCTGCTTTAAAAGCATTTTGATATGTCTCTACTAAATCATTTCCAATAGACACACCACAAGGGTTTGCGTGTTTAACGATTACACAAGCTGTCTGATTAAATTCTCTAAGACAGCAAAGAGCAGCATCTGCATCCATAATATTATTATATGAAAGCTGTTTACCTTGATGTTGCTTAGCATTAAGTATATTGTTTGAGTTATCACCTTTTAAATGATAAGCTGAAGCAGTTTGATGAGGATTTTCACCATATCGTAAATCAGAAAATTTATCAAATACCATAGTAAATTGATCTTGTGGCTCGTTATCATAAAGATAATTACTAATAGACGACTCGTAAACAGAAGTAGTCAAAAAAGCTTTTTTAGCAAGGTGTTCTCTCGTTTTATATGATACAGATCCCCGATCATCTAATTCGTCCATGATTAATTGGTAATCCTTAGGATGAGTGGCTACAGCTACCCAGCCAATATTTTTAGCTGCTGATCTTATCATAGTCGGACCACCAATATCAATATTTTCAAACGCTTCGGATAGTGTGTGATTAGAATTTTTGATAACACTATCAAAAGGATATAGATTGCAGACAACCAGATCAATTTGACCTATATTGTTTTTTTTCATATCTGCCATATGAACATCACGCAGAGCTAGGATTCCACCTTCAACTATTGGATTTATAGTTTTCACTCTCCCATCCATTATCTCAGGGAAATTGGTATACTCTTCAATTTCTGTTACAGCTACATTTTCTTCTTTCAACAATTTTGCAGTGCCACCAGTTGAGATGATCTCAACATTATGTTTGGCAAGATTTAAAGCTAATTCTTTAATTTCTGTTTTATCATAAACCGATAAAAGAGCTCTTTTGATCATGATTGGTTCTTGGTTAATATTATAGTCTTTTATCATAAACCCCCCTGAAAAATCTTAATTGCTTCTATGTATGCTAACCCTTCTAGCTTCTGCACTTTATCTTTTAGAGTAAATTCGTTGTCCTCTGGTAAAACATCACATTCTTTTTGTACCAATATTGGCCCTTGATCAACATCTTCATCAACATAGTGGATAGTACACCCCGTTTTCTTATCACCATTTAACAACACCTGCTTGTGGACATCTATATCCATTCCGCCACCATATTTTGGCAGTAAAGAGGGATGTACATTTAAAATTTTATTTCTCCATTGTTTACAAAATGATGCTGAAAGAATTCTCATAAAGCCAATTAACAAAATAAGATCAACATCGTTTTCTTTCATTAAAAAAGATATTTCATTATCAAAATATTCTCTTTTTTTTGCCTTATGAGGAATATGAGCAAATTTAATGTTGTGATTTTTTGCCCGCTCTAAAATAAAAGCATTCTCTATGTTAGAGATCACTACAGATATCTTAGCATTTAATAATTTGTTTTCTATTGCATCAATAATCGCTTGGAGATCTGTACCCTTTGTAGACCCAAGTATCCCTAGATTGGTCATCTAATTTTATTCATTCGTTCAATTTTTTTATCTATAAGTTCACTCTTGCCAATATCGGTTCTATGAAATAATGATCCTATCACTTTGCTAATTTTTTCTTCAACAACTAGTTCGGCTTCAGCTATTGTATCTCCTAGTTCTGTAATGCATAAAGTCCTACTTCCTGCTAGAATTATTTTATCATTTTGGGCATTTACTGATCCATAGCTTATTACTTGATTATCAGCAACCATAGATACATCAACAGAAGAACCTTTAATTGGATCAGTGGGGTATCCGATTGGAACTGCATATTTACAAACGGTTGCTTGATTTTTAAATCTCACATCAACACCACCAAGATCTCCGTTCACCATAGCGTTAAAAATTGTTAATAAATCTGTTTCAAGCAAAGAAAGAGCATTCATTGCTTCAGGGTCACCAAACCTTGCATTGTATTCAATGACTTTCACACCACTTTTCGTTACCATAAATCCACCGTATAAAATACCTATATATCTCTCTCCAAATTTTTTAAAAAGCGCTTCTATGATTTTTTCATTTGTCTCTTTTGCAATACTAACATCCCCTTTCTCTAAAAAAGGCAAAGAATGGTCTTTATCAGAATACGTTCCCATCCCTCCTGTATTGGGACCTTCATCTCCTTCATAGGCTCTTTTGTGGTCTTGAATCAAAGGCATATGTTTCAGTGTTTTTCCATCACTAAAACTCATTAACGAAAACTCTTCTCCAATAAATTTTTCTTCAATTATAAATTTGCCATTAGAATTAACGATGTTTTGACAATAATCAAGAGCTTCTTCATGGTTAAATATATGCTCTCCAGAAACTTTAACACCTTTACCACCAGCTAAACCATCGTATTTTAAAACATAGTCTTCACCGTGATTGTTGAGATATTCTTTAACTCCATTCATTGATGAAAAGCTTTGATAGATTGGTAGGCCATCGATTTCATATTCTTTCATGAGATCTCTTGCAAAGGACTTTGATGTTTCAATTTGTGCAAGATCTTTGGTCGGCCCTATAGATGGGATATTATTTTCCTTAAGTCTATCTACCACCCCTTTGAACAAAGGGTTTTCAGGTCCGACAATTGCTAGATTACATTTTCTTTGAACTGCATTTTCAACTATAAAATCAACATCCTCAATGTCTCCTAAAATCAACTCATCGCAGATATTTATTATACCAGGATTTTTGTTAGATGCGATACAAAATAACTTATGATCAATTTGTGTCTTTCTAATAGATCGTGTAATAGCATGTTCTCTCGCACCAGAGCCAACAATCAATATTCTATATTCCATTAAAAATTAAACAACGATTCTTTCTTTATCACATCGAGATCTTTCAAGTTCGTCTAGGTATTCATTAGTGATATTGCCAGTTCTATACTTGCCTGTAAATACTGAATCTTCAAACTCTATTATGCTGGGATTTCCTCTTTTAGCAGACAGTATAAGATCTTCTAGATCTTGATATATCAGTTCGTCAGCTCCAATATGATTTCTGATTTCTTCAATAGATTTGTTGTTTGCTATTAATTCTCTTGTGGCTGGCATATCTATTCCATAAATATTTTGATATCGAACTGGAGGCGATGCTGACGCAAAGAAAACTTTTTTAGCCCCGTTATTTCTAACCATTTGAACTATCTTTCTTGATGTATTGCCCCTAACTATAGAATCATCTACTAATAGAACATTCTTACTTTGAAACTCTATTTCAATTGGATTGAGTTTTTGTTCAATTGATTTTTTTCTAGTGATCTGCCCTGGCATAATAAATGTTCTACCAATATATCTATTTTTCATAAAGCCTTCGCGATATTTTTTTCCAAGACGATGGGCTACTTGCATAGCTGCTGTTCTGCTTGTATCAGGTATTGGTATAACAACATCTATATTTAAATGACTATACTGAGTAGCAATCTTTTCACCAAGATAATCACCCATTCTTAATCGAGACTTGTGGACAGATATTGAATCAATCGTAGAATCTGGTCTTGAAAAGTATACGTATTCAAATAAACATGGAGTGTGTTGCATATCTTTTAAAAGATGTCTTTCTTCTATTGAACCATCCAAGTTTATAATAATAGCCTCTCCAGGCTTAACATCCTTTAAGACCTCGAATCCTAAAGATGTTATTGCACTGCTTTCTGATGCAAATAGATATGAACCGTTATGATTCTTTCCAAGAGCCAGTGGTCTTATTCCATTTGGGTCTCTGAATGCAACCAAACCAATTCCAGAAATCAATGCAACTACAGCATACCCACCTTGGCATTGATCGAAAATTCTTTTTAAAACATCAAGGATATCTTTATTAGAAAATTCATTCTTGTTCGTTTTAAATAATTCGTATGATAAGAGTTTTAATAATACTTCAGAATCTGAATTCGTATTGAATTGGCAAAAATTTAGCTTTGTTAATTTGGTTTTAATTTCTTTGCTATTGGTTAACGTACCATTATGAGCAAGCGCTATATTGATTGGATTGGTTGTGTGAAAAGGTTGAGCCTCATTTACATTATCCGTTCCTGCCGTGGGATACCTTACATGGCCTATGCCAATATTGCCTTTTAAAATATTTATATCAATATTTCGAAATATCTCAGAGATAAGACCTAGTTCTTTGTGTGTATTAATCTTATTACCCTGAAGGGTGCAAATGCCTCCAGCATCCTGTCCTCTGTGTTGGACTTGTATCAGGCCATCAAAAATTCTTTGGAGCGATTCACCTTTCTTTTGATATAGGCCTACAAGTCCGCACATAACTATAAAAGATCCGTAAGCTTATCAGCTAAGCCAGTGTATGAAGAAGGGCTTAGTTTTAATAGTATTTCTTTATCTTCATCTGAGATTTTTAATTTTTTGATTACATCCTTAATCATGGATTCATCAATCTTTTTACCCTTAGAAAGATCCATCATATCTTCATATCCAGACTTTTTACCTGATTTTCTAATAGCAGTTTGCATCGGTTCAGTAAGCACTTCCCAGTGATCATTTAATTCTTTCTTAGTCCTTTTTAAATCAATATCTATACGGTTCAATCCGCTAGCTATGCTGATCAAGGCGATATAAGAATGGGCCAGCGCTACCCCTTGATTTCTAATTGTAGTCGAATCGGTAAGGTCTCTTTGCATTTTTGATATTGCAAGTTTTCTTGATAAGAATTCTAGTATTGCATTTGATAATCCAAAATTACCTTCCGCGTTTTCAAACTGGATGGGATTAATTTTATGTGGCATTGTCGAAGATCCTATTTCTCCAGCCAGTTTCTTTTGTTTGACAATTGAGCGGCTAATATATAACCACATATCTTGGCATAGATCAGATAGTATAGAATTGATTCTTAAAATATTATGATAGCTTTCAATAATAGAGTCATGTGGTTCAATTTGAGTGGTTATTAGATTGGGCTCTAAACTCATGGATTTAATGAATTTTTTTGTAAAATCTATCCAATTAACTTTTGGATACGTAGCTTCATGTGCAGACCAAGTACCAGTAGCGCCACCAAATTTCCCCAAAAACTTATGTGACTTAAGTTGTACAATTTGCCGATCGAGTCTTTTAAAAAATACTGCAAACTCTTTACCAAATGTTGTTGGAGTTGCTGGTTGACCATGCGTTAATGCGAGTATTGAAACTTTCTTATATCTTTTAGCAAGTTTTTTAATAGAGCGATTTAAACTTACTAGTTGTGCAAGATATGGACCTTTAAGTGCATCCATCCACATTAAACTATATGATAGATTATTTACATCTTCAGAAGTAAGACAAAAATGTATCCATGGATGAATAGATTTTTTTATTTTATTTTGTAGAAAATACTCTACTGCTTTTACGTCGTGATTGGTTGTTTTTTCTATTGATTTAACATTTGATGCATCATCAGCTGAAAAATTCAAATATATATTTCTTAATCTTTTTTGCTCTTTTTCACTGAATGGCTTTAATTCAGGTATTTTTTTTTCTTTAGATAGAGAAATCAAATATTCTATTTCAACTTGTATTCTATATTTTATTAAGGCTAATTCTGAAAAATATGGGCGAAGTAATTCTGTTTTGTTATGATACCTGCCGTCCAACGGCGAAATAGAATTAGCGGGATTAGACACCAAATATCCGCTTAACTGCTAGTGCACAGTTACCAGGGTCAATCACGGTTAGAACCGGTGTGTTGCTTGGCATTTGCAAAGTTGAATGAATGTTGACTAGCATATCAGCTTTGTCTGAAAAGGGTGGGCAGCCAAGCGTTGGAAATTCAGAATTAGCAGCAACAAAACCAGATAATGCGTTAGAGCGACCGGCTATGGTAATATAAACAATGTCTTTTTTTGTCTTGTTATTTTCTAAAATCTCTAAAACTTTTAATGGTTGTTTGTGAGCAGAAGCTGCATGTTGTTCCCAGCTTATCCCAAAATCGTCTAATTTATCAGTAATTTTCTTAGCGTGGGGCTCGTCTGCGGTTGAACCCATAATCAATATTGCTTTCATAGAACACTCCCTAGATTTTCAACTATTCTTTCTTTTACAGGTAAGCTTTTGTCTGGAAAAGGAAAAGTTTTACCAGTTATTGTTTCATATAAATAAACATACCTTCTTGACAGTTCCACAACTAGATCTTCAGGTGCTTGAGGCAGTTCTTTATCATTGTAAGGATCACAGTTGTCAACAAACCATAATCGTAAAAACTCTTTGTCTATATTTTGTGGCTCTTCACCGTTATTAAATCTTTCTTCATATGATTTAGATATCCAATATCTGCTAGAGTCAGGGGTATGAATCTCATCGATTAATACAATATTGCCATCTTTATCTTTGCCCATTTCATATTTAGTGTCCACCAGTATTAAACCATTTTCCATAGCTTTTTTTTGGCCAAATGCAAATAGTTCAAGTGCCTTGTTACTGCAATAATCCCAATCCTCTTGGGTCATCCATTTTTCTTTGACAATATCTGTTGGAGAAATAGGGCGATCATGATCCTCTTCCTTGGTTGTAGGGGTGAGCATATTTTGTTCTAATCTTTGATTTTTCTTTAATCCTTCTGGCAAATCATTTCCACAATATTCCCTATCTCCATTATTGTATACGGTCCAAAGAGATGTGCTAGTACTACCAGTAATAAAACCACGAACTACAAACTCTATGGGAAAAACATCACATTTTTTGGCGAGTGTAACATTTGGATCCGGAATATCAATTACATGATTTGCAATTATGTCTTTTGTCGCCTCAAACCACCATGCACTTGTAAGATTTAGTACTTGCCCTTTAAATGGAACAGATGCTAATACCCTATCAAAGGCACTTTGTCTATCGGTTGTAATCAAAGCAATTGAGTCACCCAATTCATACTGGTCTCGTACTTTGCCAGATCTTTTTGTTCCAGATGGCAAGGAAGTTTCAGTTAGTGTGTTGGTTAATTCAGCAACGATGTTGCTCTTATAATTTTCATTTAATTCTATAGTATTCATATGATATTTGGTTAAATAATATATTTGTTTTCAAAATTCTTTCTAAATCGTTTTCAAAATTACTTCCATTAATTTTCAGATTCCACAATACACCGTGTCTTATTTGCAAAATTTTATCAACACCCATACCACTTTTTAATGTTTCATAGGCAGCTCTACCCTTAATATTCTCTTTTTGACAGACTAAAATTGATGCAACATTAAGATCTGATTCGGTTTGTTTTTTAATAAATTCTTTATTTGGATTAAATAATACACCGCTTTTTTTTATTTTTTCCAAAGTGTCTTTTTTGTCTTTTTCTATTTCAATTTCCCACATTATCTGTCGTTTGATTCGCACATCAAAACCAATTTGTTGTAAAGCATTTTCTACACTGATAGCTTCATTATCAGTTATGAACATATCAATTAGCCACATGTTTTTTGATTCATCTTTGGTGTATTTATTCGGTTCTAATTTCGCTGGATTAAAGTTAAGCGTTTTGAAGTTTGGTTTACTCTTATTATCAATATATTTCTTCATTGAGGAAAAAATTGCATCTCCTCCTGGCGTTCTTTCGGGATGCGGCATCATAGCCATTACATTTCCAGCACTATTGCAAATAGCTGCTATATTGTTTATTGAGCCGTTAGGGTTAGTTGGAAATTCATTTATGGTTTTACCATTCTCATCACAATACTTATAAAGATCCTGTTCGTTTTTGATCATTTCGTTTAGTAGAGCTTCAGGTATGACAAATCTTCCTTCACCATGAGCTAAGGGTACTCTGATAATCTCATCTTTTTGTAAATCCTTTGTAAATGCCGATCTTGCTGGATCAACGCTCATTTTAAGATTTGTCCATACATTGTAATAGCCCTGTCCTAAGATCTTTCCAGATTTAACTCGTTTATTTTCTGTTAAAGCTGCTCCGACCTCATAGTTTATTAATCCTGGCACCATTCCACTTTCAACTAAAATCTGAGCCCCATTGCAGATACCTAATACAGGTTTTCCCGATTCCGATTGGATTATTATTTCTTTAACAATTTCATCTTGGGCTGCTATTACTCCAGCTCTTGATCTATCTTCATATGAAAAACCCCCAACAATGATATAACCATCAAATTGATCTAATTTGTTATGATCATCATTCCATAAGAATTCTACACCATTAATATTATTCCTTGCACAAGCAATGAAAGTTTCCCTTTCGGTATTAGACCCAGGGAATTGAATTATAGCAACCTTACTCATTAAATAAAACTTTTCTATCTCCTTTTACAATGGTTCCAATATCATAGACATCTGTAACATCTTTCATGATCTCTTTAATAGCTTCGCAAGCTTTGTCGTTCGTTATAAGAACCATGCCAATTCCCATATTGAAAACTCGAAACATTTCAGATTCTTCAATCTCACCAATCTTTTGCAATAGACTAAAGATAGGTGGAATAGTCCATGTTTTTTTTGACAATAAAGCACTTAATTTTTTTGGCAATATTCTGGGTATATTTTCAATCAATCCTCCTCCCGTAATATGCGCTATGCCTGACAGCTTTATGTCATTTGCAAAAATTGTGTGAATAATATTGGTATAATTTAAATGTGGTCGTAAAAGTATTTCCCCAATCGTATTTTCCATGTTTTCAACTTTATCGTGAACGGTTAATCCTTCAATATTGAAGATTAACTTTCTTGCAAGCGAATATCCATTTGTATGAAGACCACTTGATCCAAGACCTAGTATTTTATCCCCAATCNGTATTTTCTCNCCNGTTATAATCTTACTCTTTTCTACNATNCCAGTTATGATACCTACTAAGTCATATTCATCACTTAAATATGTATCCGGCATTTCAGCTATCTCACCCCCTACTAAGGATACGTTCGTTTCTTTGCATGCGATACTCATACCTTTAACGATTTCTTCAATCTTTTGTGGTGAAATTTTTTCAGTGGCAATATAGTCCAATAATGTAATTGGCTTTGCCCCCATTACAAGAATATCATTAGCTGCTGCACTTAATAGGTCTACACCAATTGTTGAAAAGTCATTCATCATCCTAGCTATAATCATTTTTGTACCAACACCATCAATGCTTTGAACCATCACTGGGTGATCGTATTCATTACAAACACTTTTTAGATCAAATAGTGATCCAAAATTTCCTATACCTGTTAACACATTGTCAGTAAATGTTGAGGATACGTGTTTTTTTATACGGTTTACAGACTCATTCCCTGCATCGATATCAACACCTGCAGCTTTGTAGTTGATTTTTTCTTTCACAATTTTTCTCTTAAGCCTCCTGTCCAGGCATTGAAACAGGTCTCAATATCAATGTTAATCTTATCATTAAAAGTTATCTTTTCATTATTAGTTGTTTTACCAATCACAATATGGTCTATGCCTTTTTCTTTCAACNCAANTTTAATTTGATTCATATTTTCATTTTCTACTTCAATAATAAAACCGCTAGTCTCACCAAAAAGAATCGCATTTATGTTTATAGTTTCCTCATAATCAATTGAGCATCCTATTTTGTTCTCAAATGTCATTTCAACTAATGCGCATAACATTCCACCATCTGAAATATCATGGCAAGAGGAAATAAGACNATTTTCATTAATGGTGTTGAGTGCGTGGATCTGATTTTTAAATTTTTTTAAGTTAGGCTTAGGAACATTTGCTCCTAATTCATTATGTATTTGGTAAAANAAGCTACCGCCTAGTTCATCTTTTCTTTTACCAANAACTATGAGTNTTGAATCAGACTTTTGAAANCTCATTGGTGTTACTTTTTTTACATCATCTAATTTTCCTAAACAGCTAACAATGGGACTCGGTGGAATAGAGCCTTCCTTTGATTCATTGTAAAAACTTACGTTACCTGCAATGATTGGTAATGGCTTTTTTTCATTGCTAAGTAAAGTTATGGCATTGCATGCATCAGATATTCCTCTTACGCTTTCCACAAACTCCCACATTTGTTGTTCATTTTCAGGGTTNCCAAAGCAAAGACAATCGGTCAGCGCTATAGGGGTTGCCCCACACGCAACAACATTTCTTACGGATTCCACAACAGCATTAATACCGCCCCAATATGGATCTATCATTGCATATCTTGGATTATGATCGGTCGAAAGGGCAATTCCAATATCTTGAATCTCTTNTGGATACTCATCCGAATTGAAAGGAGCTAAAACACCTGCATCATTCTGTCCTGATTCGANAATTGATCGACCCTGGACCTGTTTATCATACTTTTCAAAAATAGGTTCTCTTGATGCAAAGTTCTCATGTGATAAGCATTGCAGCAATAATTGATTATAATCACTAATTTGATTAATAAATGGTTCTTTATGAATTGTATTTTTCTTTCTAAAAGGTCTGTCATATAAAAAACCTTTTGTGACTTGTGATGCCTCAGCATCAACAATGATTTCACCCTTACTTTCAACAATATATNTTGNATCCTTTGTGATNTTTCCAATNACAGAGGCTTGAGCACCTTTGCTTACATTGTTTAAATCATATCGCTTATTATAGTGATCCAAAATTCTTTGCGTAAGATCAGGTGGACAAACCCACATGAATCTTTCTTGTGTTTCACTACATAGATAAACGGAAGAATGAAGATCTTTCATTGATTTATGTACTTTGTCAAGATCTACTTTAGCACCATAGCCTGATGTTTCTGCTAGCTCTACACTGGCACAAGCAACTCCTCCNGCGCCTAGATCTTTAAAACCAACTTTATCAATTAAATTTTCTTTTTGTAATATCTTAAAAAGGTCATAACTGGATTTTAGCAAATGCCTTTCAAGAAAAGCGTTTGGTTCTTGAACTGCACCTTTGTTTTTTTCTTTTTCATCCTCAACCAATTCGAGTGATGCAAAACTTGCACCGCCGAATCCACTATTATCAGTAGGTTTTCCAATTAATATTAAGTCATGTCCATCAGCATTCTCTGGTGCATATGAATGAATAATATCATCCTCTCTTACAATGCCTAGCGTTACTAATGTTACTAGACAATTATCATTATANCTCTCATTATAATATACGTCTCCACCAATATTCGGTACTCCTAATGGATTGCCGTACCCTGCAACACCAGACACTACGCCATGATGGATCCATTTGGTCTTTTGATTTTTAATATNTCCAAAGCGGAACGAATCAGTGCATGCTATCACTTCTGCACCCATACACATCACATCTCTGACATTTCCCCCTACGCCTGTTGCTGCCCCTTCATAGGGTACAATTTGCGATGGGTGATTATGACTTTCATGGCTCATGACAATGCACCATCTTTTNCCTTTTTTATCTNTTGCAATTGAGACCACACCTGCGTCTTCTTTGGCGCCAAGTACTACGTGGGCCCCATCTGTTGTGAACTTTTTTAAATGATTTCTACTGCTTTTGTAACTACAATGTTCAGATCCTTGAATTGAGAATAGGACTAGCTCATGAATCGAAGGAGGACGGCCAAGCATTTCTTTTTGAACCTGTAATGCTTCATCAGGAGTTAAAGCAATATCCAATTCATTGAGTTTTAGTTTGATCTCATCTTTGGATAAATTATTAAAATCTATTATCTCTTTTGTGAAGATCATTGGTTGAATAATTATCGAATGATAGTTTCGTGACGCTGGGGTCCAACTGATATTATCTTTACCGAACAACCTACCGCTTGTTCAATAAAATCAATATAGTTATGAATTTCTTTGGGGAGAGCGTTAAATCCTTTGTCCCAAATATTATCAGGAATGGAATCCCATCCTTCTAAAGTCTTATAGATTGGTTTTGCATTTCTATACATAGTAAGACTTGCAGGCATTTCAGAAACAGTGGACCCATCAATTTCATAATCTATACAAACTGGGATCTCTTTAATGCCGTTTAAAACATCAAGCTTGGTTAGAGCAATTTCCGTTAGACCATTTACCCTAACCGCTTGCCTTACTTGAACNAGGTCAAGCCAGCCAATTCTTCTTGGTCTTCCAGTGGTTGTTCCATACTCACCTCCAACGTCCCTTATTTTTTCTGCCATCTCACCATCTATTTCAGATGGTAGTGGGCTTTCACCTACTCTGCTTAAATAAGCTTTTACAACTCCGATGATTCGACCAATATCTCTNAAGCTAACCCCAGTTCCAGTTGAAATATGACCAGCCGCAGTATTTGAAGATGTTGTGTAGGGATATATACCATGATCAACATCAAGACTAATTCCTTGCGCACCTTCAAATAGAATNCTNTTTCCATTTTGATGCGCTTTATAAAGNTCAACAGATGTGTCCGAAACATAATTTTTCAACTTAATTCCAAAATCAATGTAATCTTGAAAAATTGATTTAGGTTCACTAATCATTTTTTTATTGAGCGATTTTTCAATAATGCCTTTCGCGAATGCGTAACCTTTTTCAAGTTTTTGTTTTAAAATGTCTGGTTCTAAAAGATCTATCATTCTTATGCCATTACGAAACATCTTATCTGCATAAACTGGTGCTATGCCTCTTCCTGTGCTACCAGCTGCGAGTTCAGCTTGGTGACCTGATAGTGCGCTATCAAGTTCAATATGATACGGCATGATAATATGACATCTGTCACTAACTAAAAGTTTAGGTTCAATCCCTTTTTCTTTTAAATATGATATTTCGCTTAGCAGAGCTTTCGGGTCAACGACCACTCCATTACCAATAATGCTTACAGGGGATCCGTAAATGACACCGGATGGAATTAAGTGTAATTTGAAAATATTATTATTTACTATAACGGTATGACCAGCATTGTTACCACCATGAAAACGAACGACATAATCAGATTGACCGGCAAAAAAATCTGTTATTTTGCCTTTGCCTTCATCACCCCATTGCGCTCCAACTATGGCAGTAATTTTTGATTGAGCTGATTTCACTAATATTTAAAAGTTGCTGGCTTGTCCTTTGTATGCGGAAACAAAGTTTAAGGTATTTAAATCTTTGATATAGGTTACATTAATAAACCGTATAGTAAAAGCATGAATTTATTTTTTTTAAAAAATTTACTAAAACGGTCTGATTAAAGTAGCTCTTAAATATTGTTTTGGCTTGAGGTCGTCGTTCCAATTTTCAATCGTTTGTGCTTCCCCTGCAGATAAGAAAACAAAGCCCAAGCCCAACCTAACTTCATACCCAGCGGTTTGAACCCAGTCTTTGCTTTTTGTTCCTTTGCTCCAAGCATTTCCAAAATCAGATATCAAGTTTAAAGATAATGCTCCAGGTATGATCGGAAGTCTGATCTCCATAGAACCAAACACCATACTTTCGCCAATTCTAATCTCATCCCAACCTCTAGGATTGTAGGTTTCTGGTAATAAATTTTCATCAATATTTGTTCCACCAATATAGATAGGATCATCGCTGGTCAACCCAATAAGATTTTGATTCGGCTGCTTTCCACTTGTTAATGCTTTTGTTTTCAGTCTCAGATAAAAATTCTCAAATCCTCCAAAAAAATCGGTCTCAAAAATAGAATATGAATAATCTCCAAAAAGTGATTTGTCTGCCCAATTGAGGTTGGTTTTAATACCAAATCCATTACTCGGCATTAATACATTTCTTTGATGGGGTCTAAGATTTGTCCATTTGTATCCGAGTGATATATATCCATTGTTGCCTTCCTCAGGAGTAGGCAAATAAAAGTTCTTGTCATTTAGCTCTATCTCAATGGGCTCACCTGTTTTTTCATCAACCTCTTTAAATACTATAACGTCGTGATTGACAAAAGAAATGCCAATATCAATATTATGATTTGATGAAAAAGATTCTCCAAAATTAAAAGGCATAGACAGTCCAATTCGAACCCCATTACGAAAGTCAATCATATTAGCTTTATTATAAAGGCGCACTGCAGGATCTAAATTATGATTGTAGCCAATAGTTAAAATTCCAGGTAGGACCCCAGCATTTGAGTAGCTCAGCCCAACACTACTATAATCTGGGTTTGGAGAATAGTAATTACCTATGGCCATTATATTATTTTTTCCAAGAGCATCAGTCCACATAGAAAGTCCGGTCAAGGAATTTCCGAAAGGCAGAGCTAAGGTAATAAAATTTCTTAAATGTTTGGTGAATCTGTATTTTTCTGGGGTCGCCATATCAGCTGGATCTGTGATCTCCTTATTCACAAACGAAACATCAGGGCCAGCATTTAGCCAGGACGAATATTTGTCTCTGATACTAAACAAGGATGTGTTGGATGATCGGAATGGATCAACTTTAACAAGTCTCACACTATCTACAGCATTCAATGTCATAGCAAGTATTGCTGAATCGTTTGGCATCCATTGTTTTGTCCATATACCATCACCTACATCAGTATTTACGGTCGTTTTTTGGTTACTAAGATTTATGGTATGAATGTTAGGAACTCCATTAGCATTAGAAGTGTATGATATTGCTGTTCCGCTTGGGTGCCAGACAGGCATGATGTCAGCATTTTCATTTGTTGTTAGCCTTGTAAGTTCTTTAGTGGTAAGGTCTAGAACATAGATATCTAAGTTGCCATTTTCAGGAGAAACAGCCATAGCAAGGCTCCCTTTGTCTGGCGAAATAGCTGTAAACATTATCTGAGTATTATCAGTGAAATCTGTTATTTGTTCTGTTNTACCCGTTAAATCAGAAATGAAAATATTTGCGATACTATTTTGATGAGCAACATATGCAATCCTATTGCTATCAACCCAAGCAGGGTAAGTGGCTCTTTTGGATTGCGTTAACCAAGTGCTTTTATCTGTTTTTTTATCATACACCTTAATATCATAAANTAAAGACTGATTTTCTCCATGATGGTATTTTGCATAAGCAAGCTTAGACCCTTCATTNGACCAAGCCAATTCAGAGTGAAAATCTCCAAAATCGATTTCTTTTTTACTCCAAATTATNTTTTCTTTAAAAGGTNTTTCTAAAGATAACGAATCTTTCTTTGTTAATTTCTTTTTCTCTTTAATCTTTGCATTTTTCTCCTCCCAATCAGAATATCTTTTGCTTTCCTTAGCTGTATCCCTTTCAGCAATGATCAATGATATATCTAACTGTCCTTTATCCTTTGATCCAATGACAGCCATTTGACTGCTATCGCTATAAAATTCAAACCCTTTTACTCTCTTGTAGGGCAAGCTGAATACTTTTCCGATTTCATCGTAACTTTCTTTTTGGGAGCGATAACTATAGTAGTATGTGTTCACTANTCGTCNCCAATCCTCATTGAATTGTTTAACGCTTATTCCTGTCGCTTTTTTGAAGCCTTCCTTGAATGAAAAGAGCTTTAGACCATTGCGATATTCCATTGTTTTGACAATAGTTGAATCTCCAAAGCGATCTGCCATATATAATAACTTAGAAAACCCATCATGGTGAGGATCCATTGTGTTAGTTTTGTTTCTAAGTATATGTGATTTGTGTGCTAGATCAGCTCTATAAGGTCTCCAGCTTTCCGTCTCATATTCGGCTAAGCCTTCAACAAACCATCCAGGAGTTCCGCTAAAAACGACACCAAGTGTTTTAAGCCAGCTTCTTGTTTTATGAAAGTAAACGATATGTTGCAATTCATGGGCAACGACTTGTTCTAGCCACTTATTCTTCTCTAACCATCTTGCAGCATCATTTTGATCGACCCAAATGAATGTTTGATAGGTAGGGATTGCAAACCCATTCATAATTTCATCTTCGTTAGTAAAAATGACATCAATCATTGGAATAGAATCAAGATTAACTTGTTTTAGAAGTGTTGGCAANACATGCTCTGAAATTTTTGCACCGTCCNTAGCAATATCTTCAATGCCTTGATGNTAATGAATATTGAAATTCTNTGTTGAAATTGTTTTCCATTCTAATTCTGGATGCACNCTGTTTGTCATCATATTTGTNCCTTGNGAGNANAGTGANGTCATTAAAATAGAAAAAANAAAAANAATATTTTTCAATTTATTTTCCTTTAANATTGAGATTAATGTGAATTTTTTATCTAAAAGATNTACAACTTNTTTTGACTTGAGCTTTTGACAACTAGCTCTATTTTTTCTCTAGCTACNGGCTTAGACAATCCCATATGAAATGCTAANAACCANATGACAAATACACCATATAATAAAAAAAGAAGTTGCCAGACCCATAAGGAAGGCAAAGAGAATGGAGCCCACAATTCAGGNGTATTAGGACTTGAGAAAAGTGAATTACCAATTGTTGCAAATGGNCCAAAACCCACCAAGAACCAAATAAGAGTTAAGACCCAAGCTAAACTAACNTGNNTTTTTCGTTTAGGATCTAGGGCGGAAACCGTTTGTAATAAAAGATGTTTTCTTTCCTTTTTATTCTTTTCTTTGGANGATTCTCCAAGAAGAAAAGAAACAAAGAATGTTACAAAAAGATTAAAGATAATACCCCATCCCGCGCTGTGAATTGTTAATGGGTAGGCTCCCCATGGTACATTGAACCATGCCGAAGTCCTGTCGGTCAGAGTTACTGCGATCAAGCCAACAATTAAGCCGGCTACCACTCCTTTTTTTGTAAATCCCTTGTAGTAACATAACCCTATTAAAGCAGGATACATTTGAAATCCATATGCAACCGCTAAACCGCCAAGCATGACAATTGCTTGCGTAGAGTTTGCTGCAACAAATAGCGCAGCTAGCGTAACAATTATTACGAAAATCCTTCCACACAGCTTTTGTACAGAATCAGTTGCATTGGGATTAATGAATTTGGTAAATATATCACGCGTCACCATTGCGCTAAATGTTGACATGTACGCTGCTCCAGTACTTTGCATTGCTGCCAATGCGCAAACGGCTAAAAGACCTACAAGCCATGGAGTAGAATCTGATAATAGATTAATTAATTGCGGGACAAGGGTTTTGTCATTTACACTTTCGATGACTCCTCTCTCAATGAGAAGATTCCCACCGATCCCTTGAATAATAGTAAATGTAAATAGTAATACACCTATAAATAAAGCTGATGCAAATACCTGCTGCCATCTGAACGCCTTAGAAGTTTTATTTGAAAAAGCCCACATTGAAAAAGCAGGTGAAGATTGTATACCCATCAATGCAAACATGTATGTCATACACATAATACCTGTCCATGACCCTCCGACTGAATCCGAGCCTTGAGGGACCATTTGTATACTACCTGGAATGGCTACTTTCTTTGAAAATCCATCAAGGGTGAGATTGTTGCCTGATTCTATATCTGATCTCACTAGGTCTGCTAGGCCAGCTGTGAATGAAGACCATCCTCCTAAATAATTGAGCGTTACACCCCCCAATACCATAATCCCAACTGCCAGTAAAATCGCCTGAGCACAATCAACAAATGCGACTGATTTCAATCCACCCGATGCGACATAGATCATTACGACTGTTGAAAGAGCGAACATTCCAACATCTACACTAATTAATCCATCTGTTAAAACATTAAATAGATCTCCTGATGCTCTAAGNTGTACACCTAAATATGGAACACTAAAAAGAAAGGCNACCAGNACTGTNAACANTCGAATNGAATTTCCNCCATAGTAGTCGCTATACATTTCTCCNGGNGTNATGTACCCATATGCTTTTCCTAANACCCATTGTCTNCTTAAAAATAAAACTCCCGTTAAAGGAATAGTTAAAGCATAAAANGANGCAAAAGCATACGGCAGTCCATCNGTGAATATTTTTCCAGGATGACCTACAAATGTCCATCCGCTAAAACTGGTTGCTGTTGCTGCAAGGACAAAGACCCAAACACCAATGGATCCTCCGGCTAGAAAATAATCTGTTGATGTTTTCGCTGATCGAGCACCTTTGATGCCCCAATAAAGACAATAAGCCCAATACAATCCGACGAATCCAAATAACCAGTATAATTTCTCTGTCATAATTGTGAGTTTAATTTATTTTTTATTAAAAGCATATATCATAAGATAATTAAATATAAAGAAATTACCTCGATAGAAATGCTCTAGTTGAATCTAAGCTTCCATCATTTGTTGCAGGATCGATACCTAATATATGACACATCATTTCATAGAGATGAATAGAGTGTAAGGGAGGTATATTTTTATTCGAATGAAATGATGGACCCTTAGCTATAAAGATCCCATGCATTGATTGGTATTTAGGATCATATCCATGGTTTCCACCTAAATAATTCTCTGCGTCGAATCTGTCTCGAGTCGTGATTGACCAACCCTCATTTGCAATTCCAATTATTGGAGCTATTCTTCTGTGTTTATTATAATGTAGTCTACTTGGGATATCACCTTTTTTATAGATGTTCAAATTGGGATGTTTATTGAAAAGCTGATCATAAGTTTCATTAATATCATCTGGTATAATAGCGAGTACGGGACTCCAATCAACAACATATACTTTTTCTAAATCAATATAATCATCGATAAAAATGATTTTGTCAGGTGAAAGCTGAGCCATTCCATGATCAGATGTCATTATAATATTGCAATTTTCAAATACACCAATTTCTTCCAGTTTTGATGTTAAGTTTCCAACGACCCTGTCCATTTCTTGAATAGCCTCTTTTATTTCGTTGGAATCTGGACCATGTTTATGTCCTTGAGAGTCAACGTAGCTAAAATATAATGTTATGATATCCGGTCTTTTACCTATGTCCATTTTAATCCAGCTTATAATTTGATTTATTCTACTGTCATGAGATATTGAACCATCATAAACGTGGTACTCAGATGGATTAATACCCATGATCTTTGCATCTGAGCCTGGCCAGAACATAGTCATAGCTACTTTATTTTGTTTTTCTGCGGTTACCCATATTGGTTCAGATTCATACCACTTAGGATCAACCACTGCTTTGCTACCTTGTCCTATATAATAGGTCTCATTGAATTCTTGATCATACATTCTATTTGATATTATTCCATGATTTATAGGATAATTACCTGTTACTATAGATAAATGAGATGGAAAGGTTTTGCTAGGGAAAACAGGAACTAGCCCTTCAGAAATCACCGCATTATTTATAATTTTATCAAAATTAGGTGTTTCAGTCTTGTCAAAGTAATCCCACCTGAAACCATCTATAGATATAAGAATAATTGGTTCGTAACTATCAAATGAATGTTTTTCATTTGAATTATTATCGCATGAAGAAANAATTATACAAATTAAATAAGCATAAATTATTGTTATAAATTTTGTTAAAATTTTATTCTCTCTCTATTTGTAATGTTATTCTAATTAAATTAATACATAATTATGTCATTCAAAAAGCTTCAGTTTCAAAAAATTACTTTTGAAGAGATGGANTATAATGCTAATCAGTTTTTTCAAAAAGTATCAAGNAGAAGATCAGTTCGTGACTTTTCCAAGGATAACTTCCCAATAGAGATAATTAAAAACTGCATTAAGTCTGCATCTACAGCACCATCTGGTGCTAATAAGCAACCATGGCATTTTGTTATTGTTAAAGATCCAGCAATAAAAAGAAAAATAAGGAAAGCTGCAGAGATTGAAGAGAAAGAATTTTATGGAGGAAGAGCACCACAAGAATGGTTGGATGATTTAAATCAGTTTGGAACTGATTGGAATAAACCTTTTCTTGAAGAAGCACCGTACCTTATCGTAGTATTTTCTAAAAAGTTTGATATAAATGTCGATGGTACTAATACAAAAAATTATTATGTTTCAGAATCAGTCGGTATTGCATCAGGTTTGTTGTTAATAGCGCTTCATAATGCGGGCTTAGTAACCCTCACCCACACTCCAAGCCCTATGTCATTTTTGTCTGAAATACTAAATCGCCCGCCTAGCGATAAGCCTTATCTTATTATACCAGTTGGATTTCCTTCAGAAAATGCTGAAGTGCCAAATATTAAAAAGAAAACCTTTAAAGAAATTTGTACAATTTTATAATTTTATTATCTACAATGGAGATAAAAATGAGAAAACATATACTGACCATTTCCTTAATGCTAGGATCACTTTTTTCACAAAGTCGTTCTTTGCCAGCAGATACTGCTGTTGTTACATATCACAATGTTACTGTTAATCGTTCGAAAATCGATTATAGCGCATCTACTGGAACGCAGCCCATATGGAATGATGATGGTAAACCAATAGCGTATGTGCATTATACCTATTATGAACGATTGAATGTAAAGAATAAAGAAAATAGACCCATTATGATATCTTTTAATGGAGGCCCTGGCTCTGGTTCGGTTTGGATGCACCTTGCATACACCGGTCCTATGATTTTAAATGTAGATGATGAAGGATTTCCTGTTCAACCTTATGGCGTAAAGAAAAATCCCCATTCCATCATTGATGTTGCTGATATTGTTTTTGTTAATCCAGTTAATACCGGATATTCAAGAATAATTGATAAAGATGTTAAAAGAGATAAGTTTTTTGGTGTCAATGCTGACATAGCATATTTAGCTGAATGGATAAATACTTTTATACAAAGAGTCAATAGATGGGAGTCACCTAAATATCTAATTGGTGAAAGTTATGGCACTACAAGAGTATCAGGCCTAGCCCATGCTCTTCAAAATAGGCAATGGATGTATTTAAATGGTGTTATCTTAGTGTCGCCCACCGAGCTTGGTATCGATAGCGGTCAAGGTAGACGGTCAGGTCCCCTAGGAGCTGCTTTACGACTACCATATTTTACTGCCGCTGCTTGGTATCATAAAAAATTAGACGTCAAATATCAAATGATTGGTCTTTTAGATGTTTTAGATCAATCAGAAAAATATGCTATGAATGAATTGCTACCTGTTTTAGCTAAAGGTGGTTATGTATCTGAGGCAGAAAAACTATTAGCTGCTACGAAAATGGCTGAATATTCTGGAATTTCTGCGGAATCTATTTTATCCTATAATTTAGATGTTCCCACTTCATTCTTTTGGAAAGAGCTGTTAAGAGAAGAAGGGTACACAGTTGGAAGATTAGACTCTAGATACAAAGGAATGGATAAGACAAAAGGGGGCGTTAGGCCTGACTTTAATTCAGAATTAACATCATGGCTCCACTCCTTTACGCCAGCTATCAATTATTACTATAAAAACATACTAAAATTCGATACAGACGTAAAATACAATATGTTCGGACCTGTAAGGCCGTGGGATAACTCAAATAATAATACTGGCGAAAACCTGAGACTAGCAATGGCACAAAACCCCTATTTACATACTATGATACAGTCTGGATACTTTGATGGAGCTACAAAATACTTCGATGCAAAGTATACCATGTGGCATCTAGATCCATCAGG
>NHGT02000032.1 GCA_002170005.2 bacterium TMED144 | reverse complement strand
GCAATTATTATGGCTATTAAGTATGGTCTATTTAGAAATCCATTTAAAGACAAGTGGGGAAGATGGAAAGATGATATCTCAAGGAAAGAACAAATTATTTGGAATTTTTTTATTATTGCTGGGGGTATACTATTAGCAAATATATTAGCTCCTTTCTTTTTTAATTTATGGAAAAACTAACCTTACTATTATTGAAATGAAAGGGTATTTACTCAAAAGTATTAAATGGTATCAAGCGATTATCATTGGTGTTTTGTCTGGCATAATTCCACCTATGCTTCAACTTACTTCAATTAAATGGGGTCATATTGCAATTGGATTATTTATATTATTTTTTATGTATAATATTTGGGCTGACAATAGAAAAAAGAAAAAATGAAAAAATATTTGAAAGAGTGGTGGTATGTATATGCAATCGGTGCTTTTAGTGGATTGATTTCTGTTATAAAACCAGATTATTGGTGGGTCTATATTATTGTTTTTGCTATTGTAGTTGGCATAATGAGTGGAGAAATATATTTTACGAAGGATAAAAAGAAAGATGGTGAATACCCTTTGAGTAATATGATTGATAACTTCAATCTTGCATTAAAAGATATTTTAGAGGACTTACGAGTTCATCTTTGGTCTCCTTTTATTAGACCATTGTTACAATTTTTTTGGTATCTCTTTTTAGGTATTTTGTTTTCGCTTCCTTTCTGGTGGTTATTTTTTTTAATAAAGGATAATCTAAAATATGCTAACTTATAATTTATATTAAATACTTTTGTGATAATGATAGGCAGGTTTGAGTCCTGATGAGGTCACAAAAAAAAGGGAACAAACCTACTTTATTTGATCCCTTTTTTATTTAAGTAAAAAGTTTTTACTGACTCTGCTCTGAATAAAGGGCAGCCTCACTGTCTATATCTTTAGTGTCAAAATAACAAGCAGTAGAAACAATTTTATCTCCCTCCCACTTCCACCAACAGTGGAAATTGTTTGTCTGAACTTCACCTGTAATTTTAGATTTTCCAGTCCATTCAGCCCATTGGTTTGTATAAATACTACCATCATTATAATACATAGTAGTAACCCAAGGGGTCAAATGCTCCATTTCGTCATAAAGCAATGAATGAAAATTATATCCAGCTATGATCTCGTCGTTGGTATATTCATCATTATTAACATAATGAACACCATTTTCAGAAAAGTAATCTTTAGCTATTTCAAAATTTCCTTCGGTGTAAGCTTTTGCAAGTCTTTCAATGATTATAGTCTTATCATCAGTTGCCATCATTAAACCTCCTCTATCTGATGTATCAAATGGAATATCTCCACATGATGTAAGAAACAAAGCCAAAATAAATGTTATTAAAATTGAATTTTTCATACTATTAATCTATTCGGTTTCTTCTGGTATATCTTGCCATGCGCCAGACCATCTATCTACCTTACCGTCCTTAACAACGTAGGTTTCATATTGTCTCCACTTATCAACATTATCAAGTGAGTCTTTATATGTGTAAATAAAGTGTGTTTTAACAACCTCACGTCCATTATTTGGATTCAAAACAATAGAATATGCATGTTTTAATTCAACATCGACTGTAGCTTTGTTAACGGCTCTTACAGAATCTCTAAAAGCTGTTCTTTCCTTAATCCAACTGAGGTCTCTTTTAATACCATCACCCCCATAAAAACTTATTGAATCTGTTGAATACATTTCAACAGTTTCAAAATCTCTTTTATCTAATGCTTCACTCACGATTACAGCTATTTCAACACTTTCTTCAGAGCCTAAAGAAAACTTGTAGTCTTTACCCCATTCATATGTATTATATCCTACTGTAGGTGCTTCACATCCAACAAATAAAAATATTAACACTACAGCAAAATATTTAATGTTTAGTTTTTTCATAGTTTTTGTATTTACTTAAAAATAGTGTAAATAAATCGTAATCCAGATTTGGATTTCAAATATTAATTATAATTTAAGATTTAACAATTTTGATAGTTGAAAATTATGAATCTAATAAGTATATTAACATATATTTAAGCTAAATACAAATGAGGAAAGCCATCCTTTTTTTATCAATTCTTTTTTTATCGTGTGAAATATCAAAAAAAACTAAAAATTTCATTGTTGTATTTGTTGATGACATGGGTTATGGAGATACTGCCTCTTATGGTCATCCCACAATCAAAACCCCCAATCTTGACATCATGGCTACTGAGGGGCAAAAATGGACACAATTTTATTCAGCTTCAAGTGTTTGTACGCCCAGCAGAGCAGCATTATTAACGGGCAGATTGCCTATTAGAAACGGTATGATTGGTAAAAATCATAGGGTATTGTTCCCTGATTCTGAGTTTGGACTACCCTCTACGGAAATTACAATTGCTGAAAAACTAAGTGAAAATGGTTATAAAACTGCCGCAATTGGTAAGTGGCATCTNGGTCACAAAAAAGAATACTTACCTATTAACCACGGTTTTGACTATTATTATGGAATTCCATATTCAAATGATATGGATAAAATTAATGGTATTACTTGTTGTCCAGGAAATAATTATTGGCAGCAATATGAATTGGATGATATAAATTCTGATAATTATAATGTTCCAATAATNGAAAATACNCAGATCATAGAGAGACCAGCAAACCAAAAAACCATAACAAAAAGATTCACAGACAAGACAATTGATTTTATAGATAAAAATAAAAGAGATAATTTCTTTATNTATCTAGCTCATAGCATGCCTCATACCCCACTTTATGCTTCAGAGGATTTTTATGGAAATAGTAAGGCAGGACTTTATGGAGATGTAATTGAAGAAATAGATTTTAATATGGGTAGGATAATGAAAAAACTTATTGATGAAAATTTAGATAAAAACACCATNGTTATCTTCACATCAGACAATGGTCCTTGGTTACCCTATGATACTCACGGAGGATCAGCTGGACTCCTAAGAGAAGGAAAAGGTACAACATGGGAAGGAGGGCAAAGAGTTCCTGGACTATTTTGGGGAGGATCNATAAAATCTGGTACAATTACCGACTTAGGCTCAACAATGGATNTTTTTCCTACAATTTTAGATATTGCAGGTATNGATATTCCNAAAGACAGAATCATNGATGGTTTCAGTTTAAAAAATACGCTAATTAATNNGGATTCTAGTCAAAGGAAATCCATNTTGTTTTATAGACAAAGAGAAATATATGCAGCAAGGCTTNATGANTATAAAGCNCATTTTATNACTCAGGGAGCATATGAATANAATGTNAGNAATTANTACNANGCCAAAAATTATGTTANNAANAANAAAAAAAGNNNTTTAAATAAACCNNTNNTNTTNAATCTNANTGAAGATCCCTCAGAAAANTATGATATANNTGATGAAAANCCNGAGATTATCGANAAAATAAAAGNTTTAATTCNAATGCATAAAAAAGACNTAGNNNCNNCNNCNGATCTTTTNTCNANNAGANANGNAAANTAAATAATGTTTTGATTTTCATTTTAATCATTTTNAGACATTTAGTATATTTNTGANAGAATATGAAACAANTAATTCAAATNTTTTCNTTCTTNATNNTTTCAAGTGTTTTTTATGGTCAAAAACAAGAGAATCCAATATTAAAAGAGCTTAATGAAATAATTCTTAATACAAAANTATATGGNGGGTTTTACAATGGAATGNCNCGAGAGATTGCAACTAATGANTATGAAACNAATAAGTANAGCAAATANTANAACATTACATTTCCAGGNGTAAATCANAANTTTAGTTTACAAAATGACCCNNGAGGNTGGGATGGTGTTGGNGAAGGNAAATTAAATCANGTATTGGGTCCTGGTGACAGATTGGGNGATCCAAATTTAAGNGCTAAGTTTCAAAATGTTTCAATNATTGAAGTTGAGNTNTTTGGNAAACTTTATTANACTCCCAAAGAAGGCTTGATAGNTGTTAAATTATTTAGNTCTGAAGCNGGAAACTCAAGTAATTATAAAGAAAGNCTNAAAGGGATTTTAGANTTTTTAAGTTCTGTTGGATACTCTGATCAAATNAGAGAACCNCTNTCTATNAATGATAANAGAAGTAGTGAACAAAATGATAGTCACAAAAAACTAATCAATGGAGAATATNACATAACTGAAGGTTTTTTTAGTGAAGAAAAATCAATTGATTTGGTTTTTACNTTAACCAANGGAGATCTAAAAATTGATGTATTAATTCATGACCCCAGCCAATCCAATGGCGGACAAATATCAATTCTCATTTACAACAGTAAAGATTTTAATTATTTTAAACACCTTGAGGGAATAAAAGAAAATATTTCAAGTGATTTCGGTTAAAATTTAAATATTTATCGAATCCTCATTTTTTCACTTTGTTTTTTACGTATATTTTAATATTTTGCAAAATAATTTATGTTATATGAAAAAATTAGTACTTTTTTTTACACTTTTATTGTTTCCAATTTTATATGTAAGCTCGCAAACTAATAGTACTTGTACCTGGTCAGGTGGCGGGGCTGATACAAATTGGACCACAGCAGGCAACTGGTCAAATTGTAGCTCAAGTTATCCAAGTGGGACAGCAGCAATAGCAAAAATAACAGCCAATAACGCAACTCAAACAATCACTCTTAATGCTGATATAACACTGAATCAGTTTGAAATAATGGGTAGTGCCACTGGTGGTACTATTACAATCCAAGAAAGTGGATCAAGCTCTCTAACTTTTAATGGTACTTATTCGAAACTCTTAAAAATCACCAGAGGGGGTATGACACTTGTTTTCAATTGTAATGTTAACGCGACAAAAGGTCAAGTTTCAAGGCAAATGCAAGTAGGAAAAGATACTTATGGAAGTGCCAATACTCTTACATTTGGAGAAAATTATACTTTTACACTTACTGATGATGTGGAGTTTACCTTTACTGATGATGCATCAACAGATAACGCTAACCCCACACATACATTAAACATTAATGGGACAGTTGTTTCAGGATCTGTCGATGGATCTGTAGCGAAAAGAAGAATCACTTTTGGTAGCGAGCACGAAGTTGTGATTGGTCAAAATGCTGATTTTTCTAGTTGGCAAGGCGACATTACCATTACAGGTGACAATACCAATTCAAGAACATCGCCATATGGCGTAACAGTAAACGGACCGCTAAACACAAGAGGTCTTGATATGAGTGGAGTATCTAGCTTAATTATTAACACCACAGGAAGTGTTCTTGCATCTGGGAGTGGTTCGTCATCTGGTCAAGAAGTGAGGACTACTGGAACTGGAAAAGTTGTTGTGAAAACTAGCAATTCTTCCTCAGGTTCATTTATGGCAAAAAGTGCAAGCCATACTGTTAACATTAGTTTTCAAAGATCACTCGATCAGACAAATGGTAATAGTGCTACAGAATGGACGCTTATAGGTGTTCCTGTGGCAGGAGAAACCTTGGCTGACTTAGAGTCAGAGGGAAAACTAGCAATCAATGGTTCAAAAGTTGGTTTGGGTTATTTTGACAATGCTACAGGGCAATGGACAACATACACCTCAGGAGCTTCTGTAACCCTCACTCAAATGAAAGGTTATCATGCAACCCCTGCAAATTCTGGAACAAGTATCACACTTGAAGGGACTATGTTACAATCAGGTTGGAACACTTACTCTGTGGACATTGAATCTGGAGATAATGGAAATTGGGCGCTAATTGGAAATCCATTTCCTACCTACTTAAGAATGACAGATGATGCTTCTGGTGGAGGTGGAACAGATGATTTTTTAAGCGATAATCTCACAGGTAACGCAGTAGATAACTCTAGTTTTGCTGCTGTTTACGCATGGGATGGAGAACAGTATGTTCCTTACACACAATCAACAAATTCAAAAAACTATATAGCGCCAGGCGAAGGGTTTTTTATTTACCTTAAAGATGGATCATCCTCAAGAAATGTTAGATTTAGAGAATCTTATCAAGTTGTTGCTCAAGGTGCAAACTTTAATTCTTCATTGGCCAGAGGCGCAGAAGTAAACGAAAGAACAATTTTGGAGCTTGGAATTAAATCAATTGTTGGAAATCAGTCTGACAAGACCAAGATATTTTTTTCAGAAGATGCAACTGTAGGCTTAGATCCTGGACAAGACCTGGGAAAGTTCCCTTTTGGAAGCGGAACATACGTTTCAACCAAACTGGTTAACGGGGATCACAAAGAGATTAATTATATGTGGCAAGATCTTCCAATAAATGAAATAAACAACACCATCGTTCCATTAAATATTTCATCTAAACACGATGAATTAATTCTTTCAGTCAATGAAAGTAATTTGAGTGAATTAATCAACTTATTTATTGAAGACAAACAAAACAATACAATTAAAAAATTTGATCAAAGTATAAAATTGGAATATGATCCTAACCAGGATCAAAGTGATAGATATTCTTTACACTTCACTGATCAATTAATCCCAGAACTCCCAACTGATGATAATCTAAGGATTTACAAAGGTTCTGACTCTGATGTTATGGTCATGGGTTCCGTTGGTAAAAATTACTCAGCGAAAGTTTATGACTATTCAGGTAGATTAATCAAAGAAGTGAACTTCAATCACAAAACAAAAATCAATGACTTAGACAGCAAGATGAAAATCTTGAGAATAGAGTCTGAAGAAGGATTAACAATTAAGAAATTTAAATTAAACTAATAACAATGAAAAAGAAACAAACAAAAATAACTAGAAAAGAAGCTATTAAGAAGTTTGGAAAATACGCTGCAATGACCGCAGTAGGTACTTTCATTGTTCTTAATCCACAAAAGAGTGCTGCGCAATCGCCACCGACACCAGGTTGGGGATCGTAAAGTATTGTTTTTACAAATAAAAACCCTTTGCAATGCAGAGGGTTTTTTTATTATATAATATCTTTATTAAAATTATTTTTTTGAAATTTGTTAGAAGGTTTTTTTTATCATTTATATTTCTAATTAGTATTGGTTCCCAAGCACAAAATAATGGGATACTAAATACTGTTTCGGATTCTAATAATAAGGGAGGGTATTTTGATGGTTCTGGTCTAAGTACTTATTGGTATACAGGGGGTGGTGATGGCACTATCACTGCAGATGANTCTGATTTTTTCTTNGATACAGTCGGTTCAACGGACGCAAAATCACTTAAGGTTGTTGTNNCAGGTTCTGATGATTATGCCAATAATAATGTTAGAGTNATGACCAAAAATTCAGATTCCAATTANTTATTTGATGTATCAACTAGTGATACNTGGAATGTTTCCTTTTACATTAAAGGAGAAATTGGTGATGAGTTAGATTTTAATATTGTTAAAAGTGGTGCTGAAGGCACTCCCCTATCAAGTGCATCATATACAATCAGATATAAAGGATGGCATTATATGAGATTACAACTCAGTACACCTACAGCATCACACACCAACCTTGGAAGACTTAGGGTAAATTTTAAATCTGCTGGTACATATAGACTTGATAATATTGTTTTAGAAAAAGGTACTTTTAATACCTGGTATGTTGGTGATGGAACAAACGGTAGTAGCACAAGTAATGGAAGTGGAACAAAAGCATCACCCTTTCAAAACATTGATAATGCTATTCAATTAAATTACAATTGGAATCCTGGAGATTTAGTGTATGTTAGGGCTGGTACTTACAAAAATGATAACTGGGATGGAACAAATGATACTTGGCCTGATAATCCAAGTACGACTAGTGCAGGATCTGACAATAATGATCCATATCTTAAAATTGACAGATATACCAACTATGATTCGAGTGGAAATGGCTCAGCAAATAGCGGTAGTAAAATTTTAGCTGACAAGAATGGTTCAGTTGACCGCCCAATAATAATAAGGAACTTTGTAGATGATAGTGGAATTCATGAGGCACCAAAAATTTTATTTGATGGTAAGGCAGGTTTTCAGTTTGGATCAGGAACAGAGGGGAGCAATGCAGGGGATGATAATTTAGATTGGATTGTTACATTTCTTGATGTTGCAGGTTTTGAAATTCAGGGACCGAACCAAGAAATAACATATGCTGAAGCTAGCTCAAACAGGACAAATGCAATAAACCTTCGTACAGCAAGTTCATCCAATACCAGTGCAACAAGAAACATGTATCATGGAAGAGGAATTGTAGTCTGGGGTGGATATTATGTGAATATTCATAATAATACTGTCTATGATTGCCCAAACTCTGGTATTAGATTTAATAATTCTGACTATGTAAGAGTATCTTACAATACTGTTTATAATACCACCTGGTGGTCATACAACGGTGAAAGTGGAATTGTAGTTGCTCAGAGTAGAAATAGAGATGCTGATACCAGTTCAACAAAAATTAAAATGAGGATCACCAATAATATTACATATGCTAATATCAATAAAATTGTTTATTTCAACTCATCATATGATTGCCAAACAAGTGGTTCATATGATCCCAATAAGGATGACTATGCATGTGGAGGTCGAAATAAAATTGTGGATGGATCAGGATGCTACATAACAAGAAATTCATACGATTCTGATGATTCTGGGGGGTCAAACCCAAATTATAATCCTCACGGAACTTATTATGGAACTTTTCTTTTTGCTAATAATGTTTCATACGGAAATGGAATGAATGGTGTTGTAGTACACAAAACAGATTATGCTAATGTTTACAACAATACAGTTTATAAAAATGGTCAAGTACCTTCAAGTAATGATTCAGATTGGGTTTCAGCAGGAAATCACACATATGAAAATAGTGAAGGATCAAGTTCTGATTGGAAAACACCACTAGGTTCGGGTAGACAAAATTATACAGGCATTGTTGTCCACTCATCCTCCAATGTCAATATTTTCAATAACATAAGTTTTGCAAAAAACTCCAATGATCATGCATATGTCAACTTTGTTGAAAGTGATTGGTCTGTGTCAAGCGTAAATTTTGGTTCAAATAAAAATATTGCTGGATCTGGAACAAATGTAGCTGGTGGTAATCAATCTTTAAGTGCATCGGACTTTATTTCATCAAATGGTCAGTTTGTAAATGCAGATGATAATAATTTATCTAATAGGGACTATAAATTATCAACATCATGGAGCGATGCAATTGATGCAGGTGATGCCAGTTATGCCCCAGAAAATGATATAAGTGGCATTAATCGCCCTCAAGGTAATTCAGACGATATGGGGGCTTATGAACTCTCAAATCATTGGGACGGTAGTGAGAGTCAAGCATGGACCACAGCCAGTAATTGGGGTTTAAATGTTGTGCCAACTGTTGATAAGTCCCCAGTTATTGATAATATTGGAAATTCTCCATTAATATCTACAAGTGTTAATATTAGAGATTTAACAATTAATTCAGGAGCAACATTAACAATAGACACAAGTGGATCATTAACTATACATGGAACGCTTACAAACAGTGGTACAATTACTATTAATGGAACTGTAAATATTGACTAATCTTTAATAATCATATCTTTTTTTAATCTCCACAGTATCACTGATTAAATAGTTATTATCAGATGATCCACCAACCATAAACTCAAACTCACCCATCTCTACGCAAAGATTCATATTGATATCATAAAATGCCAAATCTTTTACATCAACTTCAAAATCAACAGTTACAGTTTCACCAGATGAAATCATAACTCTTTTGTAACGTACGAGTTCTTTGACAGGTCTTGTAACTGAACTGTAAGAATCTCTGAAGTATAGCTGAATAACCTCTTCTCCATCAAAATCACTGTCATTTGTCAAATCTACTGAAATTGAGATTTTATCATCGATAACTTCATTAACTATGAA
Organism: bacterium TMED144; assembly: GCA_002170005.2. GTDB lineage: Bacteria > Fidelibacterota > Marinisomatia > Marinisomatales > TCS55 > TMED144. Next base: position 6,224 of record NHGT02000032.1, on the reverse strand, counting down.
CTCTGAATATTTAAAATTTGAATAACTTAAGCCATGGCCAAAAGGATATAACGGTGAAACTTTTTCAAAGGCATACTTATGAAAATACTGTGAAGGTTTGTGATTGTATATCATTTGTAATTGTCCTACACTTCTTGGAAATGTTAGAGGCAATTTTCCACCCGGATTAAAATCTCCAAAAAGAACTTCAGCGACTGCTTTGCCAGCTGTAGTTCCAGATTCCCATGATTCAATTACACCAGAGATATTTTCGTCGATCCAAGGCTCCGCAATGGGTTTACCATTAACGTATATCACAACAACATTTTTATTGATTTCCTTTAATTCTTTAATCAATTGTAATTGTTTTCCTGCTAAATTTAAATTTGCTCTACCCATGTTTTCTCCTGCTGTTTTATTTGATTTTAGGTTTCGCTGAGAATTATCTCCCACAACTACAATTATTTGATCATAATTTCTAGCATAATTTACAGTTCTTCTAATATCGCCTTCAGATATTGATCTAATATCTTCGTTTGAATCATAAAAATCAATATTAAAACCCTTACTTGAGCCAAGCGAGTTTATACCTTCATAAATCGTCGTTACATTTTCTTCAGGTTGAGCCCAAACCCAATCACCAAGAACCGAATGATTATTTGCATTTGGTCCTGTTACCAATATCTTTTTTCCTCTATTTTTTGACATTGGTAATATTCCATCATTTTTTAGCAATACTATTGACTTTCTTGCAGCATTCAATGCAGTTTCTAAATGTTCACTAGTAAAAACTTTATTTTCAATCTCATTAGGATCAACAAATGGATTTTCAAATAGACCTAATTTAAATTTAGCATAGAGTATTTTTCTTGCTGAAAAGTCAATCCTTTCTTGACTTAATTTCCCTTCATTAACCAATTTTACAACATTTTCCAAAAAATTTGGACCATGCATATTCATGTCCATTCCAGCATCTACTGAAAAGAATATGGCCTCCTTAAAATCTTTGGCAATTCTATGTAGACTATTAATTCTATTTATATCGAGCCAATCACTTACATAAAAACCATCAAACTCAAATTCATCTCTCATAACATCTGTTAATAGTTCTTTGTGCATATGAGATGGAATGCCATTTATTTCATTATGAGCAGCCATAACAGAGTAAACACCTGCATCTATAGCTCTTTGGAAGGGTTTTAGATAAATTTCCCTTAGGGTTCTCTCCGATATATCCATTGGTGACACATTTAACCCATTAACAGGCTCTGAGCCTGCTGCAAAATGCTTCGCACAAGCAATAACATGATCATAGCCAGAGAAATCATCAGACTGAAGACCTTTTATCATTTCTACACCAAAATTTCCAACTAAATATGGATCTTCACCAAAAGTCTCACCAACTCTTCCCCATCTCGGATCTCTCAAAACATCTATGTTTGGGGTGAAAGACCAATGTGATCCAAAAGCTCTAACCTCAATAGCTGTTTCTTTTCCAATTTGATGAGCAATTTTTTCATCGAAAGTCGAAGCCAATGAAATTGGGGAGGGATAAACTGTAGTACCAGCTACCATACCATTGCCATGAATCGCATCAATTCCAATTAGTAATGGTATTTTTAATCTAGATTTCTGAGCCAACTCTTGTAGTCTATTGGCTTCTTTCAATGTTAATACATGAAGAAAAGAGCCTATTTTTCCATCACTAACCATTTTAGCAATATCTCTTTTTAAAAGACCTGGATAAGATGCTCTACTATCACTGTTAAGAATTTCCTCGGCAGTCATATTTCTATCAGCATCAGTGATATAATTCAAGCCTACAAATTGAGTCATCTGTGCAACTTTTTCTTCTAAAGTCATCCTTTTCATTAAATCATCTAACCTTTCGTCAACACTCAAATCTTTATTTAGATATTTTAATTCATTATCATCTTCACATGAAACAAAAAAGAATAATGACAATGTTAATAATAATAGCTTTTTCATAATTTATTTTTCTCCAATTATTTTTTTTATGACATGCATTGTGGTCATAAATGTTATTTTATGAACAGAATTTTTATACTCACCCCTATCTATTCTGTTTTCTAAATATTTAATAAAATCATCCAATGATGAGTTTCTGTTCATAACAATCAAGATATGAAAAAGGGAGATAGAAATCTCCCTATTTTTTTTTGAATTTATCTGTATTATTCTGTTGGTACTGCAGCTCGTGAGTAAACCCAAAAAGCACCAATTTTGCCATCTTCAATATATACATCTGCAACATCGTAGGTGGTAACTTCTTCTCCATCAACAGTCTTTTTTACTTCAGAACCACTTATTACCCATTCGCCTTTTTGACCTTCAAGTCTCATTGCGAATGAAAAATTTGTTTTCCACTTTGGATTCTCAGCTTCAAACCAACCTTTTAAAAATTCAATTTGAGTATCAGATCCCATAATAATTTGTCCATTTGGAGATAAAATTCTAAAGTTTCCTAACTCAGTTGAATCAATATTCATACTAGCAATTAATTCTAAATCACGATTGTTGTGTGCATCAATGTATTTATCCCAAATATCAAGATTTTCAGGATTTGCATCATACGCATTTATTTGCTCTCCACCAGCTCTTAAAAATCCAGGAGCTCTTTCGATTTCAGCATCTTGCTTCACGGGTGTATCACAAGAAAAGGTAATTATAGAAAGTGTTATCAATAATATTAAATTTCTCATTTTTTTAAATTTGATGCTAATTTAATGATTTAATTAAAAAAAACATTACTCCCAGAGAATGCTTTCCTCCTGTTTGTACCATTTTTCATAATCTTCTGAAAACCTCTCATCTATTTTAGCACGTTTGATTTTTAGAGTTGGAGTTGTCAGGTTATTGTCAGGGTTCCACTCTTGCTTTACAAAAACAACCTTTTCAATTCTTTTATAATTATCCATTTCTGAATTAATTCTTTGTAAAAACTCTTTTATCTTTTCAGTTGTAACTTGTTTATTTAATAAGGCAATTTCGTTTGGTACACCCAGCAATATTGGCTGAGGTAAATTTAAACCAACAACGCAAACCTGTTGAAAGAGATTAGCTTTTTCAAACTCAGCCTCAATCACAGAGGGGTCAATATACTTACCTTTAGACGTTTTGAATATATCTTTTACTCTTCCTGTAATAAATAGATATCCTTTGTCATCCAAATAACCTTTATCACCAGTATTGAACCAACCATCTTTCATTACATCTGTTGTTAGTTCCTTATTTTTGTAATATTCTTTTAATAAATATGGGCTTTTAGTCCATATTTCTCCTTCATCTCCAATCTTTATATCGACTGCATCCCATGGCATACCAACTGAACCCTTTCCTTCAATATTTATAGTATCTAAGTATGAACATACACAACAGTTTTCAGTCATACCATAACCATTAAGTATATTAACATCCAATGTTTTATACCAATCAATTAATGCTTGAGGTAAAAATGCAGCTCCACTAACTATTGCATTTGCTCTTGACCAACCTAAAGATTTCTTAATTTTTTTCTTTACTAAACTTGATATCAATGGTATTTTTAATAAAATATTTAATCTTTTTTGTGGCATTTTTTCAAGAACCTTTTCTTTAAATTTATTGTAAATGCGAGGCACACCTGCAAAAGTTGTAGGTTGGACATCTGCTAAATTTTTACCAAATGTTTCCAATGATTCAACAAATGATATGGTTCCACCATATCTGAGGCATGAAAACTCTATGACAACCCTTTCAAAGATATGATTAAGAGGCATGTACGAAATAAAGGTATTGTTACCCATTTTATCAACAGCAAGAGGGTTTACTTCACTTTCAATAATGATCTTAGTTAAAAAAACTGTTCTGTAATCTAATACAACACCTTTGGGATCACCAGTTGTACCTGATGTAAAAATTATCGTCCATATATCGTCCATTTTTGGATAATAATCATCTTTTTTTGGTTCATTTTCATTCATTATATCAACCCATTTTACAGAATTATCAATTGTTGAATGATTTTGATAAATTGGAAAAGAAATTACAGGGACATTTTTAACTCCTTTTTTTTGTTCTGTCCAATTCTCTAATTTTCCAGCAAATAATAGTTTAACTTCTCCAAACTCAATAAGATTTTCTAATTCGTATGATTTTAAAGTTGGAAAAAAAGGGACAGAAATATGACCTGACATCATAATGGCTAGATCAGCTATAACCCACTCTCGACAATTTTTTGAAATCAATCCAATATGAGACCTAGGAGGAAGATTGTACCCTTCAATAGCTGTTGCTAATTTTCTTGCCATAATTCCAGCTTCAGCCCAGGTATATTCTTCCCAATCATCTCCATAGGGCTGTCTTAAAAAGGGGTCATTTGCTTTTTCTTTTTCCCATTTATAAAATGGAAAATCATAAAATTTTTCGTTCATAAAACTTAAATATAACAATTTATTTTTGACATAATTTATAACCCTCTGTTGCTTGATAATTTACTTAGATATTAGCTATCTTAGTAAATAATTATGAACTCATTTATATCATCAATTAACAACAGGAGCGCTTCCTTTAAATCCAACAAAAAAGCAATGTTAAAGCTAATTGATGATCTAAATAAGAATTTAGATAAAGCAAAGATATTAGGTTCAGAAATTGCTCTTGATCATGCAAAAAAAAGAGGTAAGTCTTTAGCAACTGAAAAAATAAAAAAACTTATAGATCTAGGTAGTCCATTTCTTGAATTAATGCCACTTGCAGGTTTAAATCATGAAAATGGCTTCGGTCCTGGTGGGACAACCATTTGTGGAATTGCTTTTGTTTCAAAAAAAATTTGTATTGTAAATGCAAATATAGGAACAAAAAAAGGAGGTGTTGTCGATTATGCAACAAGTCTTAAAAATCTTCGCCTTTGCGAAATCGCAAAAGAAAATAAACTTCCAACAATAAACCTAGTTGAAAGTGGGGGCGCTAATCTTCCAGATCAAGATACTGTATTTAATAATTATGGTAAAATATTTAAGGAAATGTCATCACGCAGTAAAAATGGCATTCAAACAATATCAATAGTATTTGGTAATGCTACGGCAGGGGGTGCATATTTTCCTGGTATGTCAGATTATACAATTATGCAAGAGGATCAAGCAAAGGTTTTTTTAGCAGGTCCTCCCCTTGTAAAAATGGCCACAAATGAAGAGTCTAGTGAGGAGGAATTGGGAGGTGCAAAAATGCATAGTAATATTTCTGGTGTTTCAGATTTTCTTGCTAAATCAGAAGATGAAGCTATTAAAATCGCTAGAAAAATTGTAGAATTCAATATTAATGACGTCAGCTTCGATTCCCTCACTGATATTAATCCTCCGAAATTTGATAAAAATGAGATTTTAGGAATCGTCCCTTTTAATTTGAAAATTTCGTTTGATATTCGTGATTTAATTGTAAGATTCGTTGATAATTCGAAGTTCTTTGAATTTAAAGAAAGTTTTGGTCCTACCCTAGTATGTGGCTGGTCAAAAATTAACGATAAGAAAATAGGCATTCTTGCCAGTAATGGGGTAATATTTAGTGAATCAGCGAAAAAGGCAACTCAATTTATACAACTTGCAAATAAATCAAATATTCCACTTTTGTTTATCCAAAATACAACTGGATTCATGGTTGGTAGAAGACACGAACAAAATGGAATAATCAATCATGGATCTCAATTAATTCATGCAGTTGCGGGAAGTCAGGTGCCACACATAACATTATTGGTTGGCAATTCATATGGTGCAGGAAATTATGCAATGTGTGGAAGATCATTTAACCCAAGGTTTTTATTTGCATATCCAAATGTAAAATCAGGTGTTATGGGTGCTGAACAACTTGCTGGTGTTATGGAAATTATTAAAATAAATTCAGATTTAAAAGCAAATAAAAAGATAGATAAACGTAAGTTGAATCGAGACAAAAAAAACTTAATTTCTGATTCTGAAAAAAAAGCATCAATTTGGCATACCACATCAAATGTCATGGATGATTCGGTGATAGATCCAAGAAATACAAGAGATTATTTAAGGATATGTGTTGAGATTATTTATAAAGAAGATATAAAAGGAAGCAATTCATTTGGTACTTTTAGAATGTAAATTAATATGAAAGAATTTAATAATTTCCAACATTTAAAAGTCAAAGAAAAAAACTTTGTACTTGAAATTACTTTGAATCGTCCTGAGAAAAAAAACGCAATTGGCTCAATAATGCTTGAT
>NHGT02000031.1 GCA_002170005.2 bacterium TMED144 | reverse complement strand
ATTTCTTTATTATCATAAATTACTTTCATGCCATCGTCAAGCTGTGGAGAAATGTTGAATGCATTTGCAATAGAACTTTCATCAATATATTCGGAAAACTTTAATTCGATTTTATTTCCTCTAAATAACAAGGCCCCAGATTCTGGAAAGCTTGAAATTAATTTTGGTGGGATTTCATCCTCAGGCCCACCACTGGGAGGTGAAATTGCTGCACATGAAAATAAAATTATAAAAAATAATATGTTTAAACAGTTTTTATGTAAATGCAAAAATAAATTCCATTTTTTCAAAAAAAATATGATTCAAATTTACTTTTTATTTAAATATTAATTTTTATTTATTTCTTTTTTACACCTATTTTAATCTATGACTTTAGTGCCTTCATATATCAAAAATTTAAAAAACTACGTTCCGGGTAAATCTATTGATAGCGTTAAAAATGAACTTGGTTTAAAAAAAATCTACAAATTAGCATCTAACGAAAACCCAAATGGTCCCTCAAAAAAAGCTTTAAATGCAATAAAAAACTCTCTTGATTCCATTCATAGATACCCCGATCCATCAGGACTTGAATTAAGGAATAAACTAGCACAAAAATTTGATCTAAAAATTGATAATATTGTTTTAGGCTCTGGAAGCGAAGGCATAATGTCAACAATTATGAGAACATTTTTAAATAAAGGAGATGAAATTATTACAGCCAAAAATTCTTTTATCGGTTTTAAAGTGCTAGCTAATGCATCCGGTAAAAAAATTCATTGGGTTCCGATGAAAAATCATAAATATGATTTAAAACATATGCTAAAATTTGTTAACAAGAATACTAAGATTATATATATTGCAAACCCAGATAATCCAATGGGAACATTTGTCAAGCAATTAGAATTTGAGAAATTCTATTCAAAAATTCCGAAAAGAGTGCTAATTATATTTGATGAAGCATATTTCGAATACTCTAAAGATTTAAAAAACTATCCTGATTCGATGAATTATCGGTACGATAATATTATTACCTTAAGAACATTTTCAAAAATTTATGGACTTGCAGGATTGCGGGTTGGCTACGGGTTTGCCCACTCTGACCTCATCGGTAATATTATGAAGGTTAAAGAGCCATTCACCCCCTCTCTTCTTGGCATCAATGCTGCTATTGCAGCTTTAGATGATGATGCTTTTTTAAAAGAATCCGTAAATAAAAATAAAATTGAATTAAAAACGCTTAAAAATGAACTAGATAAAATGGGAATTAAAAATATTCCATCGTCAACAAATTTTATCACCTCTATGTGGCCCTCAACAAAAGCAGCTAAAAGAATAAATGACTTACTTTTAAAAAAAGGTGTTATTGTAAGACATTTAGCTCCATTTGGATGGCCAAAATATGTTAGATTTTCTATTGGAAATAAAGACGAGAACAAAGCTTTAATTAGCAATCTAGAAAACGTAATTAAAGAAGTTTAATTTAATGAAAAATTATAATATTGAAAAATTTGACCATTGCGAGCTATATGTCAGCAATGCAAAGCAAGCAAGCCATTTCTATCAGAACGCTCTTGGATTTCAACCAATTGCTTATAAAGGCTTAGAAACAGGTTCTCGTGATAAAGTGAGCTATGTAATGAAGCAAAATCAAGTGCGATTTGTTTTAAGTTCCCCCTTGCGATCTGGCACTGATATTGGTAAGCATATAGACAAACACGGTGATGGCGTGAAAGACATATCATTCACTGTTGACAATGCTGAGAATGCTTGGAAAGAAACAACCTCGAAAGGCGCAATAAGTGTCAAAGAGCCACATGTTATCGAAGATGAAAAGGGAGAAGCGGTGCTATCAACAATTAAAACTTACGGCGATACAACCCATACTTTTGTTGAGCGAACAAATTATAAAGGTCCTTTTCTGCCAGGATATGAGGTTGCAAGGTTCAATAAAATTGCTGATCCAACAGGCATCGTACACATTGATCATGTTGTAGGTAACCAACCAGAAGGTGAAATGAATAGCGTTTGTAATTTTTATGAAAAGGTCTTTGGGTGGCATCGATTTTGGTCAGTAGATGATAAAGACGTGTCAACAAAGTACAGCGCATTAAAATCAATAGTTATGGCAAATGATAATGAAAAAATAAAAATGCCTATTAATGAACCAGCTAAAGGTTTAAAAAAGTCTCAAATTCAAGAGTTTATTGAATTTTATGATGGTCCCGGTATTCAACATATTGCTATGTCTACGAAAAATATAATAGAAACAGTAAAAAAACTGAAAGCAAACGGGGTAGAATTTTTACCAACACCTAAATCTTATTATGATGATCTTAAAAAGAGAATAAAAGGTTTAGATGAAGATATTGACACATTATCAGAACTCGGGATTTTAATGGATTCAGACGATAATGGTTACATGCTGCAAATTTTTACTCGGCCTATTCAAGACAGGCCAACCCTTTTTTATGAAATCATTCAGAGGAAAGGCTCACAAAGTTTTGGTAAAGGAAATTTCAAAGCATTGTTTGAGTCCATAGAAAGAGATCAACTTAAAAGGGGTAACTTATAAAAATGAAATTTTTAACTTTTACATTAAAAAATAGTAACAAAGATAGATTTGGTTTTCTCTTTGAAAACAAGATAATTGATATTATTCAATGCGCTGAATGGATTAAGGATAACAAAAATAATTCCNCATTTAATNGTATTCCATCANCNNTNACTGNNAGTCTANNAAATTGGGATGTTAATCTTTCTCTNCTTCTCGAAATGAATGAATTGATTAAAGATTCTGATANAGAGAAATTTTCATTTTCAAACTCAGAGATAATTTTTTTACCACCTGTNCCCAACCCGCCATCATTTCGTGATTTTTATGCTTTTGAACAGCATGTAATGGCTGCAAGAAAACTAAGAGGCCTTGAAATGAACCCCGATTGGTACAAAATTCCTATTTTCTATTTTTCAAATCCAAACTGCTGCTATGGACATAAACAAGAGATCTCCTACCCCAAGCAAACAGATGAACTTGATTTTGAATTGGAATTTGCAATCATTGTTGGCAATGGTGGAATCAATATTGATTCAAGTGACGCTGAAAAATACATTGCTGGATATACGATTTTAAATGATTGGTCTGCTCGAGATCTTCAACGCGAAGAAATGCCTATGAGTCTTGGCCCTGCAAANGGAAANGATTTTGCTTCGAGTTTTGGTCCATACATGGTCACTAAAGATGAATTATCTGATGCTTGGGACGATCAAGGAAACCTAAATCTTAGGATGACGTGNCATGTAAATGATAAATTAATTTCTGATGGCAATACCAATGATTTATACCACTCATTTGGAGATATGATAGAAAGAGCCAGCTTAAATACAAATCTATTACCAGGCGATTACATTGGATCTGGCACAGTTGGGACAGGCTGCATCCTTGAATTAAGGCCAGAAAATACGGATGGTTGGATTGAAANGGGAGATACGGTGACATTAACGGTTGAGCGNTTAGGAAGTTTNGAAAATAAAATAGTCTAATATGCCCTTTTATCAAAAACAAGGACAACTTCCAAACAAAAGACACATTCAGTTTAGNGATAAAGATAACAATCTTTATTGGGAAGAGCTTNTNNGNAGNGAAGGGTTTAGCTACATATATTCAAATCTTTATCATTTAAATCCTCCAACAAAANTAGAAATGNTAGGAAAACAAGAGNCNATTNAAATTGAANAGCTAANTGATAATCATAGGCACAGACATATNTTCACTAGAAAATTAAATTTAAAAGGAGACATTATCTCTTCNAGGTCACCATTATTTTTTAATGAGGATNTAATTATCTCAAAGGGNTTTGCNNAAGANCAAATGGNTTACCTTTATAGAAATGCGCGCTATGATGAATGTATTTTCATTCACAAAGGGAAAGGATCCATAATTTCTTCGTTCGGTGAAATGGAGATAAAAAAATATGACTATGTTGTTATTCCTAAAGGGGTTATTTGGAAAATGGTTCTTGATAGTGATATTGAGTTTTTAGCAATAGAAACAAAAAATCCTATAGAAACCCCATCAAAGTACAGGAATAGGTTAGGTCAGCTATTAGAACACTCTCCATTTAGCGAAAGAGATATTATAACACCTAATTTAAAAAATAAGAATTTTAATGGACCCATAAATATAAAAGTTAGAATAGACAATGGTCTTCAAACCTACCAATACAAAGACCATCCCTTTGACGTTATTGGTTGGGATGGATATTATTTTCCTTGGATCTTTAATTTAAAGGATTTCATGCCAATAACGGGCATGATCCATCAACCGCCACCTGTTCATCAAGTATTCCAAGCTAATGGAGTCGTAATTTGTAATTTTGTCCCAAGACTTTTTGATTATCATCCTTTAGCCGTTCCCGCACCCTATGCTCATAGTAATGTTGATTCTGATGAAATANTGTATTANGTAGATGGAAATTTCATGAGTAGAAAAGGAGTTGAAANAGGTTCAATCACATTTCATCCATCTGGACCACCCCATGGACCTCAGCCAGGGAAAATTGAACAATCACTTGGTGCTAAAAAAACTGATGAGATAGCTGTAATGATTGATACTTTTAAGCCNTTGAAATCAACAAAATATACTAAAGATATTGATGATAAAAATTATCCATATTCATGGATAGAGAAATGATAATAGACCCAGCGAATCAATCATTTTCTGAAAATCATAAATTAATGATCGGCTCTATAGTGCCAAGGCCCATTGCGCTTGTATCTACAATATCTAAAGGAAACATTAATAATGTTGCTCCTTTTTCTTATTTCAATGGGGTATGCTCTAANCCTCCAACGATTATGTTTGCTCCAGCTAGGAGAGGTTATGATGGAAAAACAAAGGATACTCTTAATAACATTAGAGAAACGAATGAGTTTGCAATAAATATTGTTTCGGAAGAAATTGTTGAACCTATGGTAGCATGCTCCACAGATTATTCTGAAGAGGTTGATGAATTTAAAATATCAGATTTTACACCTATTCAATGCGATAAAATTTTAGCTCCAAGAGTTAAAGAATCAAAAGTAGGCTTTGAGTGTAAATTAAATACCATCATTGAAATTGGCCCCTCCAAACCTGGNGGTGGTTTTGTAGTAATTGGAGAAATAGTTTTATTCCACATAGATGATGATGTGTTTNAAAATGGAAAGATTGATCTATCATCACTTAATCCAGTTGGAAGACTGTCGGGTAATAATTATTCAAGGGTTTTTGATTCATTTGAAGTAAAACGCCAAATTAAACCAACAAAATAGAAAATGCCTCTTGATTTAAAATCAAGGATATACAAGGCTCAAACCATAGGTAATGTAGAACCTATTGAGCATATGATTCCTTATCCAAACCTTCGATCATTAATTGATGGTCAAAACATTAAGTATGGAGAAAGAGTTGTATACAAAGATTATAATCTAACTTCGAGCATTATCTATGATAAAGCTCAACAAATTGCAAACTGGCTTCAGTCAAAAGGAATTCAACCAAAAGAGAGGGTGCTTGTAAAGCCAATGGCTTTTCCTTTTAGTGTAATCATTCCTTTCGGGATATGGACACTNGGCGCATCAATAGTGATTGACAATGACGATGATACTGAAAAGGCTATAAAAAAAACAAATTCTAAAATCGTTCTTAGAGATGATAAAATCATCAATGAGAGTGAAAAATTTCCAACACATTACGAACCTAGATATAAGCCTTTATTAGAAGATGAGGCTGCGGTTTTAATTAAGAATAGTATAGGTTATCAGTATAGCAATTACAATCTTTTAGTCAATACAAATGGCATTCTACAAGAAATTGATTTATTTTCTGATCAATCCTACTTTGTGAATTTGAAAGCTAATTCAATGCCATGGTTAATACTTCAGATCATACTACCATTGTACAGTGGCTCTACAGTAGACAGTCAAAATCCAACCATAACCATTGGAAACAAAGATAGTGATTTTTTGATTAAAGAAGAATGGAATACAATAGAGGAGACGAATCCTCCTACTATCTACGCATGCAATGAAAACACAGCTTTTTTATCAGTAAATAAGAAACCTTTACATTTGACTGAAATAAACGAAAACCAAAAACCTTTATTCATCAAAGGTCACTCTGTTATGATGGGATATCTTGATAAAGAGCAAAGTAATAAAGCATATAAAAATAATGCTTTACATATTGCTAAAATCTAAGGAATGTTTTCTTCTAAATATTTTAACATCTTTTTTTGGACACTTAGCCAACCCAATCTAGTTTCAATATTGATATAGCGAGTTTTTTTACTGAGCGCAGCCCACGACAAAGAACCATCATCTGTTGTTGGGGTGCTTTTTTGCAAAACAGCATTAAATGGAGATTTAGCTAAAATATTATAATCATTTTCATTAGTACATAAGAAAAAATCTCGAGGATTTTGATTCTTTTTGATAGAGATCTCATCACTGTTGTTAATTTCTGATCTAATATTATATCCTTTGTAGTTATTGTGAAGTGATATAACTATAGATTCTTGTTCAGAAAAAAGCTCTTTGAAAAGAATAGTTCTCGCTGAAGAGATACTATCTAAAACTGTTTTTTTCTTATTCCTAGACCAATATGGATTGTATTTATTTAGATTTTTTTTTGCACCTGCTTTTGAAAAAATTCTATTTGGATCAATAATACCATTTTTGATATTTATTTCCCTGGAATCATTTTCAATTAGATATGCCGTACCCGGATATCTTTTTATATGATACTCTAAAGCCATTTTAGCTGTTTGTTCATCACCATGTAACCATATAAATTTTCTATTAGAATTACCATTCTTAATGACCTTAAACTTTGCAATGGACACATCTAATTCAAATTGTGGCAGGTTATTCATTTTCGCAAACGCCATATGTAAGAATACGTGTATAATCGACAATGTATATAATGATTGCTTCATACTATTTAACTAACAAAAATAATTTGATTTTGTATTGTTTTTAAATTATGAAATTATAATCAATTTATTTTATGTTTAATTTTCGAGGAACCATACAAACAAATAAAGGTTTAAAAAATAAAAGGCTACTTAAATGTTTAAAAAATTATTTTTTTCAATATCTGTTATAACCTTAATTAGCTGCTCTAATCCCCCTGTTCAAAACAGTGCAAAACTAACCTTTGGCACTGTTCAGCAGGTTGTAAAAAAAGGTNCAAATCAAACTGAGATCATGCGATCTTTAGGTGCCCCTAATATTGTATCAAAAGACAAAGATGGACTTGAGACCTGGACCTATGATAGGATTTCTCGAGAATCTGAGTCTAGAAGTAGAAGCTTAGGCCTATTTGGAAGCATAGGGGCTTTTCTGCTAGGTGGTTCTGGCTCAAGGAGCTCCTCTAGCGTTGCTTCAAAATCACTCACAGTGATAATTACTTTTGATAATGATAAAAGCGTACTAGACTTTTCCTATCAAAGTCTAGAATTTTAAAAATTAAAATCTCTATGCCTTCTACTTGCATAAAAACGAAATGGGTCCACAATCTTGTAACGATATATTTGATTATTTTTTTCTCAAGTTGTACAACCCCACCGCGATCGGTTAAACCGCCAACATCTGTTGCTAGGGCAATGGAGACGCGAAGCTTTGAAGGAGACCTTGTAACTATTTTAAAAGCCTCTATTAACTCGCTTCAAGATATGGATTACACGATAGACGTTTTAAATTCAGATATTGGCTTAATATCTGCCAGCAGGACCTCAGAGAGAAGAAAAGCAAATCTAGCNAACGAAAATAATAATTCTGAACAAATGTCNGCTGGTGAACAAGCNTGTCTAGTCGCNGGTGGATTTGTTGCGATCGTTGTTCTTATATCATTTCTTGATTCGATTTTTGATGGAGACAGATCAAATGATGATGATAGCAATATTTGGTCTGGACCTACGACAATTAATAATCGAGATGATGAACCAGATGGTCCCATTATTTACAGGTACAAGATAATGATCAATCTAACAGAACTAGACAATAATCAGACTAGGGTTCGTGTTAGTGCAAGTGGGGAATCTGAACAAGATGGAAAGATCTTAGCAACTGGCGGTATTCATGAAATTGAATTCTTTTCAAAATTCTTCGCAGGTATGAACCAGGGTCTTTTTCTTGATAAAAATACGAACTAATTTATCCAATATCAGATAAAATTTCCTTAGCGTGGCTCTTTGTCTTCACCTTATCATAGACTTTTTCAACTATACCCTCTTCATTTATTAAAAAGGAACATCTAATTATTCCCTCATATTCTCTGCCATACATTTTTTTTACACCCCATGCACCATAGGCTTTTAAGGTCTCTTTTGTTTCATCTGCAAGTATAGGATAGCTAAAGTTTTGTTTATCACAAAAATTCTTTTGCTTTTGAACAGAGTCAGCACTCATACCAATTATTGATATATCCTTNTTATTGAAATGCTCGAGTTCATCACGGAACCCTTGTCCTTCAGTTGTTCATCCAGGAGTGCTAGCTTTGGGGAAAAACCACAACACAATTTTTTTACCTAAAAAATCAGACAAGGAGGTATCTTCGCCATTCTGATTTGGTAAATTGAAGTTGGGAGCTTTTTGTCCTTCTTTTATCATTTGTTATCCTTAGTTAGTTGAATTTCAGACCATCTTAATCGCTCATCATCTGTTGAAGTTATCATATCATTTACAATACTTAAACCTTTTTTTTGTCCNTTCCATGGCAATCTTTCATATGCATCCTTAAAGCTCAACCATTCATAATCTATATGTTCTTCAGAAAGAAAAACTTTTCTATCTTTTACTTCAATTCCAAAAACAGGAACTAAATTCACTCGATCTTGATGGCTTTCATAAAAAGTACTAATGTGGTCTACAGCAAACATTCTGAACGGCTTCAAACTGGTCTCCTCTTTCAATTCTCTAATACCAGCCTGCCATGCTGTTTCATCTTTTTCAATCTTCCCCGCTACACCCTGCCATAAATGTTCATATATCCTGTTTTTATTTCTTTTTAGTAAAAGATACAGAACATCTTTTCCTGTTTGGGTAAAGATATAACAATCAACTACTCGTACTTTTATTTTAGGCATCTACTTCACTACCTGAGAAGCAAATTGAAAAACAAATCCTTTATCTAATAGGCGGGGTACTACCTTCTCTAAGACAGAAAGCGTATTTTTTCTCGCATGTCCAAGCCCCACTGCAACTCCATTTTTTTTAGCTGAGTTTGCCAGCTTGTTAATTTGTTCTTCAATCATATCTAGATCATTATTATTGTCTAAAAAAATATTCCTTCTTGCAGTTGGCACCCCAAAAGATGTCATTGTTTTTTCACCGATGGTCAATGATGATGTTCTGCTGTCGATAAAGTATTTTCCCCTGCTCTTTAAAACAGATGCTAAGACAGTCATGGTTTTGCTATCTGATGTAGCTTTAGATCCTTGATGATTATTCATTCCAATTGCTTCTGGTAAACTTTCAAATGCTTGAATAAGTTTGTTTTCTAAAAGCTCACTTGTCATTGATGTTAAGAGCTTGTATTCATCTTCTCCTGGAGAATAGTTTTCAGATTCCATTGGCATATGAATAATTACTTCTTTACCATAAGAAACAGCTTTTTCAGCAAATTTTTTACTCGCTGTGTGTCCAGGAATTATAGCACACGTTATGGGTATCTTTAGATTTAAGAAACCATCAGAAATATTATCATTGCGATAACCAAAATCATCAATAACCAGAACGATGACTCCTAAAGTATCTTGATCAATATCCTCAAAAACCTCTNTTTGTTCTTGATTCTTGATTTCACTACTTCTTGTTAAAAGATCAAGCTTCCTCAAAGCTGCAAAGTTACTTGCTCCTAATACGATGATGATGATAATCAATGTAACTATAGTAAGATTTTGAATATTTAAGGATTTCTTCATGGAATCCTAATTATGATATCCAAAAATTGAGGGGTGCCCAGTTGCTGATTACCAAATAAAAAAGCATAATTGAATGTAAAAATTCCAATACCAATTGAAAAACCAGAAGTAATATTTTGAAAAGATTGATTATTATAATAGTTCAACCCAAAATCAAGCCCTTGATAATCTTTTTTAATTCCAATGCTATAAATGATATCATTTACTAATGAATTCTTTTCAATGCCTAGCGAAATTTCACCAAAACTGTGATCATATGTGGATGAAATAATAGATCTTAATGGAAGGGAGGGCTCAAGGTCTATTAAATTTTTTAAACTGCCAATATTTAAGAGCGAATAAGTGACACTTAAATTATTGTTGATATCTCTACTTATGCCAATGTCCACAGCATATCCTGTAGTGCTATATTGATAAAGCTCCATTCGTATTAATTTTAGCGTTAATCCTAATTCACTATCTCCTATTCTTTTTGCTGTAGAGGCACCCAAGGATAATCCATAAGATGAATAATATCCTAATGGATCAGATGTTGGCTTATTTGGTCTTAGTTCAATGTCATTAATGCCTAGGTACCGAAAATGCAATTGAGAACTTTGATCTACAATGTTACCTCTCCATTTCATATCAAAAGATTTAAAATCAGCGAACCAATTACCATATGATACACTTAGTTCTTCGCCTAATAGATTTTTTTTTAAAAATGATGGACTTCTCCAAATAGAATTAAAAGTTATCAAATCTTCAGCAGATGTTGGGATAGATAAGAACTGAGTACCCGATGCTGTCAAGGCTGATGCAAAAACATAGGGCAAAAATTTAAAATGTAAACGCATATGTAAATATGTGAGCTGCCCCAGCAGGATTTTCGTATACAAAAGCATAATCTAGCCTTCCGTCCTTTTCTCTAAATAAAGACCAATCAAGCCCCACCCCAACAGACATTCTTCTGTTGCCAAGACCTGCTCTTATATAATAGTTATTCAAATATTTATATTCACCACCAAATCGAAGTGAGTATCCTAGTATTTGACCTTGATTGGATAAAGCACCAAAATCTCCGACTATATGAAAATTCTTGTAGTCAAAATTTGTACCAAGTCTAATAATTGTTGGAAATTGATCAATATAAACCTTGCCCCTTTCGTATATTTTATCGGTTTTCCATTGATAACGTGAATTCAGATCTTGAACCATAAAAGCAAGCTTAACGCCAGATTTCGTATTCATTCGAATACCAAAATCTACTCCAATTCCTTTACCTGCAAGGTCTGTGCTATTTATGGGAAGTTGATGTTGTAATATTTTCAAATTCATACCTATTGACAACCATGGGAAAAAACGTTGAGCAAAAGAAATAACAAAAGCATTCTCAGAGGTAGATAAGTACTGCGTATGTTTTCCGGAAGAATTTCTTCCATCAATCTTATCAACACCAGCGCTGATCCATCCTATGCTCAAGCTTGCAGTGGGAGGTAAAGGTGTTGAAAAACTTGCAGCCATTAAACGTCTGTCCAAAGGTAAAAAATGATTACTGAAGCCTATTTGCCTTTTTGAACTAAATGGTAAAGATGCGGGGTTATGATAAGCTGTAAACCCGTTATCTAATTCAGAAGTAAAACCATTGCCCATTGCGATAGCTCTTGCAGATGTACCCATTCTTAAAAAACTTCCAGAGTAAGAACCGAAACTGCTTGCATTAACTGTGGAAATGAGTAGTATCGCAGATATTTTGATTAATTTTTCTTTCATTATTTTATGATAATTAATTTCATCCAATCAATTTTTTGATCATATTCAATACGTATGAAGTAAGTGCCATTATCTACAATTCGTCCATTGTTGTCCTTAGCATTCCATTTAAAAGATCCTGTTGAAATATTTCTTCGATCAAATTCTTTGCTAAATACAGGCTCCATAGCAAAATTGAAAATATCCATCTTGACAACATAGGATACTTTAACATCTATATTGAAATGAACATAACCCTCACCATTTACTATGTTGTGTTCATAAGGTGAGAATGGGTTAGGATAAGCGTAGGATTTATTGCTATCATACCTAGCTCTGTAGATTTTCCAGTTGGTTGCAGATAATCCGATAGATCGAGCTAATCCATCCCAAGTTCCTATCCATAGGGTTGAAGAACTTGAGAAAAATGGGC
Source organism: bacterium TMED144 (assembly GCA_002170005.2). Classification (GTDB taxonomy): domain Bacteria; phylum Fidelibacterota; class Marinisomatia; order Marinisomatales; family TCS55; genus TMED144. Next base: position 13,178 of record NHGT02000031.1, on the reverse strand, counting down.
GCTTATCATAGTTTACACCAACAACTTCATTGGTCAAGATTTCATCCATTTTATAAGCACCCGTGGATCCAATTGGAAGAGCTTGCTTAATGTTAATATATTTTGCCCATGTTTTTTCAATATCCATAGGGCTATCAACTACAGTTTTCCAAAGACCATTTTTAGACCCTACAAAAACCATAGAATCTGAAGCTGTGATGTTGTAAGGCCTTTCGTCAATTAAAGTAGTATGCCAAGTCTCTCCATCATCCATTGAAAAACTAACTCCATTTTTTTCACCATCTAATGCTTGTAGCGTTGCTGCCCAAATAATTCTTTTCCCTTTAAAGCGCTGCAATGCTAGATCAACGACAAACCCGCCACTGAGACCATTATTTGCAGCAGTATAATGCATCCAGGTTATGCAGCCTTTCCCAGCTCCAATTATTCCTCTGTTTATCCCGTTTGCAGTTCCAACCCAAATAGTATCCGAATAGGCAATAACTGAAAAGGCTTTATGATTATGGTTGCCACCATCTTGAGGATCTCGAGGATTCAGGTAATAATCTTTTAATAAGGATTTATTTTCTTCATTGGTATCTATTTCATAGCTTGATGAATCACAGGTGTCTAAAAATATATCTCCATCTTCAGGCAGAGGGATCCTTTCCCAAAAATTTTGAGCGGTTTCAATATTGTAACGTCTCAAACCGCCAGCCCAACTTGTGATCCATATATATTTTTCTCCAATCGCTGCATCATATGTAACATTGGCTTGATGTGCTGTAATAGGCAAAGATTTAAAATATTTACCCGCAAAAGTAGGAATAGAATCAGAGACATTATCGATTAATTCATCATAAAAATATTTCCAACTAATTGAGTTGCCAGTTGAATTTGTTGTATAAACAATTCCATTGCCTGTTGAAATATCTTCATCTGAAGTTGCAAAGGCTGCTAATAATGATTTCTTGTCAACAGCAAGCGCAGAAACCGCCCCAAAAAAATTCTTGGATGGTGCTGAAGAGATTATTGAAGAATCTAAAGTAAAAATTCCGATTGAATCTTTTACAAAGGATACTGAGTCTTTTAATAAAGATAAACCTGAGCCGGTAGCCAACCACAATAGTGTATCCTCCTGCTGTATGATATCGCCAATAGAGTTACTTTTTAAGCCATCAAATTGATTTTGTGAAATTAAATTTCTCATCCTAAAGATCTCAGGAGAATTTACTTGTGAAAAAGATATTTGAAAAAATATCAACCAAAAATATAATATCTTCATTTTATTTCAATCACCTTTTTCAATTCTTCGCTGTAAGCATTGGAAAAGTCTTGGGCTTGAAAATACCAATGATAAGTGCCTACAGCTGTAGTATCAATAATGAAGACATTCAAAGAATATGTATTATCACCTGATTGAAGGTCACCAGAACCTGAATCACCAGTTCCATCATCATAAAGATTGAATAAAATTTGATCACCTTTAAGGTCAGTTCTCCACACTTCTCTTGTAGCATCATAAGATTTAAAAAATACTCTCTTAACATCATCAGCGCCATTGCCATCAGTTACTTTCGCTGTTAATAAGAATTTTATAGTATTTGATTTATTTGGATCTGGATTGGAAGCAGGTCTTGTGATCGTACTAGGAACAGTAATACTAATAATTTCAGGGCGAATATTTCCAATAGTAAATGATCTTTTTGGAATGGACTTTACAGTATTCCCGTATACTGCTACAATAGAGGCATATAGATTATCTCTAGAGGGAATAGGGTTTATAACAATATTGCTCAATGCTGATGAAGAATTAGCAATTCTTCTTGAAAATATATTATCGTTTGGTATGATATCACCTAAAGTACCATCATCAAATAATTTTATCGTATCAGGCACTGAAGAAGAATCGGTACCCATCCAAACAGCCACAACCGAGTCAAGCTTAGAATTGTTAAATGATCTAGATGCAGAAATACTAAAGTAAAATTTTTCAGAAGATTGCAAAAAGGCAAAATTAAAGTTTGAAAGTGGGTCAGGTTCTTGGGCGATCTCTGTATCTTCGCAACTAGAAAACAAAATTATAGCCATAACGTAAAGAGTAATTAGCTTAGGTCTTAAATCGTTCATTTAATGTTGTAAATGTGGTTTAACATTAACGTTCCAACCTCACCTAAGCCTTTTGGCGAGCAATTTTGAACAATATCTTGATGTGTATGATGATAGTTTGTTTTTTCATTTGGAAAATCAAAATCTATAATGTCTATAGCAGGTATGCCTGCCATTTGATATAAAGGCACATGGTCATCAAAAATAGTGTATTTTGCTTGTTTTTTAAAAGTGTCCAGATTTAGAGAATCGGCAAGCTCCCAAAGCTCTAAAACTAAGGCTGGATTTTGCTGATAAGAATATCTTTCGATGTAAAATTCGGGCTCTCGATCTGCTATCATATCTAGATTAATCGCATACATTGGGTAGTTAATGGGAATATTTTGCGCAAAAAATTGTGATCCTTTTGCATAAGACCAGGAATCTGCGCTTGTTCCATAGTCCTCTGCATCAAAAAGAACTAAGCTTACGCCAATAGGTGGGGGATTTTTTTTCATGATCTTTGCAAGCTCTAATATTACTGCAACTCCACTTGCTCCATCATTTGCACCAATGATTGGTTGATTTTTTCTCATGATCGTAGAACTATTTTCAGCCCAAGGGCGTGTATCCCAATGCGCAGAAATCATTATCTGCTTGCTATTTTTGGGATTAAACTGAGCGATCACATTGCTCATTTTGACTTTTTTCCTAGTTCTTGGCATAATATCGTCAAATTCTTGCACAAAAGTAGTGTCAGCTGTTTTATTAAAAATTGTTAAATAGTATTCTAATGCTTTTTTATGACCTTCTGATCCAGGATCTCTAGGCCCAAATTCGCACTGCTTTATCAGCTCGTTAAAAGCATTTTTGGCACTAAAATTTGGAACTCTTGCTTGGCCACAGAGCTCATACACTAAACAAAGACTTATTGCATATATATATTTCATTATCCTCTAATAGCTAAATTTACATCAAATCCAAAATCTCTATCTACCCTCTTTCCGGTATGCATTGAATCACTTTCTCTNTATTCCCAAATCATACTACCACTTACAGATTCAGAAAATGAATATGTCAATCGCATTCCAGATTTCCAACTAGAAGTGAAAGCTGTTTCAGCAAATTTATTAGCTTCGAGTGATTTTTGTAAGGTTTGATTTTTATTCATGTCAAAATTAAAAGTAAAGTTAACCTGATTATTTATTTTATAATTATCAAAAAAAGGTAGAGGTATTTCAAATCCACCTCTATGTGAATAATTAGCTGTTATAAGGTAAGATTGATCATTGAAGATTTTCTGTCCTCCATTAGAGGTGGTTTCTCTTGAATTTGTTCTATTATGTCTAATTGTCATTGTTACGCCTTTATTCAATGATAAAGTAGCACCTATTAGTGGTGAAAAGTTCATATTTACCCTTGACGTTCTTTCATTGTCACCATACTTAGATATAAAATCTTCAATACCTAAAAAAGAAAGTGCGGGGCCATTAAATTTATCAAACTGCCAAGCTCTATTTTCCTTTCCATTGAGCGCATGATCAATACTCATAGTCTTAATGTATTTTCCTATAATACGATTTCTTTCAAGGCCGGTCATTCTTATTGACCATCCTACAAATGGGAAGCCATTTTCTAAAAATTTTCCATATGACAAGTAGTCCCTTGTCATCGATCTTTGTTGCAATCCTGATCCACGGATATTGGTTGATAGATTTTGAGCATAATTAAAAGAAAATGAAATGGAGCGAGACAAGCTAATTCCTGATCGAATCGAAAAATCCTTCTTATGGTCAAAATTACCTGTATTAGTTCCAACCTGCTCAGAGTGGTCTAATCCATGATATTTTTTTAAACCAATTCTATAGCTAAAAGGAACATCACCTAGAACACCAACTCCTGTTTTATTTAAATTTTCTGTATAAGAAAAATTAATAGGGTTTATTCTTTTTGATATTGAATGCACATACCTCAAAATAAAATTATCCTTGTCTTTGTCACTGATATTTTCTTGACTATTGGTATTTGTAGTGTTGGGTTCATTTGTTTGAGTCCTTCGCGATCTAGATCTTGAGCGAGTTCGTTCAGATGGGGCTCTTTGGGGCGGGACCTGTTTGGGGGTATAATATGATTCAATCATTCTTGATAAATTAAAACTAGTCCCTGTTGTAAAACGAACCTGATTGCCAATATTTGAACCCTCAATATTTTTATCCTGCGATTTGCTCCATCTGTAATTTGAAGAAAAGTTAAAATTCGGATTCAACCATTCTGTTAATTTTGGAGAAAAAGATGAGCTAAAATTTTCATTTCTATCTGATACAAAGCCAATATCCCCTTTAAATAAATTATTAGCAATGTACCCTCTATATTCGTTCATATTGCTATTCACAGAACGAGTATATTTTGTATTTATCTTATCTGTTAATTTATAATCCAAAATATAAGATTGACTCAATCCAAAATTGTAATCATCTGGGGATCTATCTCCCCTTCTGGGGGTTCTTTGTCCAAGTCTTTCATTGAAATTAACCGATGCATTAAAAGCAGAGGGCAAGTAATAAACCTGAGTGTCTTTCATTTTTTCCCCTAAATATGGTATGAAAGCCAATCTTTTGAACGGTTTAATGTAATTATCTCTCCCAAAAGGCAATGCATAGCTCATTTGCCCTTGATAAGACTCAGCCAAAACCTCCTTCTGAATTTCATTGGACATCATTTGTCTGTTTATTGAAAATCGTGTATTTATTTTATCTAAAGTGTATTTTAATAAATTATTATCAGATTTAGATGGTTTAGAAAATGTAATTGATAGATTCATATTCGTCGATAATGACAAGATAGAATCTGGAGTATTGTTTTCATTTACTATGATGTCCTGGCCCGGAAAATATTTTGGTCGTGAGATTGAATTTGCAAAACTTGTAGTGACTGGTAATTTTATGCCCCATTCAGAAGGAAGAAATTTATCTAAATTTATACCTGAATTGAGATTGAGACTTTCTGTAGATCTATTACTGCCTAAGCGGGATTGGAGGACATGAAAATCCGCATCCTGCCTTCGGTAAGCAAAAGAGGTGTTTGCAATATCGGAAATATTGAGCCTGCTTTGCATTCTCATGGATATGCCCCTTTCTTTGTTGACCCCGCTTAATCGTAACTCATCTAACCACACCTCTCCATCAATGGGTTGATCTGAAATATTAATTACTCCTACAACAAAAAACTGAATTCTATTCAATGCAGGATTACCTTTGATAGTTATTTTTTTTCCTGTTTCTATGCCCAGCTCATCAGTAAATCTGTATTCTTTAAAATTAATAGAATCAGCAAAAATATCCGTTTCTCTAAACTTTCTTACCGATGTGCTATCTTTTAATTTCAAAGCTGTTAACCATTTCAAATCAAGGTTAATGGAATTTCTATTTTTGCCTTCATCCCATCCAGTGTAAACAGGTTGTCTCAATTCATAATAATTATCCCCAAAACCAAACCGCATGAACATTTCAACATCTGAATTCTCATTGCCTATATTTATACCAGAGCCATGCACATACATTTTCATCTTATCGTAAGATAAATAACTTTGGGCGCGATCTCCGCTAAGCGCTATCATTGATTTTATGGCAGCTCCAGATGTTCTAGGGGGTAATTGATTAAATTTCAATACTAGAGATTGTTCTTTGGATCGTATTTGATTGATTTGATCATATTCTCCCTTAACTCCTTTAGGAGGTTGATAACTAGCATTGTCATCAGTATTAATAACAGAAATCGCAAAAGTTGAATCTGAACTTTCTTTGGTAAAATTTTCAAAGGATCCTCTTGCAAGACCTAACTCTTGCCATTCGTTCCCAACCAATTCTATTTTAGCAATCTGTACACTTCCTTGATCAGCGATATCGCTTAATCTTAATCTTAGATGATGAATATTATTCCATTCTCTATTTTGCAAATTGCTTATTGGTAAAAATTCATTCAATGGTATTCTATATAACCTCCATCCAGTGAAAGCTCCATCTTTTTTTGTTTGCCCAGCTAAAAAGACAGTGTCTGCTAAAGAAAAAGATCGAGTAAAGTAATCATTGGTTCTATCTAAAAATCCTGTTCTGTCTAGATCTTCTGTATCTGGATACCTACCAGCATCCAGTGCATTGCCCTCAGTGCCGTTGATCTTGGAATAATCAGAGCTACCCTCATTATATTCCCAATTGTCTCCATTGGGATCGTCATCCTCGACATCATTGCTAGTATTGATAAGTTCAACCTCGCCTAATTCTTTATATTCTGCATAAGTCAATCCTTCTTTGCTCAAACATCCGCCCCATCCATTTTCAAAAGAATCACTACAACCGTCTATACCAATATCCTCCTCATCATCCAATATGCCATCCCCAATCAGTCCACCAACAGGTATATCCTCTGTGTTTAAAACACCATTGCCATCTCTGTCTTCGCTTATTTGTCCCAAATCAATTGATAGAGTTCCTTCATCACCTTTTATCCATATTTCGAAAAATTTCGTTTGTGTCTGATCATAATCTCCAGAGTAAAACGGGGTTATGATACCACCCCACAAGGAATCATTTGACATATTTATTTGATAGTCTTTTTTATCATATTGCAAAACCATAATGTCGGTTGTTTCATTCTGAGCTTGAATAGAGGTCGATAGATTTGGCCAAATATCCTTGGTCCTAACTTGCATGAATGGATTGAACCAGCGAAGGTTTGCTCTTTTTCTCTGATTAAAGGATTTGCGAGAATATAGGTCAATTGGAGCAGAAGACTCCTTCCAAAATCTTCTTAAAATTGGAATACTGGTAGTTCTTTTTGAGCCCTCAAAATCATCGATAAATGCAACACCATTCCTATCTCCAGTTGCAGAGTTATTGATGGGGTTGGGGTTGGGTAAAATTTGAGCAAATTCTCCTTCAAATGATATACGAGAAGCTTTATCTGTTTCAATAGTCGGCAACCTGTCTAAGGCTCTTGTTAAGAAAGGTATTTCTCTCTGCATTCGCCCGTTCAAACCCCAAATAAAATTTCTCATTGGTTCGTAACCAACCTCAACCTTTTCGTTCACTACAGATTGATTATAATATAAAGCAGTTCCTCCAATGAACGAATTCTCTCCAAAATCCATTTGTGAACGAATACCTAAAATCGTTTTCTTATCAAATGTAACAATCTGGTGATTATCAAAAGTGACTTTAATATCAGCATTAGGATCAACATCATCGGAAAGGAGGACCACTGTGCCACTGAAGTAATCAATTTGATAGTCTATCCCGCGCTTAAGAGGAATGCCTCCTTTAAAAACCTGCTCACTGCCCTCAACAATCATAAATCCAAGGTTTATTGTTCCACTTTGATTAGCATAGTCCACTTCGATAGTAAAGCGACTATCATTGTTGATTTGGGTTTGTTGACTGCTAAAGTACATCTTTCCCTCACCAAGCGAACCTTTCAGTCCTTGGGTTTGGTTTCCATCTGGGAGAGAGTCTGCTGCAAAGGGGTGAAATGCGGGAAAAAACAATTCTCCATCAACCAAGCTGATGACATTTGAATTAGTAAGGTCAACTTTTTGATCAAATGTTCGAACACCGCTTTCATTCAAACTGTCTAATCCAAAATATGTTATATAAGGGGCTCCTTTTAAATCAAGGTGACTTGGCACAGATAGCCTGTCATTAATAATTCTTAATTCAAAACCTTCTTTATTTATGTTATTTGTTCCAAGATAATAAACATTCTTAAACATCAACGGCCAAACTGGATGAGAAGGGACAAGATTTCGCGGCTTAATCATTTTCATTTCTAAATAATCATTTATTTCTGATACAGTTCGCCCTATAACAGAAAGAGTATCGCCACTTTCTCTGTCAACTAGGACATAAGTACAGCCTAAGACCTCGTCGTTTGCCTTTTGCCTTAATCTAATATAGCCAAGATCCTCACTTAAGATATAGTCTTGACCTTGCTCCAAGCGTTTAAAATTTCCTGTTTGATCATAACTCTCCTGGGGATTATCTAGATTAGCATAAGCAGTGCCAGGGTTTGTTTCAGAATTTGTTGATTGATCAAGTTGATAAAGCTCAAAATTTCTGACCACTATATTTCCAATCCTATGTAATCCATCCACTAAGGGGTAAAAAGATGGTATATAGACTTGGCGGCCTTCAACTATAGAGGAGGTGCCATTTCGAAACCACTCATGAATGAAGAAATATTTATTCCTTACAAAATTGTAATCCTTGATCTTAAAAGATTGAGATTCACTTCTTCCTTTGTATTCCTGGGATTTTTTTTCTGTATTGACAATTGATGCAATAGCAGTAATGTCCATAGGTCCAAGCTTAGAAACAGTCTTAACACCAAAAAGACCTTGATGGCTAGCAGAACCCATTAAAGATTGAGAACCAGGCAATGATAACGATACGTTTCCGGCATCCAATGATTGAATAATGTCATCTTCTTCTCCTTTATAATTTATCCTTAAATTATTCTCCCAATTAAAATCCCTTTCTGAGTCATGGTCAACATTTACTGAGACCTTGTCCCCAACTTTTCCTTCAACACTTATCCTTTGAGTTTGATCAAATTCTAAATGTGTATTGCGAGTCTCATTTAATTTTGATCGAACAAGTTCAGTATCCTGAAAAACAAGATTGCCTTTTAGAGTAACATTGCCTCTAGCAGTTAAAGAAACCCTGCCTAATCGCCCTGCATCGATACCTATGAATTCAATTCCAGACCCTCTATTGTCTTGTAAAATTCTCGATGACTCTTGATCTACAATTAATGTGTCGTTGATCATTTTTAATAGATTGTTTTGTCTTTGGAAAAGCATTCTTTTATTCAAATAATTTTCAACTGTCGAGATATAAGGAATTTTTAATATTGAACTTTCAGATATTTCGCTGATGTAAATAAAGGACCAATCTTTTTCAATTTCTGTGATAAATGTTGATTTTATAGGGGACCTTAATATGCCGCGATAAACATATGATGTAGAATCATAGTATATTGCAAACAGAGATTTCTTTTTCTTGAAAGGATCTATGGCATAATTGTCAATATTATTAGATACTTTTATAAAACCAGACGCAAAGGACATTGAGTGCAATTGCAACATCAGTGCCATGCTGTAAAAAGAAAATGCGATTATATTTGTTCTATTTCTGATAGAACAGCCTCCTCTAAACGGTTATAGTTAAATTGTTAAAACAAGAGTGTTTTTAAAAATCCGTTAACGTTGGAGCTATAATCTATTCCTTTCAGTAAAATTACTTCTTATCATTAAATAATAATAAGAACTTACGCAATGCACGGCCTCTATGAGAAATGCTATTCTTTTCTTCTTCGCTTAATTCAGCAAAAGTTTTTTCAAGAGGCGGATAATAGAATACCGAATCATAACCAAAGCCAAAACTTCCCTTAGGCGATTGTGCTATCTCACCCTTTACAGATCCGTCGCAAGAAAGCTCTCTATTATCATCCTTGTAGGCTATGACAGTCCTAAATTTTGCCTCTCTGTCTTCTTTTGGTACGCGCATCATATTTTTCAACAGTTTTTGGCAATTGTCTTGGTAAGATGCTTGCTCTCCAGCATATCTTGCGGAAAATACACCTGGGTCTCCTCCTAATGACTTTACTTCAAGACCGGTGTCATCTGCAAGAGATGGCAGACCTGTCATTTCGAATACAGTTCTTGCTTTTATGAAGGCATTTTCTTTTAAGGTTTTACCGGTTTCAGGTATCTCCTTAATTTTAGGAAAACGATCAAGCGTCATAACCTCATATGATGAGGAAAGAAGATTGTTTATCTCTGACATCTTCCCTTTATTGTGCGTAGCGAGCACTATTTGCATATCTTACCTCGAAAAATGCAAAAAAAAATAAAGAATTTATATTACAAGCTCAAGAAGAATAAAATTTGTTTCAGTGATCATCTTTCAAAATTTGGGTTCTTGGGAGGAACGATGTTATGCCAGTGACCATGCTCTTCAGACCAAACTTTTCCTTTGGGAGCAAGCCCGGGAGGTCTCTTACTGTATGATTNAGGATGGTTATCGACTCCAACTTCATGCCAGTGACCATGCTCTTCAGACCAAACTCTGTTAGTAGGCAATGAGCTTCCAGCATTTTTTAATGAACTGAAAATATCCAACAAAAACCAAGCGCCGACCACAACAACAATAAATATTCCAAAAACTTTCTGATACTGCGAATTGAGAGAAGTTTTTGCACAACAATCCTTGTATTTTCTTTGGCTGCCGCAGTGGCAAGGGTCATTTCTTCCCTGTTTCACTCTTTATATCCAAAGTGTTTTTTATGAATTTCAGATAACTGTACATATTTCTTTGCCCATTGAACATTTTTATCATAGGTATCAGGAGAAAGAGTTTTAATGATTTTTGCAGGAAGACCAACGGCTAAGGTATAATCTTCAACTTCCATATTTTCAGTGATTAGAGCACCTGCTCCAACCACAGCTCCTTTCCCTATTTTTGCCCCGTTCATAATTATCGAACCCATACCAATTAGAGCACCATCTCCTACTGAGCAGCCATGAATAATGCAGTTGTGACCAATAGTAACATCATTTCCAATGATGACGCCTTGATCGTTTTCAAGATGAATAACACTGTTATCTTGCACATTGGAGCGTTCACCAATGATTATTTGATTTATATCACCTCTAGCAACAGAGTTGTACCAGATAGAGCTATAATCCCTCATTATAACATCACCAATAACCCTTGCTCCTTTTGCTATGAATGCGTGAGATGATATTTTTGGATCTTTTATAATAACATTCTCTCTTAATTTTGATTTTTCCATTATCCTATAATAATATTTTTTTTTCAATATCGCAAAAAAACTAAGGCTGTTGAAATCTATAAATAGCTGATTTATATTGATATTACAAAATTATTAGGAGATTATATCTATGATCGATCGCAGAAAATTTATCAAATCACTATCTTCCCTTGGTATTTCTTTGCCACTTCTTAGTGCAAAAAGCTTTACAACTACAGCAAAAAATAAAAAAATGAACAACCCTATCATTCTTTGCAGCAGGGGAAAAGACTGGGCAGAAGATGTTCTTAAGCCTGGTTGGGATATACTTCGCAAAAATGGATCACTGTTGAATGCTATTGAAAAATCAGCTAATGTGACAGAGCTTGATCCAAGAGATACGTCTGTTGGATACGGTGGACTTCCAAACGAAGATGGTGTTGTGCAATTAGATGCATCGATAATGTATGGTCCAAACCACAATTGTGGATCTGTTGCAGCTTTGGAGGGTATCAAAACACCATCATCTGTAGCTAGACTAGTTATGGAGCGAACTGATCATATTCATTTAGTCGCTGAAGGGGCTCAAAATTTTGCAAAAATGCATGGTTTTAAGATCGAGAACTTATTAACAGAGAGTACGCGCAAAATTTGGGTAAAATGGAAAGAGAATCTTTCAGATAAAGACGATTATTTTCCTCCAGCTGACGGAAATTACGATCAAGAAAGGACTACAGGTACGATCAATATCCTTGCAGTTGATAAGAATAGTGATATTGCAGGCATAACTACAACCAGTGGATTGGCATGGAAGATTCCTGGAAGAGTTGGTGATTCACCGATAATAGGAGCTGGGCTCTATCTTGATAACGAGGTTGGAGCAGTTGCAGCGACAGGCAGAGGAGAGGAAATGATCCGATCTTGTGGTTCATTTTTAGGTGTTGAGCTCATGAGAAATGGCAGATCCCCGCAGGAGGCCTGCGAGGATGTCTGCAAAAGAATAATCGATATTAACGGCGGTCCGTCAAAAGTTGATTTTAACGATAAGATCGTTGCTCTTTCAAAATCTGGCGAAGTTGGCTGTGCTGCGATTCGCGGGAAAAAAGGTCAAGAGCCTGAAGTTGCTACATGGTCCAAAAAAGGACTTAAGATAACAAAAGGAACGTATTTGATTTAATCGTTTTCTATAATAGCTGAGTTTAATTTGCTTTTTTCAAGAGCCAGGGTCTCATTTTGCTCGGCCTTTAGCCCAAATAGCTCATCAAATACACCATCATAGTAAGCATAGCCTAAAGCAGCAGCACCTATTAGTAAGGATAATAGAGCTTCGGTTCTTGCATTATCAGCACTTGTCATGTGAGCATCGTAGGCTTGTTGGTACCCGCTCCAGTTCTTATCTTGACCATTAGCTAAATCCTCAGATTCGCTCGCACCGGCTGATTTTGCTAAATAATTTGATACTCCAAAAGCTCCCGCTCCAACAAGAATGCCTGTTTTGAACAATGGATTTTCTAGGATACTTTCAGTGCTTGGTTTTCTTTTACCAGTTAATGATCCAGGTGGATTTTTCCCCATCATTTCCCAAGCTAAGATTTGAAGCTCAGTTACAAAGCCATCTACCTCTCCCTTATAACGAATAGAGAATTTCTTAGGTTTTTCAGCTTTAGATGGGTCTAAAAGTTGAAGCTTAACACGGTATTTATTTTTTGCAAAAGATAAAGAGCCAGCGATTAACTGATCAGCTGCCAAGGCATCTAAAGCAGCTTTCATACATTCAGCGGTATAACAATCGCTTGATCCAAGGGCTAGGGCATTGACTTTTTCTCCAATTGCAGCTTGGTCCTGGAATGCATCTTCAGATGCATTATCAAGCTCTTGAAGAAAATAATTGAAGAATGCTTGATTTTCCATATCATTGATACCAGTTGCTGAGAACTGCACAGTTGCGATTCCACCTGATACATCTGCTTCTTGTGCAAAAATAGATACTGAATGTATCATGAATACGAATAAAAATAATTTTTTCATTTGAATAATCCTCTTAGAGTATAAAGTATTGATTAAAGAATTTAATAAAAAGTAATTAATAAAATATACCGCATTTCTACTCAATTAAATTCAAGTTTTATTTTTCAAACAATCAACTAGCTCTTTTACTTTGCTAAAACAAATAGGTAGAGAAACATCGCTTTGCACTTTTGGCTCATCGATAATATCCCAATATTCAAAATTGAACTCTTTTAGCTTTGAATTTGATAGAACCATTGGTTTATGCTCAAGTTCATCCATACATATTAACTGATCAT
>NHGT02000030.1 GCA_002170005.2 bacterium TMED144 | reverse complement strand
ATTTATTTTGGCGGTAGGGATCATACAACGATTATACACGCATGTAATTGCATAAAAAGTAAAATTAAAAATGAGAAAAAAATATATCATTTAGTAAAGCAACTAAATAATCAGCTTAGTTTTGCTATAGATTAGCTGCTCCTCGTACTCTTCCTCTTCCGGGTAATATTCCTCGTACTCTTCCTCTTCCGGGTAGGCTTTATTACGTTCTGATTCTTTTGTGGGTATATTTTTTTTATTTTCAACTTCTATGTCTTTGCTAGAATTATAATCAGTTGATCTAGATGCTTCCCTTACTGAAAAAGAATTATTAAATAAAACTCCAAGCACAACCGAGATTAATAAAATCATTAAAGATCCTATAATCGTTTCTTTGCTAAAATCTATTCCACCAAACATATTGTTTGATATTCCAAAATTTAAAAAATAGCTAATAGATATTAATAAACCGAATAATATGATTATGTTGCCAGTAACATTTGGAAGCTTGGTTTGCATAACTGCTGCATAAAGAAACCATATCAATATTCCGCAAATAGAGGAGAACATACTAAATGAAAAATTTTCAAAGTAAATAGCTATTATAAAAACTATAAAGGATGTTGCAGGTATTAATAATCCAATACTTGTTTTTGAGTTACCGTTCATTTTTTTCTCTTTATTTTTACTATGTTCTTGAATTCTATAAGAATAAATTGGTAAAAGATGATATTAAAAGCAAGAGTTATAGTTTTAATTAATAACGAACTATTAATTAAATTTGAAAGAATATTTTAAAGTGAAAAAAATAAAAAAAGTAAAAATAGCAGTTGTAGGGGTTGGCCATTTAGGTAAACACCATGTAAAACATTATAGTAAATTGGTTAATGTTGATTTAGTCGGCGTTTTCGATACCGATTTACAAATTTCAAAGTCAATAGCTAAAAAATATAAAATTAGGAATTTTAAAAATTACAATGAATTAATTGAGCACGTTGATGCTGTTTCTATTGTAACACCAACAAAAACACATTACGAAGTATCTAAATTTTTTTTAAATAACAAGAAACATGTCCTAATAGAAAAACCAATCACAAGTACAGTTTCAGAAGCTGATGACTTAATTCAAATAGCAAATATGAATAACGTTTTGATACAAGTTGGCCACATAGAAAGATTTAATCCAGCATTGTTTCCTTTGCAAGAATTGGAATTAGACCCAAAATACCTAGAAATACAAAGANTGGCTCCCTATACNAGNAGNGGAACAGATGTTCCAGTAGTTTTAGATTTAATGATTCANGATATTGATCTTGCNCTATCNNTAGTAAATTCTAANGTNNAAAGTATTAACGCGAATGGCGTTTCNATNATGACAAACTCAATAGACATTGCAAATGCTAGAATAANGTTTGAAAATGGTTCTATAGCAAANATAACATCAAGTAGAATAGCTAANGANAAGGTTAGAAAAATTAAANTATTTCAACAAGACCTATACATTACAATTGANTTTTTAGCTTCAATAACNGAAATATATAGAGCAATGGANGCTAATCAAAAAGACGAAAAAGCAATCATGTCTGCNATCATGGAAACAAATGGCAANCANAGACAAATTTTTTATGAGAAACCAATAATTNANAAGAGGGATGCANTAAAGTATGANTTAATTAATTTTGTAAATTCTATTCAAAAAAAAGANAAACCNTTGGTCGATGGATTATCTGGAAGAAATGCATTAGAAATTGCAATGAAGATTCAAAATAAAATTATNGAGGATAAAAATGNATATTAGAAATTTGTTCTTTAAANGTCGAAGCTTTACACCNATTCCTNTACTTTTAATGATGTTATATTTTGCAAGACCAAATAGCCCTTACTTTTTATTAGGAATANTNCTAATAGTCATNGGTGAAATAATTAGATTAAGATCGGTTTCTTTTGCTGGAGGAGAAACTAGAACAATGAATGTTGGTGCATCATCCATCTGTAAGTCTGGCCCTTATTCAATAGTCAGAAATCCATTATATATTGGCAATATGATGATATATGTTGGATTTGCTTTTGTAGCAGGCTCNGTTTACGTTGTTACAATTTCTTCAATTACTTTNGTATATTTTTTGATACAATACAGTTTAATCATTTCGCTGGAGGAAGAGGCACTTGAAAAAAAATTTGGAGATGAATATATTACTTATAAAAAGTTAGTTCCGTCTATTCTACCAAGAATAAATAATACTTTTAGAAATTATGACACCATTCCAACCTCATTAGCTAAAACATTAAAAACAGAAAAACGAACACTTCAAAATATTCTCCTAGTATCTTTATTATTATTTTTGAGAATAAATTCCTTTTAAAAAAATACATGAAAAAAGTTGGTAAAAAGACTTTCTTTGTTATTGCAGGTGAACAATCTGGAGACCTGCATGGTTCTAAACTTATAAAATCAATAAAAAAACTATATCCCAATTCTCATTTTATAGGTCATGGGGGTGACCTTATGAAAAAAGAGGGACTAAAATTGATTTATCATACAAATGATCTTGCAGTTATGGGTCTTACTGAGGTGGTAAAAAAATTACCATTTTTATTAAATGTAATGGGTGAAACATTAGGTAAAATTAGAGAAATTAGGCCTGATAGAATCATATTGATCGATTATCCAGGCTTTAATTTGAGATTGTCAAAAAATATTTCAGGTTTAAAGATACCTATTACATACTTTATATTACCACAATTATGGGCATGGAAAGAGAATAGAAAAAAATATTTTATTAAGTACATTGACCAAGCAATTAGCATTTTCCCTTTTGAAAAAGAATGGTTTGAGAAAAATAAAATACCTACTGGTTATTATGGCCACCCATTTTCAGATATAAGCATTTCTATTAATGAAAAGCTAAGTTTCTTAAAAAAGCATAACCTCAGTGATAAAGATGAATATTTAATCCTGCTTCCAGGTAGTAGACAACATGAAATAGACAAGCACTGGCCAATCTTTTTAAAAACAGTAAAAAAACTGAAAGAAATAGCACCTGATCTAAAGATACTGGTGGGTCAATCGCCAGGCATTTCCATTCCAAATACGGAAGATTTCTTAGTTGAAGCAAATAATATTCAGGTCGCAATATCTTGCTCTAAGCTTGCCCTAGCCTCATCTGGAACCGTAACTCTTGAATGCGCTGTTCTTGATACTCCCGTAGTAGTCTGTTACAAGCTTTCTTATATTTCGAATTTTATTTTAAACATATTTAACAAGTCTAAATATATATCTATTGTCAATATTCTTTTGGGCAAAAGGGCCGTGCCTGAGCTGATTCAGTCTAATATGAATGTTAAATCAATTGTTAAGGAATTATCTCCATTATTGCATAAATCTGAAATGAGAAAAAAAATGCTTTATAGTTTTAGCGAAATTAGAAAGCTTCTTGGCTATCCGGGTTCATATGAAAGAATTGCAAATAAAATATTACAAAAAACATAATGACAAACATAAAGAACGAGAAAAGATTTAAGAATAGAATTTTAGTACTCATAGGTTCACTCTTAGGTCCATTGCTTTTAAGATTTTTATACAATACGAATAAAATTGAGACCATAAATGATAATTACTATGAAGATGCCTTAAAATCTGGAAAATCAGTTATAATTGCAAGTTGGCATAGCACTTTACTCACTACCTTTATGTCATTATCTAAAAAGAATTACTATGGTATGGCAAGCAATCACCACCCTGATGCTGAAATAATATCAAAAGTGGGAAAAAAATTGGGTTGGAATATTGTAAGGGGCTCATCAACAGATGGTGGTAAGGAAGCTTACAATAAAATGTTGAGCATTCTTAATAAACCAGGCAATCTATTTGCTATTACACCTGATGGTCCGCAAGGGCCAGCGAAAAAACCAAAGGCGGGTGCAATTAAAGCAGCTATNAGAACGGGAGCTGTAATAGTACCGACTTCTGGACAGACTTCTAAGTTTTGGTCTTTTAAAAATTGGCATACTTTTTACCTGTCTAAGCCATTTGGTAATATGGTGCAAATATACGGAAAGCCTATATCTTTTAATGTTAATGATGATTTTGGCGAGTGTGTTAGCTTATTAAAACATTCATTAGACGAACTTGAAAAACAGGCTATGTCATACTTCAAAGAATAAATATCATTAATAAAATAATAAAATATATACTTATTCCAATATCTCCTNTTTTTTGGTTACTAGTTAATATAAAAAACCTTTTATATGATTTAAAAATGTTGAAGCCAAAGAAGTTGCCAGTTAAAGTAATTAGTATTGGCAATATAAGTTTAGGTGGAACAGGTAAAACACCAGCTATAATCTTTTTTGCAAATCATTTAATTAAAAATGGAAAGAAAATTGGTATTGTATCAAGAGGCTATGGAAGAAAAAATAAAGATATAAAAATTTTGATAAATGCTGATAATAATTCAAAAGTTGAAGATTACGGTGATGAACCAATATTTTTAAGCAGTGCGTTAAGAAACGTTCCTGTAGCCGTAGGCAAAAATAAATTTAATTCCGCTTTACAATTGTTAAAAAAAAATAAAGTTGACATATTATTATTTGATGACGGATTTCAAACTAGAAAAATATACCGAGACATAGACATAGTTTTATTAAATGCTTTTAACAGAATTGAGGACTATAGAATGATCCCTTTTGGAATGCTTAGAGAGCCCGTTAAATGTATTAGTAGAGCTGATTTTGTCATTTTTACAAAAAATAACTTAATTAACCCTGAACCTAAAGTCTCTCATTTAGTTGAGAAATATTTTAATGAAAATGTATTTTATAGTTCTTACAAATTAGAGAAAATCTTTGCTGAATCATCTATAGGTAATTTTAGTAAAGATAAAGTGATTGCCGTATCAGGTGTAGGAGATCCCAGCTCTTTTGAATCGAGTCTTTTGAAAGAAAATGTAAATATATTATATCATTTTAAATTTCGTGATCATCACAATTACGATCAAGAAGATATTAACAATATTGCTAAGTTATCAAAAATAATGAATGCTTTGTCAATCGTAACAACTGAAAAAGATTATGTAAAGTTGAGAAAACTAAACATTTCGAAAATAGATTTGAAATTCTTCATAGTTAAGTCAAATTTTTACTTAAACAAACAGAACACACAAAAAATCTTGAAAAAAATAATTTAAATTTGCGCCATCCCCCACGCGAACATTATACCTACAAATGACAATAGNAATGGCCAACCCGTATTAATCATTTGTCTTGCGCTGGGATCTTCAAAAACATGAATTTGAAACTCATGTGATGTGATTGCGCCNCTTTCATCAACAGCTACTACAATTATATCGTTTGGCCCTCTTTGATTAGGCCTTGGTTTCCACATTAGCATGCCTGTTTTTCTACTAAATGTGGAATATTTTGGTAATTTTACTGCTCTGTACGCAACTTTATCACTATTTAAATCTTCCGCCACGACCCGATATTTATATTCATGACCGGTAAGGGCAACGGGTCGCGGCGTGGAAATTATGCTAGGATTTATATTAACAAATATTTTTCCTTCCTGTGAATCGCTACTGTATCCATCTGATACCTCAAATGTAAAATTATTTTCATTTATTTGTGATGGTTTCGGTATCCAAACAATTTTTCCATTTCTGCTCATTTGCATACCTTGAGGACCTTTTTTTAAAGAAAACAATAAATCAGAATCTTTATTACTGTCTTCTACTTGTATATCATATTTAAAAATTTGACCTACCATTGCAGAAATTGGAGGGTTCGATATGATAAGCGGGTTATGATTTACATAAATATCAAAGGATTGTTCATCTTTTGTAAATCCATCTGAAACAACATATGTGACTTTTTGATTATCGACTTGATCTAGAGTAGGCTTCCATTTTATGGTCCCTGAAAATTCATCAATTTCCATTCCATCAGGAAAGTCAACAAGGGTATATTTATAAGGCCCTACTCTTTTTGCAGTAATTCGTGGGGGGCGACCTTTATTTCCTTGAAAGAACTCCCAAAGTATATCTTTTATAGCTATTGTCCTGTCGTCAATTGATTCAACTATAATATTTAGTCTATCATCTTCCCAAAAAACATTATTTACATATTTTTTTAAATTTAATCTTGAAACTGCAAGTGATAGAGAATCTTCGGATTCACCATCAGTTAAGTAAACGGATTCACTATTGTTCCAATCTGCAATGTACCTATCTATATTTTCAATATAAACATCATCACTGATTTGAATTGAATAAATTCTAAAGTTTTCAACTTGGTCTAAAGCAATAATTTCATCATATGATAGTAGAGCACCTTGATTCATATCAGAAGTCATTACATTGTATTCATAGTCCGTCCCAACTATAGCTTGTATAGGGGGTATAGATACTATGTTTATTGGTGCATTTACAAAAAAATGCGAGTTAATAAAAGAATTGATTTTACCATCACTTATTTCAATTTTTAAATTTGAAAAATCAATGTTATCGCGTGTAGGTTCCCAAACGATCATACCAGTATAAGGGTCCATTCTCATTCCGTCGGGCATTTCTAGGGCAGTGAAAATTAGATTATCATCTTTATTAGGATCTATAATTTCAGGTTGAAATCTATATTCTTCGCCTAGGTTTACAACATTCATCTTAAGGGGTGATGATCGAATTATTGGAGGATGATTAACAAAAATTGATACATTTTGTGTATCAACTGCTATCCCATGATTTACTCGAACTTTAAAACTTTGATTATCTATTTGTTCTGGAGCTGGGTTCCACGTTATCAAACCTGATTTATCTATTTTCATTCCGCTTGGTGCGTAATCGAGCGAGAATGTTAATATATGTTCTAAATCAGGCCTCCATATATCAACTTTATAATTATATTCTTTATCTACTTGTCCCTCATTTGGGGCTTGAGAAATAATTTTGATTCCTGCTCGAGCAAAGAGCGTAAAGTTTTGTGTGGATCTATCAAATCCGTCGCTTGCTACTAATCTTACATCATATACATCAATATGTGTAGAGTCTGTTCTCCAAATAATAGTACCGCTATCAGTGAGATACATACCTTCGGGTTTATTTTCAAGTTGATAGTTTATTTTTGCATCTATATTTCTATCTGATATAATTGGTTTGTATGTAAATGTATCACCAGCAACAAATTCAGTTTTTAACGGCTCAGTCATTATCATTGGTGGGTCATTAACATAAATCCATAATCGTTCATCCTCTCCTTCTAGATCAGGCACAACCTTATAAGTAAGCATCGAATCCGCATCCATTGTTGTTGGATAAATGTCTTCACCTATTTTTCTCTGTATACTATACGCTATCTTATAAGCACCTAGTTGTTCATCATTTGGAATCCATCTAATTGATTGTGAATCATAATGAAAGAACATCCCTTTTGGAGGAGGTGACAACCATCTAAAGCTATAAAACTCTCTATTTTCATCCTCGGGTATTGTATAAGCAAAAGATTGATTTACAATTAGTATATGTTTAGGAAGGATGCCTTCAGGCAAAGGTTGTCCCATCGTCTCAAGGGGTTTGGGTATTTCTGGTAGTGTAATTTCTTCTTCGATTATATCTGGGTATGTTTCAATTGTTTCTTCAGGTGTTTTATCAATAGCAATTATATCTGGCTTTTCAGGTTCAGGACCAAAACCTAAATTTGTTACAAAGGTTGTCGAAATTAACCCATCCCAACCAGACGCAATAATAGTACCGGTATAAATTCCTTGCGTAGTTATTGGTAAAGCTGTGAAAACCTGTGATGAGCTCGATCCACCATCTTCTAACGTGAAATAATCTAGTGGCTGATTAATACCAGATTGACTTCCATATGCAAGTGTTAGAACATTCATATCCCCTGATATCAACAATAAATCATCAAATGAATCTTGATTAAAATCTGCTACTCTTATATCAGACAAAGGTCCACCATCTATAGGTAGCTTATCAATATCCATGAAGTCATTGAACAGAGTAATTGAAATAAGATCTCCATTCATAAAAGGTAAAACTATATCAGAAATATTGTCTTTGTTCCAATCAAATGTTAATATTCTATTAGATATAATATTGCCTAATCCGGGTATTTCAATAGTCTCGCTTTGGCCTGGTATAAGATTGGAGTTTAAATTATAAAAAGGCTGAACCCTTAATAGCTCTCCCTCTGGTGATAAAATAGCGATTTCTTCAAATCCGTCTCGATTCCAATCTATACTGGCAACATATAACGCCCCTATGCCCGAACTCATACCATTGGGTTTTAGGGTTTGAGAAAGCATCCATTCTTCACTATTATTGATATCAAGCATTATTATTTCACGCAAAGGACTTCCTAGAGATATAGCTACTTCTTGATTCATATCTCCATCCTTATCAAAAAGAACAAAATTATTAGCACGAATGAAATCTCTACCCCCAGATAGGTTAATCATACTACCTGGATCCTCGCTAAAGCTTTGACCATCCCACTTATAATAAAATAAAACAGGTTGCAATAATTCAATTTGATCATTGCTTGAAAGGTTAGCTATGGTAATTAATTCAGGTACGCCGTCTCCATCTAAATCGCCTAATTCAACGTCAACAAAATTTCCAATCTGCCCATTGGGAGACTGCAATTCCCATAGCATTTTTTGGTAACCATTTTGTTCAATTTCATAATACCTAACAACTGATATATCTCTAGTTCTGAGATTACTAGTCTCAATAGATGCAAACTCTTTTAATCCATCTCCATCTAAATCATAAGTACCCTCCATATGTGTAACCCTCAGACCTTGAGCTTGAATATTTGTATAAATTCCAACAAATATGATAAAGAAAATCTTTTTCAATTTCATTTTGTACTATCTGCTACTGCGCTGCTATCGGAAACACTGGGCTGTATATCTTCAACAGGTATGGGTTCAGGATCAGCGGTAAGGGT